>CAJWUK010000342.1 GCA_913047365.1 uncultured Alphaproteobacteria bacterium | reverse complement strand
AGCTGAGCTGCCTTTTCGGCATTGATAAATTCACCAGCCAGCACCAGTTCTTTGGCCCAGCCGGGGCCGATCATGCGTATCAGACGCGAACATCCCCCGGAACCGGGGATCAGGTTGATATTGCCTTCGGTAAAACCGAACCTGGCGTCTTCTGAACAGATGCGAAAATCGCACGACATCGCCAATTCAAGCCCACCACAGGCACAGATACCCTGGGCGGCACAGATAACGGGAATTTCAATCCGCTCTAGACGGTCGAAAAAGTCATGGATCCAGCGGTATTCGATCCGGAAACGCTCGGTCGGGAAGTCTTGCTCGAACCAGGAAACGTCTGCCCCGGCACCGAAGGCCTTTTCGCCCTCTGCGTTGATGATGATGACGCGAATATCGTCGTTCGCTTCGATCCGCCGTTCGATCCAGCGGAAATCCTCTTTCATGCCTTCGTCGAACGTGTTCAGACGTTCCGGGCGATTAAGCGTGATAGTGAGAATTCGATCAGATATATCGACCTTAAGTGCATTAAACTTATGATCGAGAATAACGTCATTAGATTCTGTAATCATTGAATTAATCCGTCTCTAAAATTAAAAAACCGCCGACCCAGAAAACAGGTCGGCGGTTATTCGTTTGTTGCGGCGCAATCAGCGCTGTAGCGACATCAGGATTTCGCGCGTGCTGTCCGCCAGCTCGCAGTTAATTGCTTCAAACGCAGACATCGGCGGGAACATAAGGCCGGTCCCTTCCATGTGCCCATGCATCTCTTTGAGGTACCTGTTGACAATGTCCTCGGTCTTGTTGCGTTTCAGGCCATGTTGCAGGCAAAAATCATTGTCAGGCCCTTCCAGGCGGCCGAAGGCGCGCTTCAGGCAGTTTGGCATGACGCGGTCGAAGACCTCCTGGAATTCGGCCAGTTTTGCGGGGTCCTTCGCAAACTGTTTTAGGTTTTCGACGCCGTTGTCGTAGTGATCTTCTTCGTCCTCCAGCACCTCTTCCTGGCTTAAGCCCCAAGGAATGTAGCTGGATTCCCGATATTCCATAATTTGGTGACTGCCCGCCCGGTCAACGGTGAAGTTGAATACCGCAATATCGAGCCAGTTATCGAGGTCCAGGCCCCAGAAATCCGCCGCATCCGGGCGGCCAGCGATGATTTCTTCCGGATCTTCTCCAAGGTCGGTAAGCAGGTCGTACAAACCGCGGCTGTGGCGGGCTTCTTCTGCGGCAAATTCCGCCGCGAGTTCCTTTTCCTGCCAATTGGGCGCGGCGCTGATGGCTCGGCCGAATACTTCTGCCGTCGCGGTTTCGGCGTAAATCTGGCGGGTCATAAGGCGAATGAGCATCTCGCGGTATTCGCCGGCTGCATCTGCCGGATTGTTGATTTCCGGGGCTGAGATCGTATCCATGAGGAACTCCTATTTTTGCCGGTAGTTGCTGACTTCCGGTTGACCTAAATGTGTTCAGCCACCGGTTGCTGTTAAATTGTCAAAGGTTTAAATATAAATCAAATCGCTATTTCTTATAGGCGTTATTGATTTGGCGAATATCAAAAATATTGATCTAAACCTCCTGATCGTGCTCGACGTTCTGCTGGACGAACGCAGCGTCAGCAAAGCCGCAAACCGTTTGAATTTGTCGCAACCTGCGGTCAGCGGTGCCTTAAAAAAACTACGCCTCGCATTCAATGACCCACTTTTCGTCCGCTCGCGCCAGGGTGTGCGCCCGACACCAAGTGCCGTCGAGTTGATTGCCCCGGTAAAAGCGGTCCTGCAGGACATCGACACCATTCTGTCCTCCTCCGACTTTTCGCCGGAAACGGCGGAGGCGATTTTCACGATAGCCGCAACCGATTATGCGCAGATGACACTGCTTGCGCCCCTTATGCAGGCTGTCAATGCCCAAGCCCCGAATATACGTTTTTCCATTGTCTCCACCGACGCCCGGCGGATGCCGGAACAATTCGACCGTCAGGAAATAGACTTTGCGATCACCGTTCCTGAAATGGCG
>CAJWUK010000341.1 GCA_913047365.1 uncultured Alphaproteobacteria bacterium | reverse complement strand
GAAGGCCGGAACTCCCCTTACGCCAAGCTCGCCCGCGACATCGCAAACCTGATCGATATCTTCCTCGAAACAATCGCCGACATAAACCAGCGCATTGACCTTCTTTTCGTCGGTTTCACGCATAGTATGACGCAGAACCTTGCGTATTTGGGTTCGGCCGCCGAGGCACCGCACCTTCGTCATTCGGCGGACTAGATCGTCCGAGGTCGATACCCAGGGGCTGGATTTGCATTCGCCGTAACCCCGAAAAAAAACGAGCTGAACTTCCAAACCTCCAAGACCATCCGTGGCATGGAACATTTCAGCCTGGAGGTGGCAGGCCTGATCCCAGGACCGCTCGCGGCTGGCTGTGGCATCCAACGCGAATAACAACCGTCCTCGACCGCCGGCTGAATGCACTACGGGTGTCGCGGCGACCTTGGCAAGAAACGACGATACGTCGTCGGAGGCCGCCTGGCTGGGAAGGTTCTGCTTCGTCCTGTCGCCGGACATGCTTTGTTCGCTCCGGTTTACGGGGTTGAGATAGTATGATTGCAGGCGTAATTCCAGTTCGGCAATTTGCCTGCCCTACTTTGACGCGAAACTCCGCAGGGAGCGAGAGGATATCTGAATGCCCAAAACGCCCAACTATTTTCAGAACCGGACTATTCTCATTACTGGTGCGGCCAGCGGAATCGGCCGCGCCACCGCGAAAATTTTCGCCCGGGAAGGCGCAAACGTCATCGCTACCGATATCAACGGCGACGGTGCGGAAGAGACCGCAACCATAGTCCGTAGTTCAAACGCCGGCGCCGAGGCTATCGAGGTAGATGTGACTGACCGCGCCGCGGTGGAAACTGCAGTGTCCCGCGGTGTTGAAGTGTTTGGTGGAATCGACTTTTTGCTAAACAGTGCAGGCGCTGCGGGACGCCGGTCGTCGTTTCTGGATATTAACGTCGAATTATGGCGGCAAACCTATGCCCTGAACGTGGACGGCATCTTCAACACCATGCAGTCGGTGCTGCCACATATGCTGGAAAAAGAATACGGCGTGATCGTGAATATTGCTAGCATGGCCCATCGGCGGGGCGGGCCAGGCCATTCCACCCACTATGCATCGGCGAAAGGCGCGGTGGTGACGCTCACCATGGGCGTTGCCCGAGAATTTGTGGATCGCGGTATCAGGGCGCTGTCGATTTCACCGGGACCGATCGATACGGCCTTTCAGGACATATCGTCTCCCGAACTTAAACAGCGTATGACCGACGATGTGCCAATGAAACGCATGGGCACTCCTCAAGAAATCGGCGAAATGGTGCTTTTCATGTGCTCAAACGCCTGCGAGTTCATGACCGCCGACACGGTTTACATCAATGGTGGCGGCGGTTTCCGCTAGGATCTGGAGAAAAGCAAGTGACGGAAACACCCTTGCGGAAAAACCGGCTGGATACGCTTGAATCTACAGTAGCGCATCAGGACCAGACCATCGAAGAATTAAGCGACGTTGTGGCACGTCAGGCTGCCGAGATTTCGGACCTGACCGAAAAGCTTAATTCGTTGCGCGAACGGTTGAGCGAACTGGAAGAAAGCGACGGCGACGGAGGACCGGACGAACCGCCCCCGCCGCATTACTGACGGTCGTTTGAAGGATTATCGGAACATATTCACACACGGATCATACAAATTGGCTGAATCCGCGTGAGATTCGGCCCGCCCTGCGCTAATCAGAAGGGAATGAAGGCTCGCGTACATATCACCCTTAAAAATGGCGTTCTGGACCCCCAAGGAAAGGCTATCGAGCATGCCTTGGGCGGGCTTGGTTTTCACGGCATCAATGATGTCCGGCAGGGCAAATACATTGAGCTGGAGCTATCGGAATCCGACCGAGCGGCAGCCCGCGCCTCGGTGGAAGCCATGTGCGAGAAACTCCTCGCCAATACCGTCATAGAGAACTTCGAGATCGATCTGGACGGATGAAAGCCGCCGTCATCGTCTCTCCTGGGTCCAATTGCGACCGCGACGTTCAGGTGGCAAT
>CAJWUK010000340.1 GCA_913047365.1 uncultured Alphaproteobacteria bacterium | reverse complement strand
ATTCAGACCGATGTCTCTGACGAGCAATCCGTCGCCGACATGATCGGCCAGGCCATTGAGGAATTCGGCCGGATCGATGTTCTGATCAACAATGCGGCCATTTTTTCCTCAATTACTCGGGCGCCCTTTGAGGAAATCGACCGTGATGAATGGACGAAAGTTCTGGACGTCAACGTGATAGGGTCGTGGATCTGCGCCAAGCTGGTGGTACCGCACATGGAAGCCGGCAGTTATGGCAGGATCATCAATATCTCGTCCTCGACCGTGCCTGTCGGCCTGCCCCTGCTGATGCACTACGTTACATCGAAGGCGGCTGTGCAGGGTATGACCCGGTGCATGGCTTCCGAACTAGGTGAACGGGGGATCACCTGCAATGCCATCCTGCCCGGCATGACAGATTCAGAGGTCGAATATATCGGCCGGACGGAGACCAGTCTGTCTGGCGTTCTGCAAATGCAGAAGATCAAGCGCATAGAACAGACCGGCGACCTGGTCGGTACCGCACTCTTTCTGGCGTCGCCCGCAAGCGGTTTCATGACGGGCCAGTCCATCATTGTGGATGGCGGGATGGCGTATAGCTAATGAAAGCTCTGGTATTGAACGGACCGGGAGAACCCTTTTCTCTGGAAGCCGTTCCTGATCCAGCTCCCGGGCCGGGTGAGGCTGTTGCGAGAGTAATTTCTTGCGGGGCCGGGCTAACGATCCAGCACGTAAAAGCGGGCCGAGCGAAGGTCGATTATCCCCGCATCATCGGACACGAGATCACGGGTGTGATCGAAGCCATGGGCGAGGGAGTCACGGAAATATCCATTGGCGATCCAGTCACGGCCTATTTTTATCTGACCTGCGGTGTCTGCAAATGGTGCCGCATCGACCGGGAAACGCTGTGCGAAAACTTCGGCGGCTATATCGGCCGCGCCTGTAACGGCGGGTATGCCGAACTGATAAAATTACCGGCAAAGAATTTCGTCAAACTGCCCGCAGCCCTCGACTGGAAGGCCCACCCGGCGGAAGTTGGTGTCATCACGGACGCAATTGCCACGCCTGTGAAAGTTATCCGACATGCCGGCGTGAAGGCAGGCGAAACCGTTGCCGTGTTTGGTGCAGGCGGGGGGCTCGGCATCCATATGCTGATGCTGGCCAAATGGGCCCATGCACATGTCATCGCCGTCGATATCGCCGAAGACAAGTTCGATGCCTGCCGACAGGCGGGGGCAGATGAATGCATCAACCCGCGCGATGGCAACGCCGTCGAGGCGCTAATGGATCTGTCCGGCGGCGGGGTCGATATCTCGATCGATTTCGTTTCATCCACAGAAACTCTCGAAACCGCCGTACAGTGCCTGGGCCGCGGCGGACGAATGGTCACGCTTGGCGGATCCGGCAATCTCTTCAGCACCCACGCGCACGCCATGCTGGAAAAGGAACTGGTGCTGATGGGTAGTCGCTACGCCACCCGGCAGGAAGTGATCGACGCGCTAAATTTGTGCGCCCGGGGTGACGTCTGGCCGCTGGTTACCGAAACCGCCGATATGGACGGGGCGGAAGCACTTCATGAACGGCTGGAAAAGGGCCTTGTTTCAGGTCGCGCGGCAATCCTTATCGACGGAAGCTGAACCGTTGACGCCCAGCGGCGAACTCCCATTCACCCCTGAAACCGTTGTCCACATGCTGGCCGACGCGGCGGCGGATACTCCGGCTGCAATCGCTCTTTCCTGCACGGGAACAGACGTTTCCTACCGCGACTATCTGAACAGCGTCGCCATTCTTGCTCACCGACTGACCAAAATCGGCGTTCGGGGCGAACGGGTTGCGCTGTTCATGGGAAATTCTCTTGATATGGCGATTGCCATGTTTGCGGTTCACGCTGCCGGTGCTCAGGCTGTTCCTATCAATCCCGTTTATACCGCGCGGGAAACCTCATACATCCTGGCCGACTCAGAACCGGTGGCAACAATTCACGATATGTCGGCAACCGATATGTTGGCCAACCTGGACAGTGCCGGCGAGATGATCGCTGTTGAAGGGACGAGCCTGTTGCAG
>CAJWUK010000339.1 GCA_913047365.1 uncultured Alphaproteobacteria bacterium | reverse complement strand
AAGGCGTGGTAATCGCGCGGTCCAACCGCGGTCTGAACTCGTCCTTTACTGTGCGCAAGATTTCCTATGGCGAAGGCGTGGAACGCGTATTCCCTCTGTACAGCCCACGGATCGAAAAGATCGAGGTTGTACGCCGGGGTTCTGTACGCCGGGCCAAGCTTTATTACCTCCGTTCGCGTCGCGGTAAGTCCGCGCGGATCGCCGAAAAGGTAGACCGCCGCATAGGCGAGGCAGCGGTCGGGGACGCAAGGGAAGCGCCCGCAACCGCGGCCGAAGCCGTGGAGATGCAGGACGAAGCCATGGAACAGGCGCCGCCGGAACCCGAAGGGGAAGAAGCCGCGCCAGAGGAAGCGCTGGCCGAAGCGGCTGCAACGGATAATGCGGAAGAGGAAAAGAAAGGGTCCTGATCGCGGCAAACGCGACCGGACGGGATGAAAGGGAAACAAGATATGGCCGAACCCAAAACCCTGTATGACAAGATCTGGGAAACGCACCTGGTCGAAGAAAAGGATGACGGCACCTGCATCCTATATATCGACAGGCAGATCATTCACGAAATCACCAGCGCCCAGGCATTCGACGGGCTGCGCGAAAACAACCGACCCGTCCGGGTGCCAGACGCGCATCTGCTGGTCGCCGATCACAACGTGCCCACAGCCGGCCGTGCCGATGGTATCGAGAATGAGGAATCGCGCATCCAGATCGAGTTACTGGAAAAGAACGCGAGGGAATACGGCCTTCCTTTTATCGATTTTCTCGATGTGCGCCAGGGGATCGTTCATGTGATTGGCCCGGAACAGGGCTTCACCCAGCCGGGTCTGACGTTGGTTTGCGGCGATTCCCACACCGCTACCCACGGTGCGCTCGGCGCGCTGGCTTTCGGCATCGGCACGTCCGAGGTCGAACACGTGCTGGCGACCCAGACGCTGTTGCAGAAACCCTCCAAGAACATGCGGATAACCGTTAATGGCCAGCTGCGCGGCGGCGTCACCGCGAAGGACGTGATCCTGGCCATCATCGGCAAGATCGGAACCGCCGGCGGCACGGGCTGCGTCATCGAATATGCCGGCAGCGTGATCGAGGGTATGTCAGTTGAAGGCCGAATGACAGTCTGCAATATGTCGATCGAAGCAGGAGCACGGGCAGGCCTTGTCGCGCCCGACCAGAAGGTATTCGATTATCTCGGAGGCCGTCCCATGGCCCCGAAGGGTGCTGCCTGGGAACAAGCTGTCGAGTACTGGAAGACGCTTAAATCCGATCCCGGCGCGATCTACGATATAGAGGTCGAACTCGATGCCGCCGATATCGAACCCTACGTGTCCTGGGGCACAAGCCCGGAAATGGTTGGGCCCATCGGTGGTAAAGTGCCGAACCCTGCGGACATCGACGACGAGGCGAAACGCCAGACCGTCGAAGGCGCGCTAGAATACATGGACATCGAGGCTGGAATGAAATTGACCGATATTCACGTCGACAAGGTGTTCATCGGGTCCTGCACCAATTCGCGGATAGAAGATCTGCGGGCCGCTGCGGCAGTGGCCAAGGGCCGTAGGGTGGCCGACAGCGTATATGCGATGGTTGTGCCGGGTTCCGGCTTGATCAAGGAACAGGCTGAAGCTGAAGGGCTGGACCAGATATTTACAGAGGCCGGCTTCGACTGGCGGGAACCCGGATGTTCCATGTGTCTCGGCATGAACGGCGACATGCTGGAACCGGGCGAACGCTCAGCCTCCACATCCAACCGCAATTTCCAGGGCCGTCAGGGTCCCGGCGGGCGCACCCATCTCGTCAGCCCGGCGATGGCGGCTGCGGCCGCTGTGACCGGGCATCTCGCTGACGTGCGCGAGCTGGCTCCGGCCGAATAAGGGAGACGGAAAATGAAAAAATTCGATACCTTTTCCGGCGTCGCTGCGCCGATGGCGGGTCACAATATCGATACCGACCGGATCATCCCGGCCCGGTTTCTCAAAACAATCAAGCGGTCCGGCCTCGGCGTGAACCTGTTCAACGACGTGCGCTACAACGATGACGGCTCCGAAGTGGAGGATTTCGTTCTCAACC
>CAJWUK010000338.1 GCA_913047365.1 uncultured Alphaproteobacteria bacterium | reverse complement strand
GCCAGGCCGCCCTGCTGCGCCAGGAAGGCTGCGATACCTGCACGGCCTGCGACTATTCAAAGTGCGGTTAGAGGGACGGGCCCGACGCGATAATGCGTGAGCGGTTCACATACTAGAAGGTTGCGACCTCTGCGGCCAGTGTGCCGAGGGTGTTGATTTCGATTTCCACCTTGTCGCCGGGCACCAGCCATTTGGGCGGATCAAACCCGACCGCGACGCCGGACGGCGAGCCCGTGGTGATCATGTCGCCCGGTGCTAGGGTTATGAAGCTCGATATGTAACTGACTAGATGCGCTGCGGAAAAAACCAGGTCCGCAGTGCTTCCCTGCTGGCGGACCTCGCCGTTGATCCGGGTGGTCAGGGTCATGTTCGCGGGATTACCGGCTTCGTCCGCGGTGGTGATCCACGGGCCCAGCATGCCGGACCGTTCCCAGTTCTTACCCGGCGCGACCTGAGGGCCGCGTTTCTGCCAGTCGCGGACGCTACCGTCATTGGCGATGGTGTAGCCTGCAACGTAATCCAGCGCCTCGGCCTCCGATACGTTGCGCGCGGGCCGGCCGATGACGACGGTCATTTCGCCCTCATAGTCGAAATCGGTGGACCCGGTGGGCATTTCCATCTGGCCGCCATGGGGCACGAAGGTGCGGGGATAGCGGGAAAAGATGCTGGGATACTCCGGGACTTCGTACCCCATCTCGTCGATATGCGCGCGGTAGTTCTGGCCGACGCAGTAAATCTTCTCCGGATCGGGGATCGGCAGGGCGAACCTGATCTTGTCGACCGGGTAATCCGGTTCGACGCCCTCGATCGCGGCGCGGGCTTCGCCCAGCGCGTTGGCTTCCAGAACTTCGCGCAATGTCTGCTGACGGCCGGGAAGACGGCCTGTCAGGCCGATCACCCCATCGTCTGTAACGGCGCCAAAACCGATATGTTCACCGATGTAAAAGCTGGCGAGGCGCATGGGTCTTTCCCTATTCCGCGACGATGGGGTTGGTTAGCGTGCCAAAAGGCTCGATCATGATACTGATCTCTTCGCCCGGTTTCAGCCAGTTGGGCGGATCGCTTTCGATTGCGCTGCCGCCGGGCGAACCGGTGGCGATCATGTCGCCGGGCTCCAGCCAAGTAAATTTCGAGATATGGGAGATCACGAACGGAATCTTGAAGATCATCATGTCACTGCCGCCGTCCTGGCGGGTCTCGCCGTTGACGGTGGTTTTGATCTGCAGCGCATCCAGATCGTCGACCTCGTCGCGCGTGGTCATCCAGGGTCCGATGGAGCCCGACCGGTGGAAATTCTTTCCGGGGCAGTTCTGCGTGCCTTTGGACTGCCAGTCACGGACGCTGCCTTCGTTGATGATCGTATAGCCGGCGACGTAATCCAGCGCATTTTCTTCCGGAATGTGACGGCCGGACTTGCCGATGATCACACCGATCTCGCCTTCGTAATCTAGTTGTTCGGAGACCGACGGCCGGACGATCCCTTCGCCATGGGCGGCAAAGCCGGACGCGAAGCGGGGGAAAATGCTGGGCCATTTGGGCCCGCCGTCTTCGAGCACTTCGTGATAGGCGCGATAATTTCGCCCGATGCAGAATATTTTTTCCGGCGTGGTGATCGGGAACATATGTTCAACATCTTCGAGAGCGACATCGGCAGAGGCGCTCGACGCCAGCCGTTCCATTTCGTTCACAGACAATCCGGCGATGGCCTGCTTCAGACTGGGATGGTCCAGACGGGTGCTCATATCCACAATCCCGCCATCCTTGACCACACCGTAGGTTTCCCGCCCCTTGTGGCGATAGCTGATCAGTTTCATCCCTGTGTCTCCCTTAATTCCGCTCCCGCTTTTAATGCCTTCGCGGCGGGCTGCCAACGGCGCAGGCTCAGCCGATTTCCCGGTTGCGGCTCAGCAGGGCGTATAGGGCGAGGTCTTCAATGCCGATTTCATCCAGCTTTTCCACAGAGCTGGCCAGGTAATCGATATTAGGGCCGCGGTCGCCGGAACTGCGGGCAATTCAGTAGGCCGTTTCCTCGAAAGCCAGCTTACCAGCGTAAATCCGGTTGGCGCGGTTGACCACCAGAGTATATCCG
>CAJWUK010000337.1 GCA_913047365.1 uncultured Alphaproteobacteria bacterium | reverse complement strand
AGGCCGAATGCCGGGGGCGGCTGAGGCCATTTTTTTTGCCCGAAATTTGAATTTTTCTGCTTCCGGTTCCAGCCGGCTTGCCGGCCCTTGATTTTTGTGGCGTTTTAGCGCGAGTGTTTCACACCGAGTTTCCAATCGTGGAGAAGCCCTGTGTATCTGCGCAACGCTTGGTATGTCGCCGCTTGGGGGAATGAAATCACCCAAAAGCCGCTGGCGCGCCAGCTGCTGGAAGAGCCGGTGGTGTTGTGGCGGGCGGCGGGGGGAACGGCTGTGGCATTCGAAGACCGGTGCTGCCACCGCCATGCGCCGCTGTCGGTAGGCAAGGTCATTGAAACCGGTCTTCAATGCGGCTATCACGGCCTGACATTCGATCCCGATGGAAACTGCGTTGATGTGCCCAGCCAGGACCGGGTACCGCCCGACGCCCGTGTGCGCCGTTACCCGACAGTCGAACGAAACGACTGGGTCTGGATTTGGATGGGCGATCCGGAAGAGGCAGATGAGGCCATATTGCCGGATACCTATTGGCACGATGCGCCCGACTGGCAGGCTGTCGGCGACCGCTTCCACGTCCGGTGCCACTATCAGGCGCTGATCGACATTCAGCTGGACAACACCCATTCCCGTTTCGTGCATCCCGATACGCTGGGGAACGACGGATCGCTTCGCCATAGCCCGAAGATCAGCCGCGACGGCGACATACTACGCAATCATAGGCGCATGGCCGACAGCGACCCACCGCCGATCTTCGCGCGGGCATCGGGCATAAACGGCAATGCGGATGTCTGGGTCGAATGGGCCTATACGCCGCGGGCGGGGATCATCACCTTCGATGCCGGTGTGGCGGAGCTCGGCAGCGGCGTGTTCGACGGTAACCGCGACCGCGCCTGGACAATGCTCAACACCCACGGCATCACGCCCGAAACGCCCACGACCTGCCACCATTTCTGGGTATCGGCGCGTGATTTTTCTCTAGACGATCCGGAAATTCACAAAACGATGGCCGGCATCCGCGAGGTGTTTCTGGAAGATGTCGCCATGGTCGAAGCGCAGCAGCGCATCAGGAACCACGGCCCCGATGTCCCGCAGGTGGATATTGCCGCCGACGTGCCGACAATCCAAGCGAGAAAGCTGGTCGACAGGCTGATTGCCGGACAGGGCTGAGGGCGGGAAGCCCTTCTAAACCATTTGTTCCAGTTCGGTCAGCAGATAGGGTCGGAATCGTTCGTAATGCTCGATCATCGGGAAATGGCCGATGTCTTCCATTACCGTAAAGCGCGATCCGGTGATGGCTTCATGCGCGGCGCGCGACATTTCCGGCGTTGCCGAATAGTCATATTCGCCGGTCAGTAGGGACACCTTGCACAGGTTGGTGTCGATCGATTTGATCTCTTCGCGGGCATCCCAGTCTTCGCAGTAGAAATAGACGTCGCCCTTGTATACGCCTGGGCCGCCCTGGCTGTAGTACCACCAGTTTTCGCGGCACCCGGCTTCGGGCGATGACGGCGCGTTCAGACCGTAGGTATAGCTGGCTGCCAGCTCGCCGCCGTGTATGGCAGGATGATGCAGGAAGTCGTTATCGCGCCCTTCGGCGAACGCCGCACTTTCAAGCCCGATAATACCGGTAATTTCCTCCTGATAGCGGGCGGCCACGCCAAGGGTCACGGCGCCTCCCATGGAGCAGCCCATCACGATGGGGCGATCGATCCCGAGTGCCAGCCAGAAGTCGTGAATAAGGTTTAGATAGGTGTCGGTTGTCAGCAGATATTTTTTTAGCCACCAGTCATCCGGCGGGTTGGACCGGCCGTGATAGGGCATGTCGAAGGCGATGACGCGGCACTTGGATGTGACATCCGGATCATTCAGCACATGGCGAAACTGGCGGCTGTCGGTACCGGCAGTGTGCAGGCAGATCAGCGGTACGCCCTCACCCGCTTCTTCGTAAAAGATGCGGAAAGCGACGCCATTGCTGGTGATGTTGACGTAGCGGCCGACAATGTCTTCGTGTCCGGAACTAGGCCGCGACATCAATCGGCTCCATCTGCTTAAGGAGGTTCATCATTCGGTGCAGGGCGCGGGCGTTCTGCATGGTAACCAGACTGTCTCC
>CAJWUK010000336.1 GCA_913047365.1 uncultured Alphaproteobacteria bacterium | reverse complement strand
GAAACATATGAAAAGGGTGCAGCCGCCCGCCTTGACGTGATGGGGCCGGCAATGGCCGAAAAAATGGCGAAGACCGTCTACACCGGACCAGTGATGGAGACGTTTGCCGACTATGCTACCGAGGCTGTTTTCGGAATGTTGTGGACGCGCCCTGGACTGGACCACAAGACAAGGGCGATGATCACCCTGTCGTCCGACGTGTGTAATCAATGCTGGCCTGAGCTGGAAATCCATCTTCGTTTCGCCCTCAATCTCGGCTGGACAGAAGAAGAGCTGACGGAGGCGCTGCTGCACCTCGGAGGCTATATCGGGGTGCCGACGGTTCGCGAAGCCATGTTGATTGCCGACAGGGTATTCCGTGAAGTTGCCGCCGAAGCCAAACAAGGGCAGGCATTGTAGACCTGCAGGCGGCTCTTTTTTGGTCTCGCAAAACCTCCTGTTTGGTCTCCCAAAACCGTTCGGATAGGATCCGGATACTTAACAATAGTGCCGGAAACCTGTGCCTTGGTCGCATATCCGCCCTATTCGCTCCCGTCCGATCCCAACACGCGTACGCCTGCCACCGTGTTGCCGGAAGGAGCTTGCGATGCGCATTTTCATATCTTCGGGCCGCCGGATAAATTTCCGTTCGCGGAGACGCGGCGCTACACTCCGCCGGGCGGGCCGTACGAGAACTATCGTAAAATGGCTGATATCGTCGGGCTTTCGCGCGGTGTGGCGGTGCAACCGACCGTTCATGCGTTCGACAATTCGGCGATCCTTAATGCGGTTGCCCGGTCCGAAGGCACGATGCGGGCGGTGGTGCGGTTCAACAACAAGACGAGCGATGCAGAGCTCGAGCGTCTGCAGGCAGCCGGTGCGCGGGGCGCGCGTTTTTCCTTGATGTCCGACCGGCCGGGCAGCGTCGATATGATTGCCCATGCCATCCCGCGGATGAAAAAACTCGGTTGGTCGCTGGTCTTGCATGTCGAGGCCGATCACTTCGTCGATAACGAGGCGTTCATCCGCTCTATCCCTATCCCTACCGTGGTCGATCATTTGGCGCGGTCTAAACCATCCGCCGGACTGGATCAGCCCGCTTTCCGAATTCTGCTGGATCTGCTGAAGGACGACCGTTTCTGGGCCAAGATCGCCAGCATCAACAAGGTAAGTGAGCGGAAGGATGCAACCGTCGCGCCGGAGCTGCCGTTCACCGATGTTGTACCATTTGGTCAGGAGGTCATCGCGGCGGCACCCGATCGCGTCATCTGGGGCAGCGACTGGCCCCATGGCAACATCTTCGAGCCTGGCCGCACGCCCAATGACGGCGACCTGATTGACCTAATCGCCAAAATGGCCGGAGATGCCGCGACGTTGAAAAAGATTCTCGTCGATAATCCGACACGGCTATATTTCGATTGAAGCCTGAGCTGTTCCGATGTCGTCGAGGAAAAATTTCCCGCCGGAAGCCGTGTAATATTAGCCTCTAATCTTCCCTCTTTGCTTGACGGGCTGGACTGGCGCTAAGCTAAAGGTATGAGCATTGAAAACATTATCTATCTGAACGGGGATTTAGTTCCCGAACAGGAGGCCCAGGTCCCGGTAACCGAAAGAGGTTTCTTCGGCGGAGACGGCGTTTACGAAGTGACAAGAACCTTTGGCCACAGCCTGTTCCGCCTGGACGAACATCTGGACCGTTTGTTCCGGTCGCTTGCCTATGTGCGGATCGATCCAGGGTTAAATCGTGATGAGCTGACGGCGGCGACGTTGGAGACGCTAGACCGCAATCTTGGCCGCCTGGACAAAGACAGCGATTACGCGCTGTGGCATGTGATCACGCGGGGTGACAACGCCATGGGCCATGCGTCCAAAAACCTGGTGGCCATGTTCTGTGCCGAAATTGAATTCGAACAATTCGCCGGTGGCTATGTGAACGGGTGGAACCTGGTCACCCCCGGCGTCCGCCGCACCGCGCCCCACAGCGTTGATCCCAAGGCTAAGGTTCTTAGCCGGATGAACCAAGTGCAGGCAGCGCTGGAGATCAAGCAGACCAACCCCTCCGCCATTCCGCTGATGCTTGATGGCGACGGTAATGTTGCGGAAACCAACACCGGCAATTTTTTCTTCGTATCCG
>CAJWUK010000335.1 GCA_913047365.1 uncultured Alphaproteobacteria bacterium | reverse complement strand
GCCGCCTTTGCTTTGAAGAATGGTTGCAACCAGTATTTTCTGCCCTCTTATACAAAATTCAGTACCCGGTTCCGAAAGTGTTCAACCGGTTTTTTTCCGGCGCAAGCGCCAGGATTTGCACAATAGATCATCGACATGCCTAAAAATTAGGCAATTTACCTGTCGCCAGACATGAGCGGAAAGTAAGGAATTCCATGCTTTACAAAGCTTCCCCGAGTTGGCACGAATCCTGCAACCAGAATGGTCGGCAGTTAAGAAACATCACCCGCCGACGTAAAAGGGGCGCGCAAAGGCTATGAAAAAGATTGAGGCGATCATCAAACCCTTCAAGCTGGACGAGGTTAAAGAAGCCCTCCACGATGTCGGGGTTAAGGGTCTTACCGTCACGGAAGCGAAGGGTTTCGGCCGCCAGAAAGGCCACACGGAACTTTATCGGGGCGCCGAATACGTCGTCGATTTTCTGCCGAAGGTGAAGATCGAAGTCGTTATCGAAGACAATCTCTTGGAAAACGCGGTAGAAGCCATCCAGCAAGCGGCCCATACTGGAAGGATCGGCGACGGCAAAATCTTCGTTTCGAACATCGAAGAAGCCCTGCGCATCCGGACCGGAGAAAAGGGCGCAGAGGCGATCTGACCAAAAAACTATGCGCCTCAAGCGTATCCGGCATTGACCGCCGGTGCCGATCTCGCCGGGAGCAAACGAATAACGCACGTCACAGAAAGGAATAAATCGATGGCGGACGATATGAAAAACGTCTTCAAGATGATTGAAGAAAACAACGTGAAGTTCGTGGACTTCCGTTTCACCGACCCCCGCGGCAAATGGCAGCACACTGCCCAGGCAGTGGGCACCGTCGACGAAGATATGCTGACCGACGGCATCATGTTCGACGGCTCTTCCATCGCCGGATGGAAAGACATCAATGAATCGGACATGACGTTGCTTCCGGATTGTTCAACAGCCGTCATGGATCCTTTCGCCGCGCAGGAACAGTTGATCCTTTTCTGTGACGTTTTGGAACCGAGCACAGGCCAGCCATACAGCCGCGATCCACGCTCGACCGCCAAACGCGCGCAGAACTATCTGCAGCAGACCGGTATCGGCGATACAGCGGTGTTTGGGCCTGAACTGGAATTTTTCGTCTTTGACGATGTCCGTTTCGATGTCACGCAGAACCACAATTTCTATGCACTGAACGAAGAAGAAGGTCCCTACAATGCCGGCGCCGTTCTGGAAGGTGGCAATATCGGCCATCGCCCGGGACCGAAGGGTGGCTACTTCCCCACTCCGCCGGTCGATTCAATGACCGATCTGCGGGCTGAAATGCTGACGGTGATCGGCGAAATGGGGGTGACGGTGGAAAAGCACCATCACGAGGTCGCGCCGAGCCAAAACGAACTTGGAATCAAGTTCAATGAGCTTCTGAATGTCGCGGACTGGGTGCAGATATATAAATACTGCGTCCATAATGTTGCCCACTCCTATGGAAAAACGGCAACCTTCATGCCAAAGCCGATCCTCGGCGATAACGGCACCGGCATGCACGTCCACCAGTCGATCTGGAAGGACAGCAAGCCGACCTTTGCCGGTTCAAGCTATGCCGATCTGTCCGAAACCGCGCTTTACTATATCGGCGGCATCATCAAGCACGCCAAGTCGCTCAACGCGTTCACCAATGCATCGACCAACAGCTACAAGCGTCTGATCCCCGGTTTCGAGGCGCCTGTCCTGCTGGCCTATTCAGCGCGAAACCGGTCGGCTTCCTGCCGCATACCCTACGCCACGTCACCAAACGCGAAACGTGTCGAAGTACGGTTCCCCGATCCGTCGGCCAACCCGTATTTCGCGTTTTCCGCGATGTTAATGGCGGGACTGGACGGTATTCAGAACAAAATCCATCCAGGCGATCCGATGGACAAAAACCTGTACGATCTGCCGCCGGAAGAATTGCAGGGCGTGCCGACGGTCAGTCACAGCCTGCGCGAAGCCTGCGAGGCGCTGGATGCCGACCGAGACTTCCTGACCCAAGGCGATGTGTTCCCCAACGATCTGATCGACGGGTACCTCGAACTGAAATGGGAAGAAATATATCGGTTCGAGCACACGCCGCATCC
>CAJWUK010000334.1 GCA_913047365.1 uncultured Alphaproteobacteria bacterium | reverse complement strand
GGCGGGGAAACGCCAGGACTTGAAGCCCATGTTGCGGAACAGATCGACGGTCTCGCATTTTCGAATGGTGCCCACGTAGCGGAGGTCGAGGTAGACAGCGGCACCGGCGACGTGAAAATTCTAAACTACGTCATCGCCCATGATTGTGGGGTGATGGTGAACCCGCTGGTCATCGACGGCCAGGTGGCCGGCGGTGCTGCCCACGGCATCGGTTTCGCGATGTACGAAAAAATGATCTGGGACGACCAGGCGCAGCCGCAATCAACCAATCTGGCGGAATATTTGATCCCTGGTTCGGTGGAAGTGCCAAATGTCCAAATTGAACATATTGTCGTGCCGTCCTCCCAGAACCCGCTGGGCGTGAAAGGCGTTGGCGAAAGCGGCCTGGTGCCGGTTCCGGCCGTCCTTTCCTCCGCGATTGAGGACGCACTGTCGGAAACCGACCTCCAACTATCGGAAATCCCGGTTTCACCTGCGAAATTGACCGGGGCTCATCCCGTCTGACCCCGGAAGACGATTAATTGAATCGTTCTGCGACCGGGTGCATAATCCGGCAGCATTCACGGAGAATTCGCATGCCCCGTTTTAAGGACTACGTTCCCCACGGCGTCATTCCCGCCACGCTGACCGCCTTCGATACCGATTACGAATTCGACTGGGCGGAAACCCGGCGACATCTGGCCTTCGCCGCGGATATAGACGGCGTAACGGCGATCACCGTGAACGGGCATGCATCGGAAGTGCATGCCTGCACTTTTGACGAACAGACCCGTATGATGAGCGAAGCCGGCGAAGAAATCGGCGACCGCATGCCCCTCATTTGCGGTGTCTATGCCGATGGCAGCCACCAAGCCGCCCGCATTGCCAAGATGGCGGAAGAACATGGCGCCTCTGCCCTGCTCTGCTTCCCGCCCCATTCGCTGGGGATGGGCGGCATTCAGCGCCGGCCCGAAATGGGCGTCGCCCACATGAAAATGATCGCCGACGCCACTGACCTGCCGATGATCGTTTTCCAGTATTCCAATGAAGTCGCGTATCCGCTGGACACGCTGGTACAGATTTGTGAGGACGTGCCGAACGTGAAGGCGATCAAAGACTGGTCGCCGCCGCAGGTGCACGAACGCCATATCAAAACGCTGCACGCGCTGTCGCGCCCCATCAATGTACTGTCGACCAACTCGGCCTGGCTGATGTCATCCCTAGCGATGGGTGCGGACGGGCTGTTGTCGGGCGCGGGATCGGTAATCGCCGATCTTCAGTCCGAGCTGTATCAAGCGGTTCAGGCCAAGGATTTGCCAAAGGCGCAGGAGCTGGCTGACAGAATTTATCACACCACGCAGGTTTTTTACTGCGATCCGTTCGGCGACATGCACAACCGCATGAAAGAAGCCCTGGTTCTTCTTGGCCGGCAGGATGGACCGGCAGTTGTCCGTCCGCCTTTGATGAAGCTGACCCAGGTCGAAATCGCCCGCATCGCCGAGGCCATGACTGCCGCCGGCATCGCTAAGGAAGGAGCTACCGGGCTCGACAGCCCAGCTTTGGCGGCGGAATAAGAAGACCCTTATCTCAAGGGTATCCCCGCGAAGGTGGGTTTCTCAATCATTGTGGTCCGACTCCCGCCTACGCGGGAATAACGGATGAGAGAGGGCTATTGCCCACCCAAAAAATCCTGCATCCAGCGGTCGTAAGCTTCACCGCGGGTGACGGTGTTCATAAGTTCCACTGATGCCTTACCCGTAATGTCAGACGGCGACGTACCATCACGTAGCGCCTTCAGTGTCTCATAGGTCGCCTGTACAGAAGCCATGAACGGATGATGCCCCTGCAGGCTGATACGAACGCCATTCTTGGCGAGGAATTTCTTGTCCCCCAGCGTGCCCGTGCCTGACCCACCCAGGAAGACAGGAATTTCCAGCGCCGCGCCCAATGCCTCAACCTGACGCGGGTCATCGACGCCGGTGAAGAACATAGCATCCACACCCGCCTCCTGGTATGCTCGCCCCCGCTCAATGGCGTCGTCCAGACCGTTGATGGAGGCCGCGCTGGTCCTCCCCGCGATCACCAAGGAGGAATCCTGCCGTCCGGACAGCCCCGCTTTCATCTTACCGACGCCTTCTTC
>CAJWUK010000333.1 GCA_913047365.1 uncultured Alphaproteobacteria bacterium | reverse complement strand
CAGGCCGAATGCCGGGGGCGGCTGAGGCCATTTTTTTTGCCCGAAATTTGAATTTGAAGTGCTGGATGGACCGCAAAAAAAATACGCGTCCCGGCGGATAGGTGGGTCAGAACGCCGGGACGCGATTTTCGTCAGCGCGGTTTGGGTAGAACCGCAACGGCTTGGGTAGAGCCGCAAAACAAGTTCTAGAGGGTACGCCGCGAATCACAACTAGCTGTGGTGTATTTATATAATTTTGGGCAACGAAGCTGCGCTTGACCGCTGCCTGCCGTCTGGCAACACTGGATTCATGAGCCCCTATGAACTTCTCGGAGTCGAACGCGGCGCCGATCTGGAAGAAATCAAGCGCGCATACCGTGCGCTGGCGAAAGAACTTCACCCAGACGCCAATGCGGGCGACGATTCCGCAGCCGAACGCTTCAAGGAAATTACCGCCGCCTATAACCTTCTGGCGGACCGCAACAAGCGCGCCGAATACGACCGCAATGTGCCTGGCGGCACGGCAAGGGCAGACGATGAAAAACAGCCATGGCAAAAGGGCGGTGCCTGGTTCGATTTCGAAATCGATGAATCCACAGGCGAACGCACCATTGATCTGTTCGGCGATGTCGCGGGAACTCGCCTAGGCCGGGTGAAGGGTGCAGCGGCAACGTCGCTGTGGATGAAAGGTGAAGATATCGCAGAGACACTTAAGGTGACACAGTCGGAAGCGGATCAGGGCGTCTGCAAGCTGGTGACGACAATGACCGGCCTGACCGTCGCCGTCGATATTTCAGAAGGTTCCGCCGACGGCGATATCGTCACATTACGGGGATTTGGCATTGAAGGTTTCGGGGGTGGACCGCCGGGTGATCTTAATGTGATCCTTACGGTGATCCCGGACCCAGCGATTGAATAGAACAGATAACTGCAGTCACGTCCTGCACCAACCCGTCTGCGCTCTTCCGCTCCTGTTGAAACTTCGCCAGACGTTCGCAATAAATTGTGGCCAGTTATTTGCGGATCATCGTTGATATAATTTTGAATTTACCGTTAATCAGCCTTGTCGGCGGCCTCCTGAGCCGCACATACATCTACATCAGCTCCGCGTTCGAACAAGCGAACGATCTGGGTGATATCAACATCTTCGCCCAGTTCGTTTAGCGCGCGGCGGAATACTTCACGGGCGTAATTGCCGGTGGTCAGCGGCGCTTTTAAATCCTGGCCAAGCTGTGTGGCGAGACTGAGGTCCTTGTACATTAATGCAAGGCCGAAACCCTGCTCCTGCCTTCCCGGAATAACGTATTTTGGCAGCGTGGTGTCTGCTACGAACCCCCGCGCTGCCCCCTTGGACAGAATTTCCGCGAACCGCATGGGCTCAATGCCCACCTTTGTCGCCAGTGCCAGCCCTTCAAACGTGGCTAGGCGAATGCATGACGAAATCATGTTGTTGATGACTTTCATGGCATGCCCAGCGCCGATATCGCCCGCGTGAAAGACATTGGGGCTGACGGTTTCGAAAATCGGCCGGGCGCGGGCGAAAAGATCTTCGGTGCCGCCAACCATGATGGCGATAGTCCCCTGCTCCGCGCCAACCACGCCCCCGGACACCGGCGCATCAATCATGCTGATCCCCTGTTCTGCCAGTCGTGCAGCAAGCTGTTTGGTAATCATAGTGTCGCCGGTTGTCATATCTGCCACTAGCGTCCCCTCGGCTAGGTTCGCCGCCAGCCCGTCATCCTCGAACAGCACTTCTTCTACCTGCGCGGACGTGGGTAAACAGGTGATGACCATTTCCACACCTGACGCACCAATGTCACCGGGACCATTGGCCGCGACTGCCCCTTCGGCGACCAACACCTCAACTGCCGCCCGGTTTAAATCCCAGACATGCAAAGTATGTTCCCGCATAAGACGGCGGACCAACGCCGCGCCCATATTTCCCAATCCGATGAAACCGATATCGGCCACTAACTCTCTCCTGATTTTTTGTCTTCGTTATCCGGCAAAGTCGAATTTCGGCTTTCCGTCCGGCCCCCCTCCGACAATGTGTCCGCCGCCGACGCCGGCAAAATGGCACGGCAAAATCATGGTGTCGGTCTCAGCATGGCGGTCGACGAAGGCCATCCGGGTCTGCCGGGATTCATCCGGAT
>CAJWUK010000332.1 GCA_913047365.1 uncultured Alphaproteobacteria bacterium | reverse complement strand
AAGTCCGACTACAAAGTGATCGACGACTGGTTTTCGCCGGGCATGGCGGGAACGGGTTCACGGTCCATCGAACTGGATAATGTGTTCATTCCGGAACACCGATTGCTGAATACCGCCGATGCCCGGGCCGGTAAGACCATTGAAGCATCTGAGAACTTCGGCCCTATCTTTCGGGTGCCGCCGATGTGCGGAGCTAACAAGATATTCTCCGGCCCTGTCGTCGGGATGGCCCTCGGAGCGCTTGATGCGATCGAACGAGATCTGTCGGACCGGAGTAATGTCGCGGGAATCCCCATGGCATCCCTGAAAACCGCCCAGATGCGGGTCGCCGAAGCTGGCGCCCTGATCGAGGCTGCTTGGGCGTTGTTGCAGCGGGATTGCGATGTGGCCTTGGAAATCGGGTATGTCGGCCGCCTGACCACCGTCGAAGACCGGGCGTTCTGGCGGCGTAACAATGCTTATGTCGGCGTGATGTGCGTCAAGGCGGTGGATACGCTGCATCCTCTTATCGGCGCGCGCGGTCTGACGCCCGACAGCGATTTCCTGAGGTCCTATCGCGATATCCACGCGGCGACAATGCAGATCAATATGGCGTGGGACCGCCACGCAATCAGTGCCGCCGAACTGCAACTCGGCCAACCGGTAAGCGACCCACGCGCATGACAGAATTATCAACAGAACAGACTGCAATGATTGCAGACGCGCAGGCGATGGTGCCGACATTGCTTGAACGGGCGCGAAAGGCGGAGAAAGACCGCGCGGTTCCCCGAGAGACCTTTGACGAATTTACCGAGAAGGGATTTTTCCGCATACATCAGCCCGAAAAGTTCGGTGGCTGCGGCTGGGATATCAGCATGATGGTCCGTCTCGGCGCGGAACTGGGACAGGGATGCGGGTCGAGCTGTTGGATTTTCTCCAATCTGGCAGTCCAGAACTGGATCCTGGGTATGAACAACCCGGAAGCGCAGGACGCGGTCTGGGGTGAAAAGCCCACTGCACTCGTTGCCTCGTCCTTTCCGGCCAAAGGCGGAAAGGTGGAGCGAACCGATGGCGGGCTGATTGCCAATGGGTTGTGGAGCTTCGCTTCCGGTGTGGATTTTGCGGACTGGAACAACATGCAGGTCTTTGTGCCACCTGAAGGGGGCGAAGGCCCGCCCGAACATCGGTTCGCCCTGGTGCCGAAGGACGATTACGACGTCGTCGACGACTGGTATTCGCCGGGGCTCGCCGGCACTGGATCGCGCACCATCAAGCTTGATAACGTTTTCATTCCCGAACACATGACCATCCCGTCGACCAAGCTGATGGGCGGACCGTCACCAGGATCGGTGATAAATTCCGGTGCGCTTTATCGAGTGCCGCCCCTGACGTTGGGGACGAAGGTGTTTGCGTCACCGGCCCTCGGCATTGCCAAGGGTGGACTGAAAATGATTGAGGACGATCTCAGTGGCCGCAATACCGTCGGAAACGCGCCGATGGCTGAATTGCCAACGGCACAGGCGCGCATTTCCGAGGCCGGCGCGGAAATCGAGGCCGCAGAGGCTTTGTTGCTGAAAGACTGTGCCGATGCCATGGAGATTGCAGAAGCGGGGGGCGTTCCCGAAATCAACGACCGCGCCAGATGGCGGCGCAACAATGCGTTTGCAGTGCAGTTGTGTGTCAAGGCCTTGGAACGGCTTAACCCGCTAGTTGGTGCGCGCGGGTTGACACCGGAAAACGACTTTCTGCGCATGTTCCGGGATGTTCATGCCGCATCTCTGCAGATTACCGTTGCTTGGGACATTCAAGCGGTGAACGCCGGACGGATCAGGTTCGGTCTACCATCACTCGATCCGCGCGTTTAAAGCGGAAACATATTTAAAAACATTCGTACAAGAAATGCTCTTAATTTCGCGCCACGGTCAAAAATTTTATGGCAATTTGCGGATTCCCGACATGGGAATTTTTCGGTCACTATAAAGAGTTCAGGGACGCTACTAATTCTCTCTATCGCATGCCGATAGCAATTTTGTCGTTGGAGACAGTCGAGCTGGAGCGTGGTTGCATGATAAAGAACCTTTCTCTATCGGCTGCAAACGAGGCCCTGCTGGCGAATTGGGAAATCTGGCAGGGGGAACACGTTCGGACCAATTAGGCCGTATTCAATCC
>CAJWUK010000331.1 GCA_913047365.1 uncultured Alphaproteobacteria bacterium | reverse complement strand
ATGCCGAAGAACGAGCGCACGAAATGCAGTCCGTGACGGGTGGTCCGAATGCCGGACATGCCCACCCGCACAAGCCAGGGTAGCAACATGCACAGCGAAAAGAACGTCCGCGCCAGGGCCACGACGAACACGGGCAGCTCCTCAGCCATGTGTTTCACGACAACGAACATGGACGTCAGAAGGGTGACGGCCAGCAGCATCCAGAGAATGCCGCGCACATTGTTCAGCGTGGGGTGGTAGGTGCCAGGTTGTTCGGTCAAGGACGGGCTTTCAGAAGTATTTCTCCTGCGTATCAGAGGGACGAGAACCGATCAACGCAGTAAATCTGTTTGTATATGGCGCTTGCCATTTCTTTACACTGGCGTAAAAAATATGCTCAGGGGAAGTCCGATATGGCGAAATCGAGCAGTGCGGTCGAACAGCGGCGGGAAAACCGGCGGGAGGAAATTCTCCGCGCCGCGCAGGATTTGTTTCACCGTCAAGGGTACGCAAATACGTCGCTCGATGACATTGCCAGAGCTGTCGGGATAAAGCGCGAAGGGTTGTATTATTATTTCCCCAACCGCCCGGAGATCCTGATCGCCATCATCAAGCCACTGGGTCTGCAGCTTCGCGACCGGGTGCGGGAAATCCGCGAAAGTGACGCTTCACCAGAAGAAAAGATGCGGCTGACGGTAGAAAACCATCTGATGCGGTTTGAGAACCGTTTTGCCGACTCCAAGATCACGCTGCGCGACGACTATTTCAGCGAGGCGGATATCGTTCTCGCGGAAATGCAGCCAATCTGGGACGACTATGAACGGCTTTGGATCGAAATCATTGAGGAAGGTCAGCAAAAGGCCGTCTTCGATAAATCGCTCGAACCGCGGATCGCCCATCTTGGCATCCTAGGGCTCTGTAACTGGGCAGCGCGCTGGTACAAGCCGGGCGAGTCACTGCCGGTGCCCGACCTAATTGATATGTACAACCGCATGGTGTTGCGGAGCTTGGGCGCGGGTTCGGAGTAGCTTCGCCGCCTACCGATCCATCACACTCAGGCTTGATCCGAGGGTTTAGGCGAACTGCCTAGTATGGATCTTCGGGGTACGCCGGAGGATGACAATTCCGTTGTTAAAGTGCGTTGGCCGCGTCAACGAAATCCCGGCCTTGCGCTGTCGCCACGGCCTCATAGGTCAGCTTGCCCGCGTGAATGTTCAGCCCGGCCAGCAAATGCTCGTCTGACAGCAGCGCGTCTTTCAAGCCAAGATCGGCAATCTTCAGCGCGAAGGGTAGGGTGGCGTTGTTCAGGGCGAAGGTGGAGGTGCGTGCTACCGCACCCGGCATATTGGCGACACAGTAATGCACGACTTCGTCGACTAGATAAGTTGGATCGTCATGGGTTGTGGGACGGCTGGTTTCGCAGCATCCGCCCTGATCAATGGCAACATCGACAATCACCGAACCGCGTTTCATGTTTTTCACCATCTCAGTGGTGACCAGTTTTGGCGCCTCGGCACCTGGGACCAGTACTGCGCCGATCACCAGGTCCGCGTTTGCGACCTCTTCTTCGATGTTGGTCTGGTTGGAAAACCGAGTGGTGATCAGGCTTTTATAATGAGAATCGATCTCCGCCAGTCGCCGGATATCGCGGTCGATCACGGTTACATGCCCGCCCATGCCGGTCGCAACAAAGATCGAGTTGCCGCCGACAACTCCACCGCCAATGACGACGACCTTACCGGGTGTCACGCCGGGTACCCCACCCAACAGCACGCCGCGCCCTCCATGGGCGATTTCCAGGCAGGTCGCGCCAGCCTGAACGGCCATGCGGCCGGCTACTTCGCTCATCGGGGCCAGCAGAGGCAGGCCACCGCGGCTATCGGTCACGGTTTCATAGGCGATCGCCGTGCAGCCACTGTCTAAAAGGCCCTGAGTCTGCCCGGGGTCGGGCGCGAGATGAAGGTAGGTAAAAAGGATTTGTCCGTCACGTAGCATGCCGATTTCTTCCGGCTGCGGTTCCTTGACCTTTACGATCATTTCCGCGTTTTCAAAGGCGTCCTTTGCTGTCGCCGCGATTTTTGCGCCCGCTGCTTCGTACAGGGCGTCATCGAAGCCGATCGTGTGGCCCGCGTTGGTTTCCACGGTGACGGTGTGTCCGCCGGCGACAGCCTCCCGAACGCTGGCCGGGGTCATGCCGACCCGGTTTTCGAA
>CAJWUK010000330.1 GCA_913047365.1 uncultured Alphaproteobacteria bacterium | reverse complement strand
CTCGTCGACTGGCAGATTGGCGAGGGCACCCATGGTTTGGTTCCCGTGGGCACCACTGGTGAATCGCCCACATTAAGCCATGACGAACACAAACGTGTCGTCGAATTATGCATTGATGTCGCTGACAAGCGCGTACCCATTATCGCGGGTGCCGGATCCAATTCAACGGCGGAGGCGATAGAACTGACCGAACACGCAATGTCTGCGGGTGCGGATGCAGCACTGGTCGTTACCCCGTACTACAACAAACCCACCCAGGAAGGTCTGTTTCGCCATTTCGAAGCGCTGAATGACGTAGGGTTGCCCATCATTATCTACAATATTCCCGGACGGTCGGTGATCGATATGTCGGTCGAGACCATGGCGCGGTGTGCCGAATTGGAAAACGTCATCGGCGTTAAGGATGCGACGGCTGCGGTCAACCGTGCGACAGAGCAGAAAATGGCATGTGGTGACGATTTTTGCCAGCTATCTGGCGAAGACGTTACCCAACTGGGTTTTCTGGCCCAGGGTGGCGTCGGCTGCATCTCCGTAACGGCAAATGTTGCGCCCAAGCTGATGTCCGAAATGCACGAAGCTTGGCGGAAAGGTGATATCGCAGGTGCGCAGAGTATCAACGAACGTCTGACCCCGCTTCATGTCGATCTGTTTTGCGAAGCCAATCCCGGCCCGGTGAAATACGGCGCTAGCCTTTTGGGCAGGTGCGACGAAGAACTTCGTCTTCCGCTGGTTCCAATTAACGAGGAATCCCGGGGCAAAGTCGAACGCGCCATGCGGCATGCCGGCCTACTGAACTGACGGCTGGCGGATGGCGAAATCCGACGTCGCCGCGAACCGGGTTGCCGCCCAGAACCGGAAAGCGCGCCACAATTATCAAATCGAGGATTCGCTGGAAGCAGGGCTTGTCCTGCTTGGCAGCGAGGTAAAGGCGCTGCGCGAAGGTCGGGCAAATATCGCCGAATCCTACGCCAAGCCCGAAAACGGCGAGATCTGGCTCATCAACGCCCATATTCCGGAATACAGGCAGGCGGGTCAGTTCAATCATGAACCGCGCCGGCCCCGGAAGCTGCTGCTGAAAAAGCGGGAGGCATCCAAGTTGATCGGAGCCACCGACCGAGACGGCATGACCCTTATTCCCCTCAAGCTGTATTTCAATGCCCGCGGAATCGCGAAGCTTGAAATCGGTCTGGGTAAAGGCAAGCATTACTACGACAAGCGGGAAACCCAGAAGAAACGGGACTGGAATCGTCAGAAAGCCCGCCTGATGCGGGAAAAGGGATGACCGGTAATCCTGAGCTTCTGAATGGCTACCGCGAAAAGCTGGTCCTGCGAAAACAAGAATGGGCTGCTGATGGGCGTTTGCTGACAGGGGACAGAGACGTAGAACGTTCAACCGACCGCCTGCCTACGGGACAACGTCTTGTCGAAAACTGGCCCGTGCTCGATCTGGGCGTTCAACCTGATATTCCGAGGGACAAATGGATTTTCACGATTGATGGTTTTGTTGAAAATCCGGTGTGTTGGAAGTGGGAGGATTTCCTGGCCCAACCACAGGTGAAGATCACCTCCGATATTCACTGTGTCACCGGCTGGTCCCGATACGACAACGCCTGGACCGGGGTTCATGCGGCCCATCTGCTTGATGTTTGCAAGCCGGAAAAAGAGGCGCTGCACTGTCTTTTCTATTCCTCGGATGGGTACACGACGAACATCCGACTGGATCGCTTTGCGGATGAGGACGTTCTTCTGGCTCATTCTTGGAACGGCGAACACCTTACGAAAGCCCATGGCGGCCCTGTCCGGGCGGTGGTGCCGAAATGGTATTTCTGGAAAAGCGCCAAATGGATTCGGCGGATTGAATTCCTTTCAGAGGACGAACAGGGGTTCTGGGAAGACCGCGGCTATCACAACGAAGGTGATCCCTGGAAAGAGGAACGCTACAGCTAGCGCCGTAACCCTATTCCGCGGGAATGATTTCGCGGATGAGACGAAACACGTCTTCGAACATTTCCTCAGTCAACCGGCCGGTGTTCGTATTGTATCTCGAACAATGATAGCTGTCAGCGATCAGGATACCGCCGGAGAGGCAGTGCATTGCGCAATGGGCGAATTTGAAATCCGCGCGGCGTTCGCCCAATGTCGATAGCAACGTGTTATGGGCAATCCCGCCGAGCGCCAGGATGACCTGAAGGTTCTCCATCGCGTCGATCTCTGCTA
>CAJWUK010000329.1 GCA_913047365.1 uncultured Alphaproteobacteria bacterium | reverse complement strand
TTTCGGTGCGCTCGGCGATCCATTTGACCGGCCGCCGCGTTACCTCCGACGCCCAAAGGCTAAGGGCGTATTCCGGATAAACACCGCCGCGAATTCCGAATCCGCCGCCCATGTTGTCGCAAACCACATGCAGCTTAGATTGCGGCATTTTAAAGATCTGCCCGGCGATCTGTTGGCGGATACCGTGCACCGACTGCACGGTGGCCCGCAGCATGTAGCGGTCTTCGAAATCGTCGTAATGACCTATGCAGCCCCGGTTTTCCATGGCGTTCCCGGCCAGACGGTTGACGCAAACCCGGTGGCGCACCACGTGGGCCGCGCCAGCAATCGCCGCCTCAGTCGCAGCCGCATCTCCCCGCTTGAAGGTATAGGCCTGGTTATCCGGGTTCTCGTCCCAGAGTGCGGGCGCGCCGTCGGCCAGCGCGTCATCCAGCGTCGCCAGTACCGGCAGGTCTTTGAAGTCCGCCTCGATCAGCTCCGCCGCATCCTTCGCCTGATCCAGAGTTTCCGCGACGACGAAGGCCATCGCCTCCCCCACATAGCGGACCCGCCCCTGCGCCAGAAGCGGTCGGATTCGCACGAAACCGGGGGAGTCGTCCATTTTCTTACACGGCATCAGCACGCCGATATTGCCGAGACCGCGAGCCGCGAGATCGTCGCCCGTCAGCACCGCCAACACCCCGGGGGCAACCCGCGCCGCATCCACATTTAACGAAACGATATCGGCGTGGGCGACGGGTGAGCGGAACACCACTGCCCGCGCTGCATCCAACGTGCGCACATCATCCAGATACCGGCCGCGCCCCTGCAGCAACCGGAGGTCTTCTTCCCGCGGAACGGGGGCGCCGATTTTTGTCATTCGTTCTGTTCCCTTTACTTGGCGTTTACGGGCGGCCATAGCCTGCCGGTTTCTTGGATCTCTGGCCCGGTCTTGGTCAATCCTTCCATCCGGTGAACGAAACGGGCCGGGGGCCGTGTTCCAGATTTGCAATTCCACCCTCTGGAAAATCGGGTTTCAGTTCTTAGATGCGGCTAACTGCCGGTATCGAGGCCGCCTTCCTCGTCGTCCGGGGCTTCGGTTTCCGGCAGGTCGTCATATTCAAATTTATCGCGGACGTTCTTCGGCCCCTCGCCCATTAGGCGCGAGACCAGATCGTCGAACTCTTCGAGCGACCGGTATTCAACCTTCACGAACCCGCCGACCCCGTCGAAAGCGATTTCCACCTTGGCCCCCAGCCCGCGGGCCAACTCCCGCTCCATGGCCAAGGTATCAGCGGATTTTCCTTGCAGCGGCTTGCCCCGGCTTTTCCCGCCGCCCTTTCCACGGGCCGATTTGCCTAATTTTTCGGCATCGCGCACCGTGAGGCCCTCAGCGATGATCTGGCGCGCGAGGAAAACCGGATCCGGGGCGCGCAAAATGGCGCGGGCGTGACCGGCGGTAAGCTTGCCGGCGGCCAACATATCGCGCACCTCTTCCGGCAAATCCAGCAGGCGCAACATATTGGCGACATGGCTGCGGCTTTTGCCGACGACCTCGGCGACCTTTTCCTGGGTCTGGTTGAAATCGGACGATAGCCGGGCGTAAGCTTCGGCTTCTTCCAGCGGCGACAGCTCGTCCCGCTGGATGTTTTCGATCAGCGCAACAGCGAGCGCCTCAGCATCGGTGAAATCACGGATTATGACCGGGGCTTCGTGCACCTGGGCGCGCTGGGCGGCGCGCCAGCGGCGTTCGCCGGCGACGATTTCGAACGTGTCGTCGCCCGAGCGCTTGGGGCGCACGATCAGCGGCTGCAGGATACCCTGTTCGCGAATCGACGCGGTCAACTCCCTCAGCGCGACTTCGTCGAAGTTACGGCGCGGCTGCAGAGGATTGGGAATCAGCTTGGCGATGGCAACCAGGCGGAGCCCGTTCAGTTTCTGGTTATCGCCTGGCTCCGCGGCAGCCGTGTCAACCTCCAGCGAGGCCGCTTCGGCGGCACCGATATTAGTCCGGTCCTCGCCGAACAGCGCCTCCAACCCGCGCCCCAATTGGCGAGAGCGCCCCTTCTCCGTGCTCATTCTGTCTCTCCCCGGGTGTCGTCCACGACCGGTAACGACGCCGTTTCGGGACGACCGGTTTCAACGCGGTTTCTATCTTCGGTTGATTGATTATTCGAACTTTCTCGGCCCCGGCGACGTAGCAGTTCTCCGGCAAGATGCACATAGGCCTGGGACCCCGTACAGGAAAGATCGTAGAGC
>CAJWUK010000328.1 GCA_913047365.1 uncultured Alphaproteobacteria bacterium | reverse complement strand
TCCGAGGTTTCCACCGTGGATCCCGCCCAGATGCGAAGTCCGGGCGGTGCATCGCGATAACCATTGATATCGAAGGCGGCGCCTTCGGCTTCCAGCAGGGCATCCAATTTTTTTGGAACGGATGCCTGCAATTCGGCGTCAAGGGATTCAAACCACGGATCGACGATCTTTAAGCAAACAGAAGTCGACGAACGAACAGCCGGATCGGAGGCCAGGAAATCGGCCCAGTCGCTTCTGGCGACCCATTCCGCGATGGCCGCCAAATTGGCGTTGCTGCGGGCAATTAGGGCGCTGCCCCCACCCAGGGTCTCGCCCCAGGCAAGCCCGTCCAGCGCGTCTTCGACGCACACCATGGAAGGCGTGTTGATAGTATCACCTCGGAATACGCCCTCGATTAGCTTGCCGCCCTTGGTCAGACGGAAGATCTTGGGCAGCGGCCAGGGCGGCGTATAGGTCTCCAGCCGTTCCACTGCCCGAGACGAAAGGGCAATCATACCGTGGGCCGCTTCGCCGCCCATCACCTTCTGCCAGGACCAGGTGACCACATCGAGCTTGGCCCAAGGCATCTCCATGGCAAAAACGGCGGATGTCGCGTCGCATATCGTCAGCCCACCACGATCATCCGGGATCCAATCTCCGTTCGGCACCCGAACGCCGGATGTGGTGCCGTTCCAGGTAAAGACAATATCCCGGTCGGCATCCCACTGACTCAGATCGGGAAGCTCTCCGTAGGAAGCCTCGAATATCCGGACATCTTCCAGCTTCAACTGGTTTACGGTATCGCTGACCCATCCTGCCCCGAAACTTTCCCAGGCGAAAAGATCAACACCTCGGGCGCCGAGCATCGACCACAGCGACATCTCAACCGCGCCGGTATCTGACGCTGGCACAATCCCGATGCGATAATGCTCGGGAATGTCGAGAATGGCGCGCGTGCGATCAATGACAGATTTGAGTTTGGCCTTGCCGGGCGCCGATCGATGGGAGCGCCCGGTCAACGCGTCGGCGATAGCAGCTTCGGTCCAGCCGGGGCGCTTGGCGCAGGGTCCGGATGAGAAACAGGGCTTGTCCGGACGGGTGTCCGGCTTGGTAACTACGTCAGTCATGTCTTCTCTCCCTTCCAGAAGAGCAGCAACCCGTTGGGGGGTTGTGGCCCACTGACGAAACTATGTGCACTGCACAAAAAAGGCAATGAACCTTTTGTCGCACCTGATTGCTTTGCTCTGTATAAGGCATTTGGCCACCTGGAATGATTTAGACTGACGTGACGACCGAACAGATCACCGCAATCGGCGATCATGGTAACGGCTTCTGTCCAGTCGAAAGCCGCCCGTTTGACCTCCGAAAAGCAATCGGCGTTTTTCTAGTAGATAACGGAATCTATCCGCTGATCGGATTCGCCCAGTTCGTGCGCCTGTCTCGCGTTCAGCCAGATGCAGTAATTACGACCTTTGACCTAGGAGACGCGCAGTTTGATTAGACTGTGGAGGATCTGATCCCCTCGGCAGGAATCAAGCGGCTGTTTGGTCGCATACATCGCTTGAACCAGATCAGGCGAGGCTGCGCCGTAATTGACGCGAAGTTTCATCCCGCCTCGACCGCCGGCTGCACACCGTATTTAGCGAGATAGGCAGTCCGCAGGACTTCTTCTGTCACGCCTTCGATAAAGGTATAGGCCGGCGATATCGCCGGCTTGACGTCTGTCACCTCGACAAGGACCGCGTCGTGAACGGGAATGGCATCTCCGTGTTCCGCAGCCACGTCATGCTTAAGATTCAGATATATCGGGTCGTCCCCGGAATAAATAGCCGCCCGGCCGGTAAAGCGGTATCCCCGCCGGGAAAAGATATCGACGCAGTTAAGTTCGATCGCCGGGTTATGGCGCAGATTATCGACGGTTCCGGGCGACGCCATGTTGGCGAAAATCAGGTGGTTGTCATCATGGACGCGTAACGAGCTTTTGGGCGACAGGTTAGGGGTTCCGTCGTCGTTCACCGTAGCCGCGAAACAAAGCATAGTTCCCGACACCAGGGCTTTCATATCGCCATCCAGCATGGCCGCAACTCCATAATTTTGATTGTGCGACTTAATCTAGGCAAAATCTAATTGCAACATAATGGTTCGAATACGCAGATTATTGTGCAATGTTGCAACAAATCACGAACTGGGACGATCTTCGAGTTTTTCGCACGGTCGCACGGGCGGGATCGCTGAATCGGGCCTGAAGCGGGTTCTCGA
>CAJWUK010000327.1 GCA_913047365.1 uncultured Alphaproteobacteria bacterium | reverse complement strand
CAGGCGATGCCGGACATGGTGCACACTGAATGCCGGATCGACCGGCCGATGATCCGCAAGGGCTGGCTGGATGACGGGCCGGTGGGCAATGCCACAGGGCGAGCCGTCGATCCGTTCGTCGCCGTGCCCTGGGATGAAACGCTCGATATTGCGGCGGCGGAACTCGACCGGATACGCACCGAACACGGTAACGAAGCGTTCTACGCGGCGTCCGGCTGGGGAAGTGCCGGCACATTCCATTCCGCGGAAACCCAGTTGAAGCGCTTTTTCAACGATATCGGCGGTTTCGTCGACCAGGTGACGAATTATTCTTTTGGTGCAGCGTCGGTGATCGTACCGCGGGTGACCGGATCGATGGAACCGGTGCTGCGGCCAACCAGCCTGCCCGGCATCATCGAAAACACGAAGTTAATGGTCGCCTTCGGCGGCATATCGCCCAAGAACAGCCAGGTGTCCAAGGACGGGATCGGCCGCCACGAAACCCAGGACTGGCTGCGCGAAGCGAATGCCAGGGGTGTCGAACTGGTCCAGATCAGCCCGGTGCGGGACGATTTCCTGAACGAGCTCAAAGTCGAATGGCTGGCGGCACGGCCTAATACCGATGTAGCCGTGATGATCGGCCTGGCGCATACGTTAGTGGTCGAAGATCTGCAAGACGAAGACTTCCTCGCGAAATACTGCGTGGGGTTCGACCGCTTCCGCGCCTATCTGATGGGGGAGGCCGACGGCGTTCCCAAGGACGCGGACTGGGCGGCGGAGATTTCCGGCATCGATGCCAGCACGCTGCGAGGACTTGCCCGGCGCATGGCGGCGGTGCGCACCATGATTTCCATGAGCTGGTCGATCCAACGCTGCGATCACGGCGAACAACCGTGCTGGATGGCGATCACGCTGGCCGCCATGCTAGGCCAGATCGGCCTGCCTGGCGGCGGCATCGGCATCGGCTACGGGTCCAATGCCACCATCGGCGCGCCTGCGGCGAAGATGCCGTCGGTGGGTCTGGCGCGCGGCGGCAATAAGGTCAAAAGCTATATACCGGTCGCCCGCGTGATAGACATGCTGCAGAACCCTGGCGCCGAATTCGATTTCAACGGCGAACGGCTGACCTATCCGGATATCCGCCTGATCTACTGGGCCGGCGGCAATCCGTTCCACAAGCAGCAGGATCTGAACCGGTTCCTTACCGCCTGGCAGAAGCCCGAAACCATCATCGTCAATGAACCGTGGTGGACTCCGGCGGCGCGGCGAGCGGATATCGTTTTTCCGGTCACCACCACGCTGGAACGCAATGACATCGGCTATGGTCTGCGCGACCGGTATTTCATCGCTATGAAGCAGGCGATACCGCCTGTGGGCGAGGCGCGCAACGATTTTGACGTGTTCGCGGGCCTTGCCGAACGCCTCGGCGTGACGGAGGCGTATACCGAAGGCCGGGATGAAATGGGCTGGCTGCGGCATATGTATGACGTGGCCCGTCAGAGCGCTTCGCGGCTGGAAATCGAAATGCCGGGCTTCGACGAATTTTGGGAAGAGGGCTATCTGGAATTCCAAACGCCGGAGGAATCGCAAATCCTGTTTGAAGCGTTTCGCAAAGATCCGCAAAAGGGCGCGCTGAAAACGCCCTCCGGCAAGATCGAAATCTTTTCCGAGACCATCGACGGGTTTGGCTACGACGACTGCCCAGGCCATCCGGCGTGGATGGAACCGGTGGAATGGCTGGGGTCGGATAGAACGGCCCAATACCCGTTGCATATGATTTCCAATCAGCCGCTACGGCGCATGCACAGCCAGCTTGATTTCTGCGAGCCCAGCCAGAAGACCAAGGTAGCGGGCCGGGAACCGGTGTCGATCCATCCCGACGATGCGGCGCCGCGCGGCATCGCTGATGGCGATATCGTACGCCTGTTTAACGATCGTGGTGCGTGTCTTGCGGGCTCCGTGGTGACAGATCGGGTGCGGGCCGGTGTCGTGCGGCTGTCGACCGGGGCATGGCTCGACCCGTTGGACCCATCTGACATTGGCAGCCTGGAAAAGCATGGCAATCCGAATGTCCTGACAGTTGACAAGGGATCGTCGAGACTGGCGCAGAGCTGTATCGCGCAATCGGTGCTTGTGGACATCGAGCGCTATGAGGGAGAGATTCCGCCCGTGACCGCATTCGATACGCCTAAGTTCGCAGAAAAATAGGGGGAGACCATGGAAAAATTCCTGAAAAATGCCTGGTATGTCGGCGCTTGGGGCACCGAGGTCGGCCGTCAGA
>CAJWUK010000326.1 GCA_913047365.1 uncultured Alphaproteobacteria bacterium | reverse complement strand
CAAACTGACCAATGCCTAATCCATCGCGCGGCCGAAATACCGCGCGCTGTCGGATTTCATAAAACCGGCATGTACTGGACGGTCGGGAGCCCCGCCGGGACCCACGCAACCGTCTATATTCTGGAGCGCCGGTTTTCGACCCTCAGCGGGAACAGCCCAAATATCCCACGGGCCCATGGGCGGCGCATCGTCCCCAGCGCGATCATTCAGACCGAAGAGTTGGTGGAACATTACCCGCCGCTTGTGACCGAAAATTTAAAAGGCCTCGCCCTACGACGTCGCGACGCCGGAAAAGCCTCTCTCTACATCATTTCGGACGAAAACTTTCACAACCTGCAGTGCACAATCTGCTGATGTTCACCCTTGCGAAGGAAGCGGGCTGCCGCCATCCTGATCCGCGTATTTTCCGAAGCGGAGCGCCCCATGACCAATGCCCCGAACGTGGGTCTATTCGCCACCTGTCTGGTCGATCTGTATCGCCCGTCCGTGGGTTTCGCCGCCGCCGACCTGCTGGAGCGGGCGGGCTGCCGGGTCTGTGTGCCTGCCAGTCAAACCTGCTGCGGACAGCCGGCCTATAACGCGGGCGACCAAAAATCAGCCGGCAATATCGCCCGTAATGTCGTCGATGCCTTCGAAGAGTTCGATTACGTGGTCGCCCCGTCGGGGTCCTGCTCCGGGATGCTGCGCCACCATTACCCCAATCTGCTGAAAGACGATGCGCAATACGGTCGCCGCGCGGCCACCCTAGCCGAAAAATGCTGGGAACTGGTGTCATTCCTGACTGACATTCTGGGCTGGACCGATATCGATGCCGACTGGCAGGGGAAGATCGCCTATCACGATTCCTGCTCTAGCCTCCGCGAACTGGGAGTGAGAGATCAACCCCGTGCCCTACTGTCGAAAGTGCGCGGCCTGACCATAGCAGAGATGGACGCACCGGAGGTGTGCTGCGGGTTCGGCGGTACGTTCTGCGTCAAATACCCGGAAGTTTCGGGCGCCATGGTCGACCGCAAGGCAGATGAAATCGTAGACACCGGCGCGAAAACCGTCCTGGGCGGCGATCTAGGGTGTCTTATGAATATTGCCGGGCGTCTTGCCCGCCGAGGCGAGGCGGTGGAAGCGCGCCACATTGCCGAAGTGCTGGCCGAACGCACCGACGCCCGCCCAATCGGAGGAGATAAGGCATGACCACACCCGCCGGAAACAGCCTGCGCTTTTCGGATAACGCCGCACGGGCACAGGCGGATGCAAACCTGCAGGTGGCGCTGGAAAAGTTGCAACGCGATACCCGCACCAGCCGGCGCGTCGTCATGGGCCGGCTGCCTGAATTCGAAGACCTGCGCGACCGGGCCGTCGCGATCAAGAACCACACTCTCGCCCATCTCGATCATTACCTGGAAGAATTCGAGGGTAACGTTACCAATGCCGGCGGCACGGTTCACTGGTGCGCGAATGCCGACGACGCCCGCCGGGCGATCCTGCAACTATGCCGGAATGCGGATGCGAAAACCGTGGGCAAGGGAAAGTCCATGGTTTCGGAGGAAATCGACCTCAACGATTACCTGATCGATGCCGGGCTAGACGTCGTCGAAACTGATCTCGGCGAATACATTCTGCAACTGCGCCAAGAAACTCCGAGCCACGTGGTGATGCCGGCGATCCACCTAAAAAAGGAACAGATCGCGGACACATTCCGCGATCACCACGCCACGCTGGACCCCGGCCGCCCTCTGGACGAACCGCGCCAGATGACGGAAGAGGCCCGCGTAAAGCTACGTGAAAAGTTCCTTGCCGCCGATGTCGGCATCACCGGCGCCAACATGCTGATCGCGGAAACCGGATCGATCGTCGTCGTCACCAACGAAGGCAACGGCGATCTGACCCAGACCCTGCCCCGGGTGCACATAGTTTTGGCGACCATCGAAAAAGTGTTGCCCCGCGTGGAAGATGCGTTGAGCATCATCCGTCTTCTTGCCCGATCGGCAACGGGACAGGAAATCACCTGCTACACCACCTTCGCCACTGGCGCGCGGCGCGACGGCGATTTGGACGGGCCGCAGGAATTCCACCTGGTGCTGATGGACAACGGACGGACCCGGCTTCTGGAAAGCGAGTTCCGCGACGTGCTGCGCTGCATCCGCTGCGGCGCGTGCCAGTCGACCTGCCCAGTCTATGGCGCAGTGGGCGGTCATGCCTATGGGGGCGTCTATGGTGGGCCCATCGGCGCGGTGCTAACACCGGCGTTGGACGGCATCGAAAACGCCTGG
>CAJWUK010000325.1 GCA_913047365.1 uncultured Alphaproteobacteria bacterium | reverse complement strand
ATCCGGGTTTGCGATTCCGTTACCTGCGCAATGTTTGGCGCGGAACAGCTTCGCTGCGATCTGATCACAGCAAATATAGAGAATGTGAGGGTTGTTCACGCTCCCTGCATGGGGGCCTGCGACCAGGCACCTGCCGTCACTATCGGGAAAAACCAGATAGGAAGGGCATCGATCGGACAGGTTGAGAAGGCCGTTGCTGAAAAAGCGACCAACCCGGTCATCCCCGGCTATATCGACTACGATACCTATTTGCTCGAAGGTGGATACGAAACGCTCCGGAATTGTCTGCTTGGGGATTTAAGCAGGGAAGACGTGATCTCCCGGTTGGAATCTTCGGAGCTTCGCGGACTCGGCGGCGCGGGATTTCCGACCGGCCGGAAATGGAGGATCGTCTCCGGCTTCGACGGTCCCAGAATGATGGCGGTCAATGCGGATGAGGGCGAACCGGGAACGTTCAAGGACCGCTATTTTATGGAATCCGATCCGCACCGGTTCCTTGAAGGCGTTTTAATCGGGCTTTGGGCGGTAGAGGCAGACGCATGTTACATTTACCTGCGCGATGAATACCCCGCCGCCCGAGAAATCCTTCTGCGGGCGATCGCCAAGCTCGAACAAACCGACCTGCTTGAACCAGGATGCCTACATCTGCGCCGTGGCGCGGGCGCCTATATATGCGGGGAAGAATCGGCGATGCTGGAAAGCATCGAAGGAAAACGCGGACTGCCGCGCCACAAGCCTCCTTTTGCCGCCGAGATTGGGTTGTTCAGCCGGCCGACCCTTATCAACAATGTCGAGACGCTGTTCTGGGTTCGCGATGTTCTGGAGAAAGGTGCTGACTGGTTTTCAGGTCATGGCCGAAACGGCAGAAAAGGAATTCGCACGTTTTCAGTATCTGGCCGCGTGCGGGAACCCGGCGTAAAAATTGCCGGGGCTGGCATAACCATTCGCGAACTTATCGATGAATATTGCGGTGGCATGGCCGATGGGCACACTTTGAAGGGATACCTGCCCGGCGGCGCATCTGGCGGCATCCTTCCTGCCTCCCTCGCCGATGTACCACTAGATTTCGGTACTTTGGAAGAATACGGATGCCTGATCGGTTCGGGCGCTGTGGTCATCCTTTCCGAAGAAGACAGCACAGCGGATACCGCCATCAATTTGATGAAATTTTTCGAAGAGGAATCCTGTGGCCAATGCACACCCTGTCGGGCAGGGTGCGAGAAAGCTGTAAAACTTATGCAGTGCGACGACTGGGATCAGCCGCTTCTCGAAGAATTGAGCCAAGTAATGATGGATGCATCGATCTGCGGGCTTGGCCAGGCGGCGCCGAACGGCATGCTCTCTGTATTTCGTCATTTCCCCGACGACGTGAAACGAGGCTAAGAACCTATGCCGCTGGATGGAACCAATTCGGAAATTACGTTTTCCCTGGACGGGAAAAAAGTAACGGCTCTGCCAGGCGAAACCATCTGGCAGGCGGCGAAACGTCTGGGCACGGACATCCCGCATTTGTGCTATGCGCCCGAACCTGGATACCGGGCGGATGGCAATTGCCGCGCCTGTATGGTTGAAATAGAGGGCGAGCGCGTTCTCGCGGCATCCTGTATCCGGGAACCCGCCGAGGGGATGGTCATCCGTTCTGCCAGCGAACGCGCGGAAAAAACGCGCAAACTGGTATTCGAATTGCTGGCGGCGGATCAGCCGCTGCGGGCGGCAGCCCATGACGGGGAGTCGAAATTCTGGCAATGGGCCGACCGGCTAGTCGTTTCGGGCAGCCGATTTCCTGCACGTCAGACGCCCGATCCGGATCCTTCGCATCCGGCGATGGCGGTTAATCTAGATGCCTGCATCAACTGCACGCTGTGCGTCCGGGCATGCCGAGAAGTCCAGGTAAACGACGTCATTGGTATGGCCTATCGCGGCTCGGACTCAAAGATCACGTTCGATTTCGACGACCCGATGGGCGACAGCACCTGTGTGGCCTGTGGCGAGTGCGTCCAGGCCTGCCCGACGGGTGCCCTGCTCCCAGCGACGGTCGCCAATCCGGCCGGTCGCGTTAAACCCGACCGCCAGGTTGATAGCGTCTGCCCATATTGCGGCGTGGGGTGTCAGTTGACCTACAACATCGAGGGCGATCGGCTGTTATTCGTGGAAGGCCGCGACGGGCCCGCCAACCACAAACGGCTATGCGTCAAGGGGCGTTTCGGCTTTGACTATGTTCACCATCCCGATCGCCTGGCCAAACCCCTGATCCGCAAGGACGGTGTACCCAAGCATGCCGATGC
>CAJWUK010000324.1 GCA_913047365.1 uncultured Alphaproteobacteria bacterium | reverse complement strand
GGCAGACCTGCTCGTGTTCGATCCAGTAGACGAACATCAGCGCAACGGTCGTGATGAGCATCAGGACATCGAGGCCGATGCCACACAACCGTTTCGCATGTCCAGTGTCACGCCAGTCGCGGGCGAAGGAGTTGTAGCTTAGCGCCACGATCATCATCACTGTGAAAATGAGCGGGAAAAAGAATTCGGAACTGAACTTGCTGATCCGTGGAAGATCGGCAAGCCCGGGGATCGACTGGATCGCCGGCAAAAGCCCCGGGATATTGGGCAGGTTGTTGAGCAGCCCCATGCACACAAGCGCGAAGGCAAAATACAGGCCGGTCTTGTGGCCCCAATCCTTCTGATCAGGAACCGCGACCTCGCCTTCTTTCTGGCTCATTTTATTGACTGCCCGGTAAGAGCGACGAACAGGTCACGCGAGCAGGACCGGTGCGAATTGCGCGCACCGGTCCCGTAAAAGGGTTTTTCGCGTGACGACGGACCTTAGCTTTTCGGCCGGGCGCAGTCGGCAACCTTGTGCCCGGCTTCTTCCCAGGCCTGGAGGGCACCCGGATGGAATGTCACCCCGGCGTTGCACATACGCATCTTCTCGTTATCGATCGATCCGTATAACGCGCTTTTGGCGAACGGCACCTTTTTCCGAAGGTTCGGGATGCTCTTAATGAACGCCGCCGTCAGCGATTTCGCCAGCTTGTTACTCATCTTCTTGTGCACCATGTCACCCGCCGTGTTGGCGACCGTCCGGAACGTGTTGTCTTCGGAGATGATCCGGGCGCCGTCTCCGTAATGATCCATTTCACTTACCGGGAACACGACCGGCGCGTTGCCGGGGGCCTTCAGGTATTTGGCAAATGCCGGGCCTTCGAACTTGGCCTTGGGCACCGACACGATATTGATTTTGCCTGCTGCGATATAAATCGGCATATAGGATGCGGGATTGGTGCCCGGACGCACGGCGGCTTCGACCGAGCGGTCCAGAAATAGCGAATTCGCCTGGCCCCAGGCAATCTGCTTGCCGGTGTATTGCTTGCCGTCGACGAAACCCGTCGTCAGGCGGATAAGGTTTCGCGCAGAAATTAGCGCGCCGCCCCGCGGCGGTCCGTTAAAAATCGTCTTGCCCTTCAGCTTCTCCCAGCTGTCGATCCCGGTGCTCTGAAAGGCGATCAGATAGAACGACGCGATGTGATAGGGATAGAGCAGCCGGAGATTGCCGGCCATTTCCTTGCCCTTTTTCTTACCTAGACCCGAATACGGGCCCAGTCCGCGCGACATCAGAAAATTAAGCACGAAGGGGCTGGCGGAAATATCAACCTTTCCCTGCGCGACATCCAGCATCGTTTTGGTCAGGGTCTTGCCGACCTGCGCCTGAATGGTGGCGATGCCGTTCGCCGCTGCGATTTCCGCGAGATGCTTCCCGGCGATATCCGACGCCCCGCCGGCACTGCCCGAGGTATGCGACAAGGTGATGTTCTGCGCCCCCGCCGGGGTGGCAAAGCAAAGAGCGGCTCCGATCAAAGAGCCCGTCAACTTGATTGAAAGTTTGGACATTTCCCAGTTCCTTTGGTTGTTTAGCCTCGAAGTGTTTTTCGGCAGTCTAGGGAGAAAGTTTGCGAAATAACAGTTTGTAGCGGGTAACAATTCTCCCCAGCATCCCGGATTTCGTTATATAATCCGGGTTTTGTGCCTGCTTACCGGTGGAGCCGGACTATCTCGAACGGAATGACACCCGCGGAACGCGAGCGTTTCCAAAATCTTTTGCTGATGGCGACGGAAAGCCCTTTCGAGGGTGAGCGCCGTAATGCGCTGGAAGCCGCCGAACGGATGGCCAAGCGTTATGACATGACGTTGGAGGAAGCGGCGCGGTCCGGCGGCGAGGCGATGCAGAAACCGACGGAACGCAAGCGATCCACCTTCGAGGAAGCCGAAGCGGAGGCAGCGGCGCGGGAGCGCGCGTTTTCCGAAATGGCGCAGTTCATGCGCGACATGGAGGACAAAGCCCGATCCGAAAAAGCCCGCCACCAAGAAGCCCTGAAAGCGGCCTACGCCCGCGGGCTGGACGCCGAGGAACGCCGCGCCGAGGAACGCAAAAAAAGAGGTGACTGGCAGGTTCGCCGCAATAACGGTCGGCGGCGCAATCCGCTAGTCCACGCCAGCGTCCTGTTGCACGAAACCCAGTTGCCGATGACTGAAATCGCCTCGATCTGCGGTCTCGACGTCTGGACAGTCGCAGGTCTGAAACTGAAAATGCGGGAAGGTGCCACCGGCTGACCGGCCGGATATTCACGGAGAAAATGCATGCTGGAAGATAAAGTCGTCATCGTTACTGGTGG
>CAJWUK010000323.1 GCA_913047365.1 uncultured Alphaproteobacteria bacterium | reverse complement strand
CCCGATGCGCGGATAACCCCTGGTTGTGCCGGAATCTGGTCGGATGAACAGGAGGCGCAGTGGAAACGCATCGTCGAATTCGCACACGAACGTACTGACGCGAAAATGGCCATACAGATCGGTCATGCTGGCCGCAAGGGCGCGACGAAACTGGCCTGGGAAGGCATCGACCAGCCGCTGGACGATGGTGCGTGGGAAATAATCGCGGCTTCGCCGTTACCGTATCTGCCGAATTCGCAGGTGCCCCGCGAAATGACCCGGGACGACATGGACCGAGTGAAAGCGGATTTTGTTGCGGCGTTTGAACGGGCGGCCCGCGCTGGTTTTGATCTGGCAGAACTTCATTGCGCCCACGGCTATGTGCTGGCGACGTTTCTGTCGCCGTTCACCAACCGGCGCACGGATGAATACGGAGGCTCACTGGAGAAACGGCTGCGGTATCCGCTGGAAGTATTCGATGCCTGCCGCGGGGTGTGGCCGGGCGAGCGACCGCTGTCCGTAAGGATTTCCGCGACGGATTGGGTTGAGGGTGGAACCACGGCGGAAGAGGCTGTTGAATTTGCCAAGGCCTTCAAAGACCATGGCTGCGATCTTATCAACGTTTCCACCGGTCAGACCGACCCGTCTGAAAAGCCCATGTACGGGCGTATGTTCCAGGCGCCTTTCTCCGAACAGATCCGTATCGAAGCCGATATCCCTACACTGGTCGCCGGTAATATCTTCGACTGGGATCAGGTAAACACGATTGTCGGGGCAGGCCGCTCGGACCTTGTCGCGCTGGCGCGGACGCATTTGTACAATCCTTATTTCACCCAGCAGGCCGCGGCCTATTACGGTGTTGAAGATATAGTTTGGCCGGACCAGTACATGTCCGCCAAGTTTGCCGCCTTTCGCCAGTTCGAGCGCGACCGGTTGCAGATAGAAGAGCTACGCGAACAGGCCAAACCCAACACCGAGGAAGGACGTACGGGTAGCTTCGGGCTGAACAAGGCGTCCGAATGGGAGATGAAGGGGGCCATGGTCGGCGCCGCGGCAGGTTCCAAGAACGAGGCGGCCGAGTAATTTCGACATTCTCTGGTTTGTGAGGAACTGCATAACCGTTCCTTAACCTTGAGTGCCAAGGATTAGTTTTTCAAAAGCGCGTAGTGCCGTTATCGGAGACTGCGAAGCAGATGGCCGCTCCTTCATCTGTTATGCGGCGGCAAAAAACCTGATAGCGCCCGATGGTTTCTGATTCGTAGGTTCACCCACAAAAACGGGCCTGAAACGATAGCGGATTATTTCACCCGGATACTCCGTCATAATAGCATATAGCGGGGCTTGACCCCGCACCACCACCGGTCTAGCGAACACCCGGCAAGGGAGCATCCTGATGACGATCAAACTTTACGAACTTCTCGGCAATGAAGACCGCCGTTACAGCCAGTTTTCCTGGCGCGCCAAAATGGCGCTGGTGCACAAGGGGGCTGATTTTGAGGCCATTCCGCTGTTGCTGACCGACAAGGAAACAATTGCCTTCGCCAATGCGACTAGTGTGCCGGTAATGGTGGACGGTGGTATCGTCAAAACCGATTCCTGGGATATTGCAGTGTATCTGGATGAAGCCTATCCCGATGCGCCGTCGCTATTCGGAGGCTCCATCGGCGAGGGCGTAACCCGGGTGATCAATTCCTGGTGCGATCGCGCCGTCAATATAGCCATTGGCCCCCTGATTGCCCGAGATGTGCTGGATGCCGCACACCCGGAGGACCGCGATTATTTCCGCGAAAGCATGGAGAAAATGTACAAGCGCACCCTGGAACAGGTGCAGGAAGGGCGGGAGGATCGGGTGATAAACCTGTACCGGACGATGGACCCTGTTCGGACCGCATTGCGCAAGGGACAATCCTTTATCTGCGGCGATGGGCCCGGCTATGCCGATTTTGTCGTATTTTCGCAGTTCCAATGGGCGCGGGTAACCAGCCCGTTCCAGCTTCTGGCCGCGGATGACCCCGTCTTCGATTGGCGCGAACGCATGCTGGATCTGCATGACGGCTTTGCCCGGAACACGGCCTGCTACGAAGTTTCTGGCCGGTAGGATCTGTGTTTCCTATACGGAAAACACGATTTCTAGGACACTTGTGACCGGCAATGCGAAATTTTATTTTCTTTTTCAAAAATGAAGTATTCAGTGATATCTGAATTTCTTGAACCACTTAGGGGATGAAGAACGCCAGTATTTGAGGCTGGAGATATCTTATCTTTCCCGATCAAAGGATTAAGGAGGTCTAGTCCCCGAGAGCCTCCGGTTTTGCGGCCGATATCGACCAAACTATTGGGTTGAATTTCGT
>CAJWUK010000322.1 GCA_913047365.1 uncultured Alphaproteobacteria bacterium | reverse complement strand
GAGCCATGTCCTGCCTCCGTCTGCAACGCTATAGGTGCCAGCGCGAACGCCGGATGGCAAGGCGAGCTATTGCAACCACCTATCCAGATTTGCCGCCACGAAATCATCGTCGTTCATGTCCGGATAGCCGGCGAAGACGCTATGGATTATCCCGCAAACACTGTGGACTGATTGAAGGCCGGCGGCCTCGAATACCGACGCCCCTGTATCCAAATGCTTCACAGCAGCGACCAGCTGATCGACCGCAAAGGATACGTTTTCGCCCCGGCGGAATTCGGACTTGTAGATTCAAAAAAGAGGGGGGAACCAGTTTCCCAACTCCCTTCCCTTGACTAGTCTCCCTTTGGACACCGGGAGATTTTCTTTGGCCAACCGCATCGACATTACCGCGACCGACGGACACACCTTCACAGCTTGGCATGCTGCAACGGACGGCGCGCCGATAGGCGGTATAATCTTTCTGCAGGCGATTTATGGGCTGACCGATCATCTGGGCGATGTGTGCGACTGGTTCGCGCGCGACGGGTATTCAGCAATCGCGCCCGCCACCTATGACAGGACTGAACGTAACAAAGTCTTCGCCTATGACGATCAAGGCGGTATGACATTCCGGGAGAATCTGGAAGAAGAGACGGTTCTGCTGGATATCGAAGCCTGCGCCGCACTTCTGCGTGAAACGGCGGACAGGATCGCTATTTCCGGCTTCTGCACAGGCGGCACTTGGGCCTGGATCGCCGCCGACCGGTTGGACATGGATGCGTTGGTCGTCTTCTACGGTAGCGACATCCACGACAATCTGGACCGTCGACCAAAATGTCCGGGAATACTGCATTACGGAGATGCCGATCACGTGGTGCCTCTGAAAACAGTTCACAAGATACGGGACACATATCCCGATACCGAATTCCACATTTATCCTGGTGCGGGGCACGCGTTCTACAACCCGGAACAGGCGAACCACGATGTTGACGCGGCCAGTCTCGCGCATCAGCGCAGCATCGAGTTCCTCAACCAGCAATTCGCCTGACTGCCCTCGGTGGTAGACCGCAAAAATCGTCTCGTCCTGAAGTCCTTCGAAACCGATGACGGATTACGCTGTGTCGATATTTATCGGGGCATAGACGGGCTGCTTTGCTGGGACGAATGGCGCCGCGACCCAGAAGATCCAACCGGTTGGCATGCAACCGGCGCCAGAAGCACGAAGAGCTACGAGACAGAGATGGCGGCACGAGACGCAGCAATAAAATCCGTCAATTGGCTGGAGGGATGAGGCAGGAAGTTACTTTTTCCCAGTTTCCATCCGCGCGATGAAACTGGACGCGCCCACTATGATCAGGGCTCCGACGATGGTCCAGATATCGGGAGTCTCCCCAAATATCATGAACCCGAATGCGGCGGCGAAGATCAGCCGGATATATTCCGTTGGTCCGATGACGCTGGCCTCACCCACGGCGAACCCCCGGATAAAGCCGATCATGCCAACAGCTGTCAGCACGCCGATAGCAAGTGCCATCAACCAAGAAACCAGCCCGTCCGGTGTTTGCCACATCCAGATCGTCGGCGGCAGAAAAACAATAATTCCCCCGGCCTGATAGTAGAACAGGATACGGTTCGGCGGCTCGGTGTCGGACATCATGCGGATCATTACATTGGCAACCGCAAACGTGCAGGCGGCGCCGATGGCGACGAACACGATGGGATCGATCTGTCCACCGGGGCGCACCATTATGACCACGCCCACAAATCCGGCGACCGTCGCCGTCCAGCGCCGCCCGCTGACGATTTCTCGCAAAACGATGACCGCGATCACGGCGGTGAACAGGACGCGCGAAAAAGCCAGCGCGGTTGCATCCGCTAGAGGCAGATAGACGACCGACGTATAGACCCCCACCTGCGCGATACAGGCCAGGATCAGACGGACGAAGTGGATACCCGGTCGCGACGTTTTCAGGTTGGATGCACCCATCCGAATGAAGAACGGTACCATGATCAGAAAGCCGATGCCGTATCGGAAAAACGCCAATTGAAAAGGCGATATTTCCCGGCCGAGTGATTTGACGAACAGATCGTTGACGGCAAATGCGAACGTACCGAGAAGAAGCCATAGGATACCGCGCAGATTGGGGGGCAGGCTGGTCCAGCGAGTGGTAACGGCGGAAATCAGGATGGAAGCCTTTTCAGTAAACTATTCCGTCGGCACAACCTACACTGGCCGCGATAGCCCCCAAAACTGTTTTGGAACCTCGCGGCCGACAAATTCCTGCTAATTTCGAAGTTGAGCACAAATTGATTAGTTAGAATTCTCAGCATTTGAGATTTCAAGCAATTTCTG
>CAJWUK010000321.1 GCA_913047365.1 uncultured Alphaproteobacteria bacterium | reverse complement strand
TGCCGAAGATCAGCGGAAAATGCCTATGCGGCAACATCACTTTCAACGCCGATACTGACATCAAAATGATGGCGAACTGCCATTGCGACGATTGCCGGCAGGCGACGGGCGCGGCATTCGGAACGCTGCTGTTCGTGGCGGAGGATGCGGTCAAGATCGACGGATCGCCGAAGGCGTTCAAGCACACGGCCGACAGCGGCGCCGCCATGCAGAAACTGTTCTGCCCGGATTGCGGCTCGCAAATGTTCGGCAAGAATTCCAACCGCGAAGGTATTTTAAGCGTGCGCGCTGGCGTGGTCGCCGAGAAGGACCTCGTGCTGCCAGGCGCAAACGTCTTCATGTCCAGCAAAATTCCCTCGACACCGGTGGATCCGAACATCAAGGGCTTCGACAAGATGCCTGTTTAACACGGTAGGAAATCCAGGATCAGGCGCGCCACCTCTTCGGTGCGCATTTCCAGCACTTCGCGGTCGCCTTCTTCGATTGTGGCCGCCTGTGCGTTCGGCATCAGCGCGGCCAGGCGCGCCGCCTGCGGTCCCAGATGCGCCTCGGCTTTGGATGCGACTTCGATCACCAGACTTGGCGCCACGACCCGGCGCAGCGCGGCTTCGAAATCGAATCCGAAATTGGCGGCGTAGATTGCCGCCGCGCTGGGCTTCGCTTCGAGCAGATCGGAAATGCGGGCTGCAAGATAGCGACGCAGTTCCGGCCTATAACCGAATTCGCCGATCGCCCGCTTGTCCCACCACAGGCGCGACATGTCGGCGAACATCTCGGTCGCCCACTGGAAATGCGCCGTCGCCGCGCTGTCCGCCTCCGCCTCCGCGGACATCGCCTCGAAATAGCGGTCGGTGATCGGCCCGAACGCCGCGATCCGCGTCGATTGGTCGGCAATCAAGCTGTGCGTCTGGCCGCACAGCATCAGCCGGTCGACCCGGTCTGGCCTTGCTGAGGCGAGCGCCGCCGCGATCTTGTTGCCGGTATGGAATCCGAATAGATGCGCCCGCTCGATACCAAGCACCGTCATCGCATCGCCGACACTGCCACCCAACCGTTCCATCGTAACGCCGTCCGGCAACGGATCGGAGCGGCCGAAACCGAGAGTATCGAAAGCGACGACGCGAAACCGTTCGGCCATAACCGGCATCAGACGCCCGTAGACACGACTCGATTGCGGCGACGGGTGCAATAGGATCAATGCCGGCCCTTCGCCCGTCTCCGTGAAGTAGATTTGGCCTTCAACTGTATCCGTATACCCGCGTCGCATGCCTCCCTGTCTCCTCTATCGCGCCCCACATATCTCGGCCCAATCCCCTTATACTTGTTCGGACATTTTGACCCCGGCAAGCCATTTCTGATAGCCTACGGTCAGAGCTCCTTGATCAGAGGTAGTAACTATGCCTGATGGCCAGTCCCAAGTCCTTGCCGACCAGGAAATCGAAGTAAAACAAGTTGTCTGCACAAGCTGCGACGGCTTCTGCCCGCTCACCGTCCACGTAAAAGACGATCAAGCTGTCAAAGTTACGACGCGAGATCATCCGATGTTCAAGGATGTGATCTGCATGAAAGGTGCCTTCGCACCCAAATCCTTCGCCCATCCAAGTCGTATCCTTCATCCTCTCAAACGTGTTGGCGAACGCGGCGAAGGAAAGTGGGAAGAGGTATCTTGGGAACAGGCGATGGATGAAATCGCCGAAAAACTTAAGGCAGTTGTTGATAAGTATGGTCCGGAAGCCTTCGCTGTTGGATTGAGTAACGCCACAGGACAGTCGGACAGCGGACTATCGCGCCGCTTCATGAACCATCTCGGCTCGCCAAACTGGATCAGCGGCGTTGCCTATTGCATGGGCAACACAGCCGCAGTCAATCGTATTGCCTATGGTTGGTATCCGCGTACAGACATCCTAAACTCAAAATGCATTGTCCTCTTCGGTCACGACCCGCGACGCCATAGCTGGACGATGGAATATAAATCAATCCGCATGGCGCAGGCGCGCGGTGCAAAACTGATCGTCGTCGATCCGCGGCGTAGCGAGAACGCCGAAGCTGCAGACATTCATCTGCCTCTGCGTCCCGGCACCGATGCCGCACTGACCTTGGGCTGGATAAATGTCATTATCGAGGAAGAGCTCTACGACAAAGCATTCATAGAAAAATGGGCACACGGTTTCGACGAGTTTGTGGAAAGGGTAAAGGAATACCCCGTTGACCGCGTAGCCAAGATTACCGGCTGCGACCCTGAAGATATACGTGCCTCAGCCCGCATGTATGCGACTTCTGGTCCGGCCACAATCCCCTGGTCACCGATCACCGACCAGCAAGTCTCCAGCACCT
>CAJWUK010000320.1 GCA_913047365.1 uncultured Alphaproteobacteria bacterium | reverse complement strand
TTGAGGGCCGACCCCTGATCCCAGTAAATATGTTCGTGGCACACCTTATCGCCGCGAAACTTGACGATCAGGACAGTGGCGAGTTCGGCGTATTCGCCGGTCGGTTCTATATTGGGGAAGTACCGGTCCAGCACCTGGTCGTGCTTGAATCGCACTACTAATTCCAACACCAACCGATCCGGTCCCAGCGTGTGGGAGACGGTGACACTGCTGCGGTCGCGGGAATTCTGTTCGACGAAATGATATTTGTAGAACCGCTTCAGCATATCGTGGCCGACCCCGCCGGCCAGTGTCGCCACATGATTGACGTATGGCGCATCGATCATCGTCGCCATGGTAGAATCGACATCACGGGTATTGAATTCGTGGCGGATATGCTCCGCGAAAAGGGCAACGTAATCGTAATGCGGCCCGACAACGCGGCGGATTATTTCCAACGTGCGCGAATGGGCGAGGCTGTCGACCCTGCTATCGAACGCAGCATGGCCGGGCAGGGAGAAGCCGGGTGCCGCCTCCGGCCAAGCATACACCCGGTCGCCGTTCAGAGAATCCAGGTTTCCGGATAATTTTTCCGCCGTAGCCGCGGATTCCGGCGCGTTCAGGGTGCCGAACTGAAACACGATGGGGCAGGGCAGGTTTGCAAGGTTGATATCTTTGCTGATCTCCGGTGTCGCATCGAACCCCACGATGGCATCGAACCTATCGGCGGCCTCCAGTCCGGCAAGGACCGCATCGCCGTGGGCAACGCAGACCAGTCCGCCGGTTATTTCCGAGCGGTCGCTCAACTGGGTGGCGACGCTACCGATATCAGATGCGCCTGGCGCAGTAAGGAGTGTATGTACGACATAGCCTTCTTCCGAAAAAAGGCGTGCCCGAGCCAGAACAGACGTTTCCGGCACGTTACCATCTGCCAATAAAAGCAGGCCGGGGCCCGACCCGCATTTCGGGAAAAAAGATAATTCGTTTATGCCATTTGCCGCATCAGGTCCGGTTTCCGGTTTACCATTCATCTTTCTTAACCTTAGTCCATTGTGCAGAGAGTGTGTCAGTTCCGGTGTACCGCGCAAATAATCAGCGCCGAACGAAAGACGCCACAGGCTATGGGTTCAAAGCATAACGAGGTCATTTTAGCCGGCTTAAAAATTCGCATCGACCTATTCAGGCCCGGAAATGCTTGGCCTTCCCAGTCCTGCAGGCGCCGCACCGGGGATGAACTTAAGGTAAAGCACGGCGGCGAACACTATTGCGATGAATGGGAGCAGAACCAGACAGATCGATTCCCAGCCGACGGAATTGTGCAGTAGGCCGGCGGAGAACGAAAAGGCGGCGACGGACTGGAATACCAGTGCGTCGTTCAGCCCCTGCGATTTGTTTTTTTCCTCAGGCCGATAGGTTTTTGTCAGCAAGGTGGTCGAGCCGACGAAAAGAAGATTCCAACCCATACCGACGCATATGTTCGCGGCCAGAAAAAAGGCTAGAGAATGACCCGACAATCCGATCAGGGCTGCCGCTAGAGAAAGGATCAGACCGGCAATCAGAACGTTCAACAGGCCGATCTTTTCGATCAGCCATCCGGTGAAGAACGACGGTGCATACATGCCGAACATATGCCATTGGACGACTAGCGCGGCTTCGACATATGCGTATCCATATTCTTTTACCATCGCTAACGGCGTAGCCGCCATCATCAGGACCATCACCCCCCAACCGATCACGGCGCAGAGCACGGCGACTACGAAGGCGGGTTGTCGCGCAATGGCGCCGAGCGGGCGGCCCGTCGTCTCGAAGGTTTGTTTCACCACCAGCGGGAAGCGCACAAATGAGACCACGGCGATCAGGATCAGCGGAATGAAGGCCAGAACCAGGAACGTGATAGCGAACTGGTAGGGCGGGGTACGGCTGCCGGGTTCTGCCGCCGTGACCGAGTTGATTGGACCGCAGATAAATTCCACGGCCCGGACGAAGGACTCATTGTCCAGCCAGGCTGCCGTGACGTCGTGGGTCCATTTGGAAATCTCCGGGCCCGCGAAGGCGGCGACGATACCACCCCCGATTACAAGCGATATGGCGATGCTGCGCCATTTGTCGTTGGCGACTTCGGCGGCGGCAAAGCGGAAAGAGTGGCCGGAGATCGTATAGGCCCCGAAAAACAGGATGGCGGTCAGATAGACAAGGAACGACCCTTCGAAAATGGCGATCGCCGCAACCAGAGCGCCCGTTGAGCCCATAAGCGCGCCGAAGATGAATCCTGCCTTGCGGCCAAAACGGCCCATGATAAGGGCCAGAGGAATAGAAAATGCTGCCGTCGCTTCCCACTGTAACGCTTGCGGCAGAGTGGCCAGCGAACTATCGGATGC
>CAJWUK010000319.1 GCA_913047365.1 uncultured Alphaproteobacteria bacterium | reverse complement strand
ATACCGCCCGAAGCGATGGTGCATATCGGACAGGACGATGACAAAAGCGAATTTCACCCAGAACCAGGGTTCCGTCCAGAATTCCCCGAGATAAACCAGCAGCGGTCCGGTTATCCACACGACGATCATGGCCGGATTCATGATGGCGCGCAGCAGACGCCGTTCCATAATCTTGAACGTTTCCGACTGGACAGACCCCTGTTCGGCAGCCGCATGATAAACGAACAGACGCGGTAGATAGAGCATTCCCGCCATCCAGGCGATCACCGAGACGATGTGCAGGACCTTGATCCAAAGAAACAGATCGCCCATGTCCATCCCCGATCACGCAGCCCGAAACGCGCAGCCTTTATAGGCTTCCGGGCATTGACAGCCGCCGCCGTCGCTGCTCAGCGCGTCATTTTGGGAAACCGCCGACGCCACCAAATCCGCAAGGCCGCCTATGAACGGTGCATCCGCACCGACGGTTTCGATCCGAGCATATGTCGGGACACCCGCTTCTTCCGCCAACTCACGGTATTCGATATCGAGCTCGACCAGCGTCTCGGAATGCTCGGACGTGAATCCGATCGGCACGACGATAACAGGTGTGCCGGCGCGGCCCGCTTCCTCCAAAACATCCGACGTGTAGGGTTGAATCCATTCCAGCGGTCCGACGCGGCTCTGATAACAAACGACCCAATCCATATTCGGCCGGTCGACTGCCTGCGCGATTGCCTCTGCCGTACGCTCCACCTGCCATTGGTAAGGATCGCCCGCAGCAATCACTTTCTTCGGTAAACCATGCGCCGTGAACAGAACACGCGGCGTGCTCTCCGGCTGGTCGTCCAGCACCGATCGAATGCGGGCCGCAATCGACTCGACAAAGGCACTATTCCCGAAATAACAGCACACTGTGCTGGTCGGCACGTCGAGACCGACTTTCTGAGCAGCCCGATGCCAATCAGTGATCGAAGACCCTGTCGTAGTTGTCGAGAACTGCGGATAAAGCGGCAGCAAGACCACTTGTTCCGGCGCGTAGTCCCGCACAGCAGCCGCGGTCTCATCAGCGAAAGGATGCCAATAACGCATCGCCACGAATACCCGGGCGTCACCGCCCAGCGCTTGCTCTAGCGCTGTCGCTTGCGCCTCTGTATTCGGCAGCAGCGGCGACCCACCACCCAGATGTTCATAAATTTCCTGAGCCACAGGCGCACGCCGGCGGGAGATGAATTGCGCCAGTGCCCAGCGCACCGGTCCAGGTGCGCCTATGATCGCTGGGTCGTTGAAAAGGTTGAAAAGGAAAGGCCGTACCGCCTCCGGCCGGTCCGGACCGCCCAGATTAAATAGAACGACAGCGGTTTTTCTCGGCAGACTCAAACCGTCTCCCCACGCACCAATGCGACCAGCGCCGCAACGTGCTCCGGCGGTGTTTCCTTGACGATCCCATGGCCGAGATTGAACACGAATGGCCCGCCGGAAAAGCCCTCCAGCGTTTCCCGAACCTCTTCTTCCAGGTAATCCCCGCCATTGACCAGTGCCAGCGGATCGAGATTGCCTTGCACGGGCATCTTCGTTTGCAGATTTTCCGCAGCCCACGGCCGGGACATGGTGGTATCGAGACTGACCGCCGTTACACCGGTTTCCGCGACATATTCCGCATACATAACGCCGGCTGCTCGCGGAAATCCGATTATCGGGATATCAGGGAATTCAGCCCGGATGCGCCCTACCAACGCCTTGGTCGGCGCGATAATCCAGCGTCGGAACGCCGTATCCGGCAGGATACTGGCCCAGCTGTCGAATATTTGCAGGACCTCAGCACCAGCCCGGGCCTGATTGCACAAGTGCACCGCCGTCGCGTCGACCAGGATATCGATCAGTGATCCGAATTCCTCCGGGTTCCGGAAGGCCCATCCCTTGACTTCGGCGAACTCCCGGCTGCCGCCGCCCTCCACCATGTAGCAGGCGACCGTCCACGGCGCGCCCGCGAAACCGATCAGGGTGGTCTCGGACGGCAATGCGGTCGATAACCCGGCCACCGTCTCATACACCGGGGCAAGACGATCTGAAACCTGTCCGACATCGAGCGCTGCGACGCCGACGCCGTTTCGGATCGGCGCCAGGCGGGGGCCGCCACCCTCCTCATACCAGAGCTCCTGACCCAGACCTTGCGCGATCAGCGGCAGATCAGAAAACAGGATGGCAGCATCGAAGCCGTAGCGCCGGATTGGCTGCAGGGTTACCTCGATCGCGTGCTTCGGCGTATAGCACAGGTCGAGAAACGAGCCGGCCTCTGCCTTGACCTTGCGATATTCCGGCAGGTACCGGCCCGCCTGCCGCATCAGCCAGATCGGTGGCGTGTCCATCACTTCGCC
>CAJWUK010000318.1 GCA_913047365.1 uncultured Alphaproteobacteria bacterium | reverse complement strand
CAATGTTGGTTCCACAGGGCGGTCGGTGTGCGTGATCGAAAACGACCATCCGCAGGACCGGGCCACGTCCGATAGCGCCTTGCGATGGGCACCCCGGAGGGACGCGTAATGTTCCCGAGCCGCTTCTACGCGCCCGATCAGGGTGGTGCCTTCGCCTTCTAGGCCTTCGAACCGGGTGCGGCCGACAAAGGGCAGGGCTTCTTCTGCCGGATCGCACACCTGGATCAGATGTCCACTTATGCCCTGCCGGGAGTATGTTCGGACGACATGTTCCAGTTCATGGACCGGATCCAGGAAATCGCCGGTCAACAACACGCGGCTGTGACGCCTAAGCTGTTGGAGAGGCGGAACCCCGGTTCCCGCATTATCTGCCCGGGAGAGTTCCGCCGCCAGGCGGGATAGTACGGCGCGGCCGGCGGCGGGTCTTTCCGCCGTATCCAGCAGCGAAATGCGTTCGCCGGTGCGGATCATCAGCGATGCAACGGCAAGGGTCATCACTACCGCACGTTCCGCCTTTGTCGGAAGATCCGGATCGGAATGCCAGTACATGGAGGCCGACCGGTCTACCCAAACATAAAGGTTCTGGGCCGCTTCCCATTCATTTTCGCGAACGAAGGCTATCTGGGATTTCGCCGATTGCCGCCAGTCGATGCTTTGCACGGAATCGCCTGGCTGATAACGGCGGTATTGCCAGAAAGTATCCCCGGTACCCGCCCGGCGGCGGTGGTGCTCACCTTGGGCGACCATGGCGGCGACCCGTTCGGCCTTCACCAGAAGCGGCGGCAAACTGGCCGCGGCTTCCTCCGCCCGGCGGCGCGTATCCGCCGGGTTTAGGGTGTCGTTTATGGCAGGACGGGGGGGTCTCAACCGAGGGGCGCGCAAAGCCGCGCAATAATGGTATCGACCGTGATGCCGTCGGCGCGTGCCGAGAAAGTTAGCGCCATACGATGGCGCAGTACCGGCGGTGCCAGGGTGACGACGTCATCGATAGAAGGCGCAAACCGGCCCTGCAGCAGTGCTCGCGCACGTGTGGCCAGCATCAACGCCTGGCTGGCGCGTGGTCCCGGCCCCCAGGCCAGATGTTTTCGAATATTCGGATCGCCTGCCTCATCGGGCCGTCCGGACCGGACAAGCTTCAATATGGCGTCGACAACGGCGTCGCCGACCGGTACCGACCGCACTAGGCGTTGCGCCGCAATGAGATCTTCAGCTGTCAGGACCTGTTCCGGTTTTGCGTCTGCGGTGCCGGTGGTCGCGAACAGCAGCTTCTTTTCTGCTTCTTCGTCTGGATAGCTGACATCGATCTGCAGCAGAAAACGGTCGAGCTGCGCTTCGGGCAGCGGATAGGTGCCTTCGAGTTCCAACGGGTTCTGGGTCGCCAGTACATGAAATGGTTTGGGCAGGTCGTGATCCTTTCCCGCCACCGACACCTTGTATTCCTGCATCGCTTGCAGTAGGGCCGACTGGGTGCGCGGACTAGCGCGGTTAATTTCGTCAGCGATCAGCAACTGGCCGAAAATCGGCCCCTTTATAAAGCGGAATGACCGCTGTCCACTATCACTTTCTTCCAGTACTTCCGAACCCAGAATATCCGGCGGCATCAGGTCGGGCGTGAACTGTACGCGGCGGTCTTCCAGTCCCAGTACCGTGCCCAGTGTGTCCACAAGGAGGGTTTTACCGAGCCCGGGGTACCCGACGAGAAGCGCGTGTCCCCCCGTCAGCAATGTGATAAGTGTCTGATCTATAACGTCGTGTTGGCCAAATATGACCCGCCCGATATGTTTGCGGACGGCGGCCATACGCTGACCCAGAGCCTCGACTTCGGAAACCAGCCGTTCTGGCGGTTCTGGGCCGTTGCTTGGATTTGGTTTGGCTGTTCGTGTATCGGTCACGGCAATCCTCTGTAAAGGGGCGGAAAGGACTTTAAAACCAGTGTCTCTGGCTAATCTTGAACGAGCATTAGCGCAAGGCAAGCGCAAAGGCGGGGTCGAAAACCGTCCTTCTGACGGGGGCCAGATGTGCGGCGATATCGATATGCGCATCGCGCCTGACGGCGCGTGGCACTATATGGGTTCTCCGATCGGGCGGAAACGGCTGGTAAAATTGTTCTCAAGTGTGCTCGAAAAGGATGAATCCGGCGATTTCTGGCTGGTGACGCCCGCCGAGATGTGTCGCATACGGGTTGATGACGCTCCGTTTACGGCGGTGGAAATGACGTTTGAAGGTGATGGCGACGGCCAGACGCTGATATTCCGTACAAATCTTGACGAGATTGTGAAGGCAGGGCCAGAAAACCGCCTTCGCGTTGATATCGACGCGAAAACCGGAGAACCGCGGCCCTATGTGCATGTTCGGGGTGGACTGGAGGCCCTGA
>CAJWUK010000317.1 GCA_913047365.1 uncultured Alphaproteobacteria bacterium | reverse complement strand
TAACAAAGGGGTAAGTGGTGGGCGGTGACGGGATCGAACCGCCGACCTACGCGGTGTAAACGCGTCGCTCTCCCAGCTGAGCTAACCGCCCATCGCGGCTGTGTATAGCAAATATTTCACCAGCCCCAAAAAGAAACCGGCCGCCGAAAGGCGGCCGGTCCTAATTATTTGGCATGGAATACGCGTCTAGTTGACCGCGTCTTTCAAACCTTTGCCAGCCTTGAACTTTGGCTGCTTAGACGCCGGAATCTGGATCGCTTCGCCGGTCCGGGGATTACGGCCAGTGGACGCCTTGCGATTGGCGACACTGAAAGTACCAAAGCCGACGAGGCGAACTTCACCGCCGCCCTGAAGAGAACTGGTAATTGAATCAAATACCGCATCCACAGCTTTCGCTGCATCAGCTTTGGAGAGATCAGAGCTGTCTGCGACAGCACCAACGAGATCATTCTTGTTCACGACATACGACCTTTCAAATCATGAAACCCTAAGTAATGCCGCTGGTCTCCTTGCACCGGATCACGGCAAAACCCCGATGCGACAACACAAGTGTAATGGCGGTTTTTCAAAGCCGTCAATCTAGAAAGCCGCAGTTTTCTGCGGTTTTTACGTGTTTTGATGCCCGAATCGCCAGAATCGATTCGGGTTTGCTGTATTCAGGGGATTCGGAAGTTTCCTGAACAAACGAAAGCAGGGCCGGCGAATCTCTGCCGAGGCTGCTGAAATCAGGGATTTACCGAATGATTTAGTGGGTGATAACGCCCTCAGAGTCATCGTCGGCATCAGTGCCTCCAACTACATCCGCGTCTTCTTCCCATTCGATCGGAACCGGCTCTCTGGTCAGAGCTTCGGTCAGAACTTCATCGACTGTGCCGACCGGAATAATCGTCAGGCCCTTTTTCACGTTGTCGGGAATGTCCACTAAGTCTTTTTCATTGTCTTTGGGAATAAGAACAGTGGTGATACCGCCGCGATGGGCTGCCAGTAGCTTTTCCTTCAGACCGCCGATGGGAAGAACCCGCCCACGCAATGTGACTTCACCGGTCATCGCGATGTCCCTGCGAACGGGAATACCCGTCAAAGACGATACAATAGACGTGCACATGGCAACGCCTGCGGAAGGCCCATCCTTGGGTGTCGCACCTTCCGGGACGTGAACGTGGATATCGCGCTTGTCAAAGAATTTAGGGCTAACGCCGAAAATCGCCATCCGCGAGCGAACATAACTGCGCGCGGTCTGTACGGATTCCTGCATCACGTCACCCAGCTTGCCGGTCTGCGAAATGTTGCCTTTGCCAGGCATCAGCAATGCTTCGACCGACAGCAGCTCGCCGCCGACTTCGGTCCATGCAAGACCGGTGGTCACACCGACCAAATCCTCAGATTCCATTTCGCCGAAGCGATAGCGCGGCACGCCTGCGTATTTTTCCAGGTTCCGGCGAGTTATCCGGATCGTTTTCTTGTTCGACCTTGTGGCCAGTTCCTTGACCGCCTTACGGGCCAGGTTGGCGATCTCCCGTTCCAGATTTCGAACGCCGGCTTCGCGTGTATAGAGCCGAACGAGATCGCGCAGAGCATCGTCTGAAAGACTCCATTCGGATTTTTTTAGGCCGTGGGATTTGATCTGCTTGCTGATAAGGTGACGTTTGGCAATCTGGATCTTCTCATCTTCGGTGTATCCGGAAAGCCGGATGGTTTCCATACGGTCGAGCAGCGGCTGCGGCATGCGTAGCGTATTCGCTGTGGTCACGAACATGACATCAGACAGGTCGTAATCAACCTCCAGGTAATGATCCGCGAACGTGTTATTCTGCTCGGGGTCGAGCACTTCCAGTAGGGCCGAACTGGGATCGCCACGCCAGTCCGCGCCAAGCTTGTCGATCTCGTCCAGTAAAAAAAGCGGGTTCGAGGTCTTAGCCTTTTTCATTCCCTGAATAACCTTGCCGGGCATGGAGCCGATATAGGTCCGCCGGTGGCCTCGAACTTCCGCTTCGTCCCGCACACCGCCAAGCGACATGCGCACAAAGTTTCGCCCCGTCGCCTTGGCGATGGACTTGCCCAGCGATGTCTTGCCTACGCCGGGAGGTCCGACCAGGCACAGGATCGGACCCTTTAGCTTCCGCACGCGCATCTGCACGGCAAGATATTCCAGGATGCGTTCCTTTACCTTTTCCAGACCGTAATGATCCTGGTTCAGAATCTTTTCGGCGGCCTTGATGTCTTTCTTCACCCGCGATCTCTTACCCCAAGGAATACTGAGCATCCAGTCCAGGTAATTCCGCACAACGGTGGCTTCCGCAGACATCGGTCCCATGCTTTTGAGCTTCTTCAGTTCCTGTAACGCCTTTTCCTTAGCCTCCTTCGACAACTTGGTCTTTTC
>CAJWUK010000316.1 GCA_913047365.1 uncultured Alphaproteobacteria bacterium | reverse complement strand
CTGGCTGAAGCGGCGGCGTCCCTGCCCCCGCTTCCTTCACTCTATCTGGCCGCGGATCTGCCGACAGTTACGTCGAGCGATATCCGACTGCTGTTGGAGCTTCCTTTCATCGGAATCGCGCCGGACGGGGCTGAAACGGGTACAAACGCCCTCCGTGTGCCCACCCCTACAACGCTGACCTTCCAGTTCGGCGGGATGAGCTTCCGCAAACATCGGCAGCAAGCAACGGCAACAAAAATCGCAACGCAGATCGTCCGCACACCCGGTCTTTCTTTCGATGTGGACACAAAAGACGATTTAATCCAGCTGGAGGGGTGGCCGTCGTCAGACGATCCGCGTAGGGTGCCCGGCTACTGAGTGGAGAGATAGGTACTCCGCTCCAAGGGGTACGAAAGGAATCAAAATCATGACCGATCAAATTCAGGCGTCGCATATTCTGCTAATGTATGACGGCTCGCTTCGGTCCACCGCGACACGGTCTCAGGACGACGCTAAACAGAAAATTACTGACCTCAAGGCGGAAATCGACGGCGGCACTGAATTCGGCGAAGCGGCAAAACAGCACTCCGATTGCCCATCCTCTGCCCAGGGTGGTGATCTAGGCAGTTTCGGCCGCGGCATGATGGTTCCGGAATTCGAAGAAGCGGCGTTCGCGCTCGATGTCGGCGCAATAACCGATGTGGTGGAAACCGATTTCGGCTACCACCTGATCATGCGGACCGCCTGAACCGTCAATTCAACTCGTAAGGTATCTGGACGGGACCGTCATACTGGCTGACGGCGCCAGTCTCCAGATCGAACCGGTTCTGAACGAACGTGCCGGACCGCTGGCTGCGCACAATGAAACCGATCGTGCGCTGTTCGTTGTTGTTTTCCTGGTGTATTTCCCACGGCGGCACAAAATCGATATAGCCGGGAAAGACCTCGTGGGTTCCCGCTTCACGAACCGTCGCGGTTTTAGGCACCTTTGGGCCGTCGTCGGTGCGCTCGAACCGTATAACGGTCTCTGCGCCCTCTAGGACACCGTATAGAGTCCAGGACTTCCCATGGTCGTGGACCGAGGTTTTCAGACCGGGTGCCTTGATGAGTGCGTTCAGGACAAACCCGTAATCCGGGTCTTCATAAAAAAGAAGGTTACCGGGTTTCCCTTCAACCGAAAGACTGTCCGGCCACGTGCCGGTATGGGCCTTAAGCTCTTCGTCTTCAAGCAGTTCCCGGAGATAGCCGCACGCAGTTTCCCAGATCTGCGGTTCTTCCAATCCCTTTTCGAACAGGGCGCGAACCCGCGACACGAAGCTCTTCGCGGCAGGCAATAGGGAAGGTTGCGTCGAAATTTCGGTCGCCATGGCGGCCTCCTGAAAGAAGAAGCGCCAAGTATATCCGATTTTCTTTCAATAGGGGCCCTCGATGCACTAAAACACCGTCAATCCTATAAATTCGAAAGGGTGAACCATGTATTACGATTTCGTACCTATGCCAGAACGCAAGCCGCTGAAATGGCCTAACGGCGCTCGTATCGCGATGCTGGTCACGTTTAATCTCGAATACTGGGATTTCACCAAGGATACCGAAGACACCTATTACGCCGGCGGCCCTGCCATCCTGCCGGACCCCCTGCCCGGCAACGTCGCCGATATCCCGAATTTTACCTGGCGGGAATACGGCCAACGGGTAGGGATCTGGCGCTTGTTCGACATCATGGAACGGGCCGGCCTCCCGGCAAGTTGTACAATGAACGCGAAGATGGGTTTGGAACGCCCCCAGGCGGTGAAATACTGCGTGGATCGCGGTTGGGAACTGGTTGCCCATAACTACGAACAATCCGACCTGCTGACGAATTACTATTTCGATGAGGAAGGCGAACGCGATCTCGTTCTCGAAACGCTGAAGGTCTACAAGGACGTCGTCGGTAAACCGGCTAAGGGCTGGCTTTCGTCTTCGCTTCGCGGCAACCCGACGACGGCGGATATTCTGGCCGAACAGGGGCTGATATACACCACGGACTATCTGAACGACGATCAGCCTTATCTGATCCACACCGATCATGGGCCCATCGTGTCGATCCCTTATTCGAACGAGGTCAACGACTTCATGATTTTCATGCGGCGCGGAAACACGACGACCGAGGCCTTCGAAGTCTTCAAGGAGCAATTCGATACGCTCTATGCAGAAGGTGCAGAAAGTGGCCGGCTGATGAATCTGGGTCTGCATCCGCATGTTGTCGGCCAGCCATTCCGCGTTCGCTGTGTCCGGGAATTCATCGACTACGCGAAGCAGTTCCCGGATGTGTGGTGGACCACGCGCGAAGAAATCGCCAAGTGGTATCTGAAGAACCACGAAAGCCATATCCCGTCGAAAAAACGCCGCAAGGGCCGCACCCAGAC
>CAJWUK010000315.1 GCA_913047365.1 uncultured Alphaproteobacteria bacterium | reverse complement strand
AAACTAAAGGTTAGCCTACCATATTATGGAATTATGCTTCCGACCTGCCCGTCTGGCAGGCGAAAAACGAAGTGTCCGAAATCAACGTACCCCCATCGGAGCGAGAGGGTCTCGTTTTTACGGCAATCGGCGAGTACCAGGAGCTACCGAGCGGAAACAGCGAGGGAGTTCTGACCACTCGGTAGGTAAGACTGGCCTTTCCCCCCCAGACTTCCGCTTTTCGCTTGGCTGAATACGTTCTTGGGCCTCGCGGTGGTTCGTTTCTGTATCCGAGAGTGTCTCGTCAAGCCTCGCTAATTCTTGCTGGGAAAGACGCCTTTCCCGTGCCTGCAGGCGGTATTTCTTGATTCTGCTGGCCGCGTTGTCCGGACGCAGCTTGAGTTAGACCGCAAAGTGGGCATCGACGAAAGGAGGTCGGTTGAACTGTTGGCCCTGCCTCGTCTCCGCCCAGATAGGTTTCCGTGAACCCGTTGAACATCTGTATGTCTCTCTATGCTCACTCCCGCCCCGGGAAGCGGATACCGGTGAACTTCAGGTAGGACAGTTCCTCCATCGCGTATTTCACGCCTTCGCGGCCATAGCCGCTGTCTCCGACGCCGCCGAACGGGGTGGTATCCATGCGGAACCGGCTGCCTTCGTTAATCCATACTGATCCAACATGAAGTTCTTCCGACACTTTGAAGGCGGTTTCAAGGCTGGACGTAAAGCACGACGACTGAAGGCCGAAGACGGAATTGTTGGCGATGGAGACGGCGTCATCCACATCTTTCGCAGGGATGACCACCGCGACTGGGCCGAAAATCTCGTCGCCGACAACATCTGAGTCGCTTGGCGGTGCCACCAGGATGGTCGGGTGAATGATGGTGTTTTCCCGCTTCAGTGGCAGCGCCACTTCCGCCCCGGCAGCGACCGCATCGGCGACCATCCTTTCCACCCGGTCGGCATTGGCCGCGTTGACCATGGGGCCGACATCGGTTTCCGCAAGTGTCGGGTCTCCAACTGTCAGTGCCTGTGCGGCCGCTACAAAGTACGTCATGAATTCATCCAGCGCGGCGCGTTCGACGATAATCCGCTGCGCGGAAATACATTGCTGGCCACTGGCTTCGAATGCCGACGGTACAATGCGTTTGGCCGCGTCCTCCAAATTGGCATCGGCGCAGACGATGTTGGCGGAATTGCCGCCCAGTTCGCCCACGAAGGGCTTAGCGCCGGCTGCTTTTGCCAGCGCATGTCCCGCTGCGGTTCCGCCAGTCAGGGTGACCAGCGCCACATCCGGGTGCGCAACCAGATGGCCGGTGACGTCCCGCCGACAGGCGACCACATTAACCAGCCCGTCCGGCACCCCGGCGCGAGTGAAGCATTCCGCGATCAGCAATGCCTCGCCAATACCTTCAAACGCTGGTTTTATAAGCACCGAATTTCCCATGGCAATTGCAGGCGCAAGCTTTTGCATTAGCAGGTTGGAGGGCGCATTGAACGGTGTGAATGCGGCGATGACGCCATGGGGATGATGGCGGGTAAATCCGAACCGTCCCTTGCCCATCGGCAGGGCATCCAGCGGCAGCACATCACCTTCCATACGCAGCAGTTCTTCCGCGCAAAGCCGGGGAAAGGCAATCGACCGGCCGACTTCTACCCCGCAGGCGCGCCGCGGCTTGCCAAGCGCACACATGGTGATGTTGGCAATAGCATCCTTTTCCTTTTCGATCTCGTCGGCGGCCGCCCGTAACCAGGCTGCCCTTTCCGCGGGCGACACGTGAAGGTTGGACTCGAACGCGTTTCGCGCGCTGGCAATCGCGGCATCGATGGTCTCGGCATCCGCCATGGCAACCCGGGCGACCAGCTCGCCATCCCAGGGCGATATCAGATCTTCGCTACGTGCATCCGGTGTTTCGAATGTTTTGCCGTCTATCCAGGGATAGGTGATCTGAGTGTCCGTCATTCTTTCGCCCCAATAAATTTATTTCCATGAAATCCGCCCCAATGCTGCCGTGTTGGGCGCCGTTTGACCAGCTACGGTGCGGTGCTAACGTTGATCCGAATAAAAGAAGGAGATTTCTGGATGGGAGACGACGTAACCGTCACGGCGCACTACGAGAGTCTGAAAGACAGGGTGGTGATCATCACCGGCGGCGGCCAGGGCATAGGCCGGGGTTACGCTCATCACTTCGCCCGCCAGGGCGCGATTCCGGTGATTGCGGAGATGAACGGCGCGAATGGCGATATGGTGAAGAAAGAGGTGGAAGACGCGGGTGGGCGTGCCTACGCCGTTGAAACCGATGTAGGGTCAATGGATTCGGTATCCGACATGGTTGCGGCGACGCTGAAAGAAACCGGTCGGATCGACGCGCTGATCAACAATGCAGCCGTTTTTTCCCGCATCACCATGGCACCGTTCTGGG
>CAJWUK010000314.1 GCA_913047365.1 uncultured Alphaproteobacteria bacterium | reverse complement strand
GGATGAAGATAGCCCATACCCGCACGATGGTCCGGGCTGCGGTGGAAGGTAAACTAGCCAGCGTAGCGGTCGCCCCCGATCCGAATTTCGGACTGCTGATTCCGGAGAATGTGCCCGACGTACCGAAAGAGGTTCTAAATCCGAAGGAAACCTGGTCCGATAAAGGGGGCTACGATGATACCGCCCGCGATCTGGCTAAGCGGTTTGAGAACAACTTCGAACAGTTCGAGGACGCGGTCACCGACGATGTGAAAGCTGCAGGTATTCACGCCGCCGCCTGATTCAAACGATGACCCAGACAACAAATGGCCGGCAATTTTGCCGGCCATTTAACGTTTAGCACCTTTCGTATTGACCCGCGCTGGCGGAAACCCGCCTAGTGCACGACGCGAAACGGGATGGGCGATTGATTACAGCCCTCCAGAGTGCGCAGCCGTCGATCAATCCAGGAGATACGATCAGTCATGGCCACCTGCAGAAATGGCCGATCGGGAGACATTCCTTTCTGGCGATCGCAGAGACCTGCTCTCGCATCCCGATAGAATCTCTGCAGATCCGCCACCACCGCCGGCAGGTCTTTCGTATCGGCGGTATCCAGCAGTCCGAATTTTACGGCGGCGGAAGAACGGGTAATTGGATCGTCCCAATCCGGCAGCGGTCGACGCATTAATTCCTGAAAGGCCTTGGCGCCTTTCGGCGTCAACGTATAGAAGAATGGAATGGAACGGACCCAGCTTTCGGTCGCCAGAATTGTGCCGCTAGCTGATGCGGCACGTAGACCTTCGGCGATGACCTCCTGCGGTGGGCGCCATCCGCCGCCGGTCAGACACCAGACGGTGTCGATCAAACGGAACAGAGGTGTCATCCGGCAGGCTGTCGCGCCATAAAGCGCAAGTTCCAGGGCGGCGGCAGCATCAAGATGTCGGGGGGGGCTACCCTGCCGTTTGGGCAGGACGGCAATTTCCGTAAGCTGGTTCAGGTTAGGAGAATGAGCCATTGGTTTGTGTTTCCTTTTAGGATCAGAAGCTTGGTGACTTCCTCACAAGATAGTTTTTTGTTCTGAGCCCCAAATTCTAATTGCGAATGATTATCATTACCAGAAAAAACCATCCTTTAAATAAGTTTCTTCGGAAATTTTAAACTTATTAGAGACTACCGGATCCAGCGCGCGCTTTATCACCGGCTAGGTCGAACGCGCCTCAATAATGAAGTTTGGAAACGTTTTCTGGGCGGTTCCCGACGGCTATTTCTCGAAGACGAAGACCTGATCCGGATCAATTTCGATTGGAATCTTCTCGCCGAGATCAAACGCCGCGGTTTCGGTGTGCCGAACTTCAATATGCGTGTGCGTTTGCGGCCAGTCACCAATCCCCAGCCGGATGAGGCTCGAATTGCCGCCGTACTGGACTCCACAAACTAGCAGTTCATTTGCCAGGGGTGAGTCCGAGCCTGCAGGCAAAACCTTCAGTGCTTCCGGTCGCAATAGAACCTGCACCGTCGCATTCTGAGCAAGTTCGGGATTCGGAAACGCACCTAGGTCGGTCTTGACGACATTCCCATCGACCACCCCATCAATTTGGTTGATACGTCCAAAAAATCGAGCGCTGAAAACGCTAGACGGTGAGCAGAACAGTTCCGTGGGCGTGCCGATCTGAACAACGTTTCCTTCGTTCATAAGCACTATCCGGTCGGCCATGGTCAGGGCCTCCTCGGGGTCGTGCGTAACCATCACCGACGTAACGCCTAGCTCCTTCAGCGTGCTTAAGGTTTCCTCCCCCATCTGTTCGCGTAACATCGTGTCGAGACCGGAAAACGGCTCGTCAAGCAGCAGCAAATTGGGTTGAGGCGCTAGCGCCCGCGCAAGGGCAACACGCTGCTGTTCTCCGCCGGATAACATATGTGGATACTTATCGGCGTGTTGTCGAAGCTGGGTCCGATCCAGCAGCTCGTCCATACGGCACAGGGTTTCATGCCGGTCAAGCGATGACAAACCATATGCAATATTCTCGGAAACCGTAAGGTGAGGAAACAGTGCGAAGTCTTGGAACAACAACCCAATATCACGTTTGTGGGGCGGTACCAGCTTTTGTCGGGAGGAGACTGTCTGGCCGTTAATCCTGATTTGACCCGAATCGGGCCGGTCAAGGCCTGCGATAAGCCGCAAAGTCGACGTTTTGCCGCACCCGGACGGTCCCAAAAGGCACAACATTTCACCTTCCCGGACATCGAAGGATACGTCTTTTACAACGGCATTGTCGCCGAAGTGAAGCGATACGTCTTCTAGGTCCAGCATGCCACTAAGCACCCAATCGTCGTGGAGGTATTCGCACTTAACACCTTCGACGCCGATTCCTTTTATTAAATCTCATTCTCATTTAACCCGTGCCCACAATCTGTGCAAGACGCATCTT
>CAJWUK010000313.1 GCA_913047365.1 uncultured Alphaproteobacteria bacterium | reverse complement strand
GGCCGCTTTTTCGAAAGAGGCTAGCGATCCCCGGCGTTTCGTAATTCAAGCGACTAGCGACTTTTGTATGGTTTCGCGCTTTCACCGCCACTTTCAAATCGGCGTACAGCGCGGCATAGACCGCTTCACCAGGGGCTTCGCCGGATTTCGGATCCCATGCCTGAATGGCCTGGGTCGTTTGCGGCAACGTCTCTGGAACGATGTTGTTCTCAACCGACCGGAACAACATGTCGGCAATGGGAGCAAGGAAGGTAATACAAATAAACAAAAATAGGGGTGCAACGAGTAACAGAGCGCGAATTTTCTGACGTCGCAGGGCCCGTGAAATGCTGGCCTTCAGAGACGTCCCGTCAGCCGCCAACAGGGGGCCGTCGGTTGTTTGTAAATCGCTCATCAAAAATCTCGGATCATTCGCCGAACGAAACTTTCATTATCAAAAGAGATGAGCCGGAGGCGGAAAATTCCACCTCCGGCAAAGGCTCTTACTTGGCCAGCCAAGCTTGGAACTTGGCATCAATGTCGTCACGATTGTCGGCCCAAAACTCGTAGTTATAGAGCAGGGTCGTTTTCGCGTTTTTCGGATCAGTCGGCATATGCGGGGCCATATCGATGCCGAGATCGGCGTGCTTGCCGACCAACGGTGCAGAAGACTTACGAGCCGGGCCGTACGAGATGTACTTGGCTTGATCCGCAAGGCGCTGCGTGTCGGTGGCGAACTTAACGTAGTCGAGCGCACGCTTCTTACGCGCGTCCGAGAGACCTGCCGGGATTATCCAACCGTCGAGATCGAACACCTGCCAATCCCACAGCATCTTTACAGGCTGCTTTTGCTCTTCGATAACCGAGAACAGACGACCGTTGTAGGTGGAGCCCATAACGATCTGACCGTCGGCCAAGCGTTGCGGCGTTTCGGCACCAGCCGACCACCAAATGATATGGTCTTTGATGGTAGCCAACTTCTTCAAGGCCTGATCAATACCAGCCGGCGTACCGAGAACGTTGTACACCTTGTTCGGCGCGACACCGTCACACAGCAGAGCCCATTCGAGATTGTTAACCGGGCGCTTCTCAAGGCTACGCTTGCCTGGGAAGTTCTTGGTATCAAAAACGGCGCAAACGTCTTTCGGTTCCTTGCTGCCCCACTCCTTGACGTTGGTGCGGTAGCCAAACGTGGTGGAATAGACGATCTGCGGAATGAAGCATTCGGAGACCAAAAGATCACCGAAATCCTTGGAAGCCGGGGTGCCGTCAGGTGCCTTAGCAAGGTGCTTATCCGGGTCGATCGTCATGGCAAGGCCTTCGTCGCAGAGACGAATGGCGTCTGCGGCAACCACATCCACGACATCCCAGGTCGTGTTCTTGGCTTCAGCCATGGCGCGCAGCTTGGCGACGGCTTCGGCCGAGCTTTCATCGTTGATGATCTTTACGCCCGGGTTTTTTTTCATATAGGGTTCGTGATAAGCACGAAGCTGAGACTTCGAATAAGCTCCGCCCCAGGACACAATGGTCATGGTATCTGCCTCGGCAGCATGGGGTGCGAGAGCCGCGGCGATGGCAAAGGTACCGGCCGCTATCGCATATTTTAATTTGGTAATCATGGGTTCGTTTCTCCCTGGTGGTTAAAAAACACATTCACCGCAGTGAACATTTTCGTGTCAGGCGGTTATTACGCCCATCCGCCGAGCCTTCGCGCGGCAATCGCCGCGTTAGGCATTGAGTGCCCGGCAATCCTCCATCATCCAACCAAACTCAACCGCTTCCCCTTCCTTTAGGTGAACGTGGCCAGCAGCATTTGGCACCTTAACGATGAAATCGTCATGCCCGCAAACGCTGGCACGCGTGCGGATGTGGTCGCCAAGATAAATAAGTTCCTCGACCTTACCTTCGAATACGTTCGGATATTTTCCCTCTGGCGGGTCGACCTCAACCCGCTCCGGGCGCAGAGACATCTGGCTACGATCGCCAACAGCATTGACGTTAACTTTTAACGCCTCGACCATCGCACCGTCGTCCAATTCAACTGTACAGATGTCCCCATCGATCTCGCGTACCGTTCCATTCAGTGTATTATTTTCCCCAATAAATTGGGCTACAAAGGCATTTTCGGGACGTTCGTAGAGGTCGTCAGGCGACGCCAATTGCTGGATGACGCCATCATTAAATACGGCAACCCGATTTGACATGGTTAGCGCTTCGGATTGATCGTGTGTCACGTAGACAACTGTAACACCAAGATTCTCGTGAATATGCTTAATCTCGTACTGCATCTGCTCACGCAGCTGTTTATCCAGCGCGCCAAGAGGTTCATCCATCAGTACCAACGCGGGATCAAACACCAAGGCGCGAGCCACCGCGACACGCTGCTGCTGTCCGCCGGACAATTGCGCCGGCCGACGACCGCCGAAACCGCCCAATTGAACCATATCGAGCGCCCGATT
>CAJWUK010000312.1 GCA_913047365.1 uncultured Alphaproteobacteria bacterium | reverse complement strand
AACAGACAAGGATGAGAGCATGAAACTGATCACGGCAATCGTAAAGCCGTTCAAACTAGACGACGTGCGCGAAGCGATGACTGAAATCGGCATCGAAGGAATGACGGTGACCGAAGTCAAAGGCTTCGGCCGCCAGAAAGGACACGCCGAGGTCTATCGCGGGGCGGAATACACCATTTCCTTCCTGCCCAAAGTTCGCATCGATATCGCCGTGGATGACGGTAAATCCGAGAAAGTGGTCGAAGCGATCACCGTCGCCGCCAACACCGGAAAAATCGGTGACGGAAAAATCTTCGTCCAAGAACTGGCCCAAGCCGTTCGCATTCGCACCGGCGAATCCGGCACCGAAGCACTTTAAGGGGAGTACGTTACAATGACATCAATCGTGAAATTCAGCCTGGTCGCCGGCGTTATAGCGACAACGGGCATTCTTACCACGGGCGAGGCCAAAGCTGCGGTCAGCACAGAGGCCGCGTTTGTCTTCAATACGTTTTCGTTCCTGGTGCACGGCGTGCTGGTCATGCTGATGGCAGCGGGTTTCGCCATGCTGGAATCGGGCCTTGTCCGCGCCAAGAATACCGCCGCGATCTGCCTTAAGAACATCGCGCTGTATTCGCTGGCCGGTCTGATGTTCTACATCGTGGGCTATTCGCTGATGTATACCGGCGTCGACAAGGGCTGGATCGGATCGTTCGAATTCCTCTACAACCCGGCGCCCACGGAACTGACCCTGCTGAACGCCGACGACGCCAACGAGGCGGCCGCCAACGCAGCGGTACTGAAGGATTCCGCCTACGCCTCGATGTCTGACTGGTTCTTCCAGATGGTGTTCGTTGCCACCGCAGCATCCATCGTTTCGGGCACGCTGGCCGAGCGCATCAAGGTGTGGCCGTTCCTGATCTTCGTGGTCGTGCTAACCGGCATTATTTATCCGATCCAGGGGTCCTGGGTATGGGGCGCGGGCTGGTTGAGCGAAATGGGCTTTTCCGATTTCGCGGGATCCACCCTGGTACATTCCACCGGCGGATGGGCGGCGCTGGCCGGCGCCATCGTCCTGGGTGCGCGCAAGGGTAAGTTCGGCCCGAACGGGCAGGTAAACCCGATGCCGGGCGCCAACCTGCCGCTGGCCACGCTGGGCACATTTATCCTGTGGTTCGGCTGGTTCGGCTTTAACGGGGGGTCGCAACTGGCTCTGGGTTCCGCCGCGGACGCCACCGCGATCGCCATCGTATACGTCAACACCAACCTTGCCGCCGCCGCGGGCGTGGTGGTCGCGATGGTGATGACCCAGCTTATGTTCAAGAAGATGGACCTGACGCTGTGTCTGAACGGCGCCATCGGCGGCCTCGTCGCCATCACTGCAGGCCCTGACCTGCAGCAGCACGCCTGGGCCATCGTCATCGGAGGCATCGGCGGCGCACTAGTTGTAATCGCCGTGCCCCTCGTCGACAAGATGAAGATCGACGACGTGGTCGGCGCGATCTCCGCCCATTTGGTGTGCGGCATCTGGGGCACCTTGGCGGTCGGCATTTTCGGATCCGGATCTCTGGTCACCCAATTCATCGGCATCGGCGCCATCGGCGCCTTCGTCTTCCTTACCAGCCTGGTGCTATGGCTGATCCTGAAAGCCACCATCGGTATCCGGGTGGACGAGGAAGAGGAAATGTCCGGCCTGGATACGTCCGAGTTGGGCATGGAGGCCTATCCCGAATTCGGTCGTGGCTCCCAGATGCTCTAAGCCTGAGATAGTCTGGCTCCAGCCCGCTCGCCCTCCCTGCCACTCATAGGGATCATCCCGTAGGTAGCCGGGAGGGCGAGCGGGCTGGAACGGATGCAATCAAAGAGTGTTCTGCTACGGTGCGCCACGCCGGAGCGGACCCGCGCCGGGGACCGGACGCACTGCCATCCGTCTGGTCCCCGGTGAATTAATGCAAAAAAGAGCGGCGGCGTTTTCCCCAACATCGCGCCGCCCCTCTCTCCCACCCGCCGCCCTGCGGGGTGGTTTGTTACAAGGTTATTCCAATGTCAGTTCGAACTAACTTTTGAGTCCATCGACAGTGAAAATGCCCTTTTCCATGATATCTCATCCGATCAACCCGTCGATCCGAGTATAGTCCGCCTCGAAGCTGAAAAGTTCCCGGTCTTGTAGTACCGGACTGCCGTCATCGAGCCGAATTTATACATCGGGCGGGGATTGATACAAATCCATTTGCTCGAATCCATCCATAAAACGATTCGAGAAATCGAAGTTGGAAGGCAATTTCCACACAACATGGAAGGTTCCGGCACACGCCAGAATGACGGAGGAAATTAAGGCCGTCATCCCGGCAAAAGCCCAGATCTTTATCCATCGACGCCTTGTTTGTTCCCGAAATGTTCGTTTCGGACCCGGAATCAACCGAATCACGCTACCCGTTGTAGACCAGTATCTTAGGTGTCCATGATGATGTA
>CAJWUK010000311.1 GCA_913047365.1 uncultured Alphaproteobacteria bacterium | reverse complement strand
CGACGTCGGTGACGAATTTCACGCCGGGATAAGCCAGCGTGAGCAACAGATAAGCAGCCAATACATATCGCGCCGCACGGCGTCCCCGAACACCGGTTCTTACATGAACCAGAAGTAAAATACTGATCATGGCGAATGTCAGCAGCGACAATACGATTTTGTGACTGAATTCGATAAGTTGGCTTGTCTGAAAATACTGGGCTGCCATCCCGCTCAACAGATCACAGCCCAAAATCAAAGCCCCAGCCGTTAGCAATTGCACCTGTATCCGCTCGCCATCGGATACCGATGGTAATATCCGGGTCAAGCCGTTGGGTCGCTTTATCTTTAGAGCCCGCTCCTGCAACATGACAGCCAGCCCCGCAATCGCGCCGATTGTGAGCAGGCCGTATGTCGCCAAGGAAACCGCAATATGAAAGACAATCCAAGCGGAGGGCGCCTCCGCCTGAAGCGGGCGTTCAGGCTGTTGCAGCCAGACAGTCGCGAAGACAGAAATCACTATCAGATACGGAAACAGCAAAGGCGCCAACCGCCAAGCATCCCGCATCATTGCAGACAACAACGCGAACAATCCTAAGCTTGCCAGGACCGTTACCCAAAGCGCCGCGGCGAGACCAGTACGCCAGCCGTGCCCGAAAGACACCCAGATCCATAGCGCGGGACCGGCCACCGCCACCGCAAGCAACATCCAGAAAATGTAATCCCGGTCTGGCGTTCGTCGGAACGGGAGCAGCGTCGCGGGGAGCAACGCGGCGATCGCTGACAGGGAAATCGCCAAATTCGTCATTCAACTATTCTAGCACCTGCAGCTACAGCCGCACGAGTAGGTTTTCGCACCTACCAAGTTGGCGTGGAGCACTGATTCCCCTAACGTGCTTCATCAAAGGAGATCAACAGAAAAAAATGTCAGGATGTGCCACGCTCATTCTCGCTGGGGGAAGCGGTGCCCGCATGGGATCCGATGTGCCCAAACAGTATCTCGACCTTTGCGGCCTCCCAGTATTGCGCCGCACGGTTACAGTATTTCTGGATCACCCTTTGGTCGATAACGTTCAGGTCGTTATCGGAGAGGAAGACAAAAACAACTATGAGGCTGCGGTTACCGGTCTGGACCTTCCCGACCCTGTAATCGGCGGCATTACACGCCAGGCATCCAGCAGAAAAGGTCTCGAAGGCCTCGCTTCAACCAATCCCGATATCGTCCTTATTCACGACGCCGCCCGCGCCTTAATCGACGCTGCAACAATTGACGCCGTTATCTCGGCTCTGGATTTAAACCACGCCGTTCTTCCCGGCATCCCGGTCGCCGACACGCTGAAACGCGTTCTTGGAGATACTGCAATCGTATCGGATACCATCGACAGAACCACATTATGGCGGGCGCAAACGCCGCAGGGCTTCAGGTTCGACAAAATACTGGACGCACATCGCCAATTTGAAAATGAAGATCTGACCGATGATGCCGCCGTCGCAGAACGTGCCGGAACGGACGTTGCCATGGTGCGCGGAAACGAAAATAACTTCAAAATCACGACACAAGATGACCTGGAACGGGCGAAAACCATGATGAGCAGTAGTATGGGCGACACGAGGATCGGCACTGGTTTTGACGTTCATGCCTTCGGAGATGGTGACTGCCTTACCCTGTGTGGTATCGAAATCGATCACGAGCAAGGCCTAGAAGGCCATTCGGATGCCGATGTCGCAATGCATGCCATCACCGATGCGCTACTCGGCGCCATTGCCGCGGGAGATATCGGTAATCATTTTCCCCCATCGGACGAGAAATGGCGAGGCGCAGCATCCTACGTTTTTCTCGAACACGCGGCGAAGCTGATTTCGGATCGAAACGGCAGCATCGCAAATATCGATCTGACCATAATTTGTGAGACACCGAAAATCGGCCCTCATCGCGTCCGAATGCAGGAATCGCTCGCCTCTCTGCTATCTATTGAGGTTTCCCGTATAAGCGTCAAGGCCACGACAACTGAGAAACTCGGCTTTACCGGACGGAACGAGGGAATCGCTGCCCAGGCGGTGGCCGCGGTTCGTCTACCCTGACACCATGTCTCTTCCTAGCGGTCTTTCACCCTGGAATCCGGCCGCAATCCTTTCTACCTGGTTCTGGTCGGGCCTGTTGCCCAAAGCGCCGGGAAGCTGGGGTTCCCTGTTTACCCTGCCATTCGCCTGGGTCATCGCGCTGCATTGGGGAACATTAGGCCTTCTTCTGGCAGCCACAATCACGTTCGCGGTCGGTATCTGGAGCACATCTGTTTTCCTTGCTGCTTCTACCCACAAAGATCCGGGCGCCGTCGTCATCGATGAAACCGCCGGTCAGTTGCTATGCCTCGCCGCCGTGCCACTGGATATCTGGTGGTACGCAGCCGGTTTTGTCGCCTTCCGGCTGGCCGATATCTTCAAATTCTGGCCTGCATCCTGGGCGGACAGATCC
>CAJWUK010000310.1 GCA_913047365.1 uncultured Alphaproteobacteria bacterium | reverse complement strand
TGAATAAAATTGGTCGGGGCGGACGGATTCGAACCGCCGACCCTCTGCTCCCAAAGCAGATGCGCTACCAGGCTGCGCTACGCCCCGACCGGCAGGAATAGAGCGGTTTCTATTTGGTTTCAGAGGCGATAGCAAACGGAAAGCGTCCCATATTTATGGCCGGATGCGTTTACCTGCTACCCCCGCCACCTATAAACTTTGCGTAAAGAAACGGAGGCTAAGCGCATGACAATCATACCCAACGAAAATACCGAAGCCCGCGGCCGGGTCGCCGGAAAAGTGGCGATCGTCGCCGGGGCCGGCGCCATAGGGGAAGGCTGGGGCAACGGAAAGGCGGCAGCCTTTGTCTATGGCAAGGAGGGCGCGAAGGTCCTTTGCGTGGACCACCGGCTGAAGGCTGCAGAGGACATCGCGCAGCGGATAACGGAGATTGGTGGCGAAGCGATGGCCTGGGAGGCCGACGTCACGGACGAAAATGCCGTTGAAGCGTTTGTTTCGGCCTGCGTCGATAAATGGGAAACGGTCGACATTCTGCACAATAATATCGGTGGCCAGGGAACCGGACGGAAGCTGGATACAATCACTGTCGAAGACTGGAACGAGACGTTTTCCCGCAACATGACCACCACGATGCTGACGTGCCGCGCGGTGGTGCCGTTCATGGAGAAGAACGACAACGGAGGCGCCATCGTCAATATTTCGTCGATTGCCGGGATTCGGCACCTGAACGTACCGACAGCCGTCTATTCGATGACCAAAGGCGCCATGATCCAGTTCACCCAGAATATCGCCTTGCAATACGCGATGTCACGCGTGCGCGCGAATTGCGTGTTGCCCGGATATATCGACACGCCGTTTATCCAGCGCGTCGTAAACGGCCAGCCAAATTACGAATACAAAGGATACAAAACCGCGGACGAATACCGGGCAGCAAGGGATGCCATTATCCCGTCCGGGCGGATGGGCACCGGCTTCGATGTCGCCTATGCATCGCTGTTTCTCGCCTCCGACGAGGCAAGCCATATCACCGGGACCCATCTTGTGGTGGATGGAGGCGTCACTGCAACTGCTCCGGGAGTATAGTTGACCAGAAACCCGCTTCTTTCCTAACATCATGACCGGAAATCCTCTCGGGGGAAGGATGACCGACGAAAGACTAATCGACCCGCCGTTCCGCTTAATCAGGACTGTGCGCATACGCTGTTGTAGCTCACGGCCGGGCGTCGGCCGGCATGTTCGCGATGGGCTCGACAAACCTTAGCTCTGTATCCCAAGGGAAGAAAATCCAGGTATCTTGGCTGACTTCAGTGATAAAACTGTCGACCAGGGGCCGGCCTTCCGGCTTAGCGTAAACGGTAGCGAAATGTGCCTTCGGCAGCATCTCGCGCACGAACTTGGCGGTTCTACCAGTATCAACGAGATCGTCGACAATCAGCATTCCCTCGCCGCCCTGTTCGTCGGAAACCGGCTTCAAGACCTCCAGCTCGCCCTGGTCCTGGTGTTCATAGGAAGACACACAAACGGTATCGATAAGACGGACTTCCAGTTCTCGCGCGACAATGGCCGCTGGAACCAGCCCACCGCGGGTTACAGCGATAACAGAACGCCAGGGACCCGACTCCGCAAGGCGCCATGCAAGAGCCTTTGCATCTCGGTGCAGTTGGTCCCAGGAAACGGGAAATGCTTTCTGATATTGTTCGCTCATCAAGGTCCCCAGCGCTTACAAATTCATGTGCAGATACCAATAAAACGTGGCGGGTTTAGGTGCAATGAGAAGCGCCCTTATTTCCGCGATCCGCCCGGTGTTTAGGTTCACCGTTTTCCGCTAGATTTCGCAAATGAGCATAAAACTAGAATTCCCCGATGACGTCCGCCCCGACTTCACGGGTTTCCCCGCCTCGGCGTTCGATTTCTTCACGGGCCTGAAGGAAAACAACGACCGGACCTGGTTCAAGGCCCGCAAGGACACATACGACACGGACGTAAAGTTTGTGATGGAGTGTTTGGTGTCTGAATTTTCCGCCAACCGTCGTCCGAAGGGGTTTCCGGTCCAAGGGGACCCCAAGCGCGGTATGTTTCGCATATACCGTGACGTGCGTTTTTCGAAGAACAAAGAACCCTATAAGACCCATGCCGGCGCAGTTTTGAGCCGATCCGGCGGCAAGGGCGACCCTGGTATCATCTATATACATATCGAACCTGGTGAGAGTTTTATCTCCGCCGGGTTTTATTCGCTGGACAAGGAATTCCTTGCCGCCTGGCGCACCCGGATGGCAACCGATCCAGATCAATTCTTGGATCTTGTTTCCCCGTTCACGAAACCTCGCAGCAAGTATTTCCTACGTCACCGTGGCGCCCTGAAAAACATGCCCCGGGGGTTTCAGGAACACGCTGAAAGCCCGGTCGCAGAATACATCAAATGGAAGCATTTTCTGCTGGGACGAAAGATCACCGACAAGCA
>CAJWUK010000309.1 GCA_913047365.1 uncultured Alphaproteobacteria bacterium | reverse complement strand
AATTTCGACCGCATTCGCGAACGCATGGCCACGGCGCTGGGTCTATCGGGCATCCAGTATCACATCTTGATGGTAGTGGCAGAACAGTCCGCTGAGGGCGGTGTGACCATATCGACCATTGCGGACAGGCTGCACACCTCAGGTGCCTATGTGACCATGGAAACCAAGAAACTGACGCGCCAGGGGTATCTGGACAAGCGCCCCAACCCGGAAGACGGGCGCAGTGTATTAATTCTACTTACCGATGAAGGGCGGACGGCCATCGACGCCTTTGCGCCCCATCTTCAGACCATTAATGACGAGTTGTTTGACGGCATGGGGCCGGAAACATTTGAACAGTTCCGGGTCATCGTCGACCACATGACACGCACAAGCGAGCGGGCGGTGGACACGGCCGAACAGATCGCCCGCAATCAAACTGAAATCGGAGACATTGCCGTCGGTGCCGTGTGGCGCTGAACAACGGATTTAACAGGAGGCATTCATGCTGAAAACAGGAGAACAACATCTCGACTCGCTGCGCGACGGGCGTAAGGTCTATATCGGCGACGAACTGGTGGAGGACGTAACCACCCATCCCGCATTCCGCAATGCGGCGCAATCCTTCGCTATGCTCTACGACCGCAAGCGCGACGCCGACAATATCGATGTCATGGCTTATGAGGACGATGATGGGGAGTTGAGCACGTCCTGGTACTTGAAACCTGCATCCAGGGACGATCTCCGGAAGCGGCGGGAAACCCATCGGCGGGTCGCGGAATGGACGTGTGGGCTGATTGGTCGATCCCCCGATCATGTAGCCAGCTTCGTCACCGGCCTGTTATGGAAACCGCAACTGTTTGAGGAAAACCTGAAAAATTCTGCCGGGGCGTTGCAGGATTATTATGATTACATGCGCAAGAACGACACGTTCGCCTGCTACACTGTGCTGCCGCCCCAGGGCGCGCGCCAGCCCGAACTTTACCAGCGCGAAGGTCTGACGGTGCCTACGCTCCGCGTTACCGCGGAAGACAAGGAAGGCATCACCCTAAACGGTATGAAAATGCTGGGAACCTCTGCCGTATTCTCTAATGAGACCTGGGTCGGCAATCTACTGCCGCTGGGCGAGGAACAGGCGGCCGAGAGCGTCACATGCGCCGTGCCTCTGAACTGGAAGGGTGTGACCATCTGGACCCGGAAGCCATTCGAACGCTTTGCCGTGTCCGAATTCGACGCGCCCTTCGCATGGAAGTTCGACGAAACCGATTCCATGGTCATCTTCGAAGACGTGAAGGTTCCGTGGGAACGGGTGTTCACCCACAACAACGCCGCGCTGTCCCGGGAGATCTATTTCCAGACGCCCAGCCATGCCATGGGCAACCATCAGTCCAATGTACGCTTTGGCGAAAAACTGAAACTGATCCTCGGCATTGCACGCAAATCAGCGGAGCTTAATAACGTGCTTCAGGTGCCGGCGGTGCGCGATACGCTGGGCCGGCTGGCTGCACAGGAAGCCAGCCTTCAGGCCATGATCGCTGGCCAAATTGAAGACGCCGAAGAGCTGATCCCCGGTCATTACAGTATCAATCGCCGGCATATGTATGGCGCTCTGCACTGGTGCACGCAGAACTATGCCGAAATCTGTGAAACCGTGCGCGAGTTGATGGGCGGCGGGCCATTCCAGATGCCGGCGGACGTGTCGGTAATCAACAATCCTGAATTGAAGAAAAAATTCGAAACCTACTGGTCGGTGCCCGGCCAGTCGGCCATCGAGCGGATGAAGTTCCTGAAGTTGGGCTGGGACCTGCTCGGCAGCGAATTTGCCGGTCGTCACCAGCAATACGAACGGTTCTATGCTGGGCCTGCATTCATCAATACGCTGTACAGCTTCTTCAACTGTCCGTGGGATGAAATGACCGGGACGGTAGATCGCATTATGGCGCAATACGATGTTCCCGAAAACGGCGAACTGCGCCGGCCGGTCGCCGCGGAATAGCCTTCACCTTGTTCTACCCCTAGTATTCGCAGCCAGAATAGGTTGCGGATACGGGGTGATGACAGACAAAACAAGCGAGAAACAATTGGCGCCGACAGGCGTTTTGCGTGCCGGTATAAACATGGCGAACAAGCTGCTCGTCACCGGGGAAGCGCCCAACGGCGATCCCGACGGTGTGGGTCCGGAATTCGCCCGCCACATCGCGGATTTCCTTGGCGTTTCAGTTTCGTACGTACCGTTTCCCACGCCAGGCGAACTGGCGGATGCGGTGGTGGACGGTGTCTGGGATATTGGCCTGATCGGGGCGGAACCTTCCCGGGCGGAAAAGATCGCGTTCACGGCTGCCTATGTGGAGATTGAGGCGAGCTACTTGGTGTCTGATGGATCACCCTTGCAGAAAATTGAGGACGTCGACCAACCTGGTATCCGCATCGCGGTCTCTGGGCGGAGCGCCTATGATTTGTTCCTCTCTCGAAATCTGAAACACGCGGAGCTTGTCCGCGCAAACGGCTTG
>CAJWUK010000308.1 GCA_913047365.1 uncultured Alphaproteobacteria bacterium | reverse complement strand
GGCGTTACCGGCAGTTCGGTGACCGCACCGGGCTGACCGATGGCATCATCGATAGCCGACGCGATGGCGGCGCCGACCGCGTTTATACCGCCCTCACCCGCGCCCTTGACCCCCAGAGGATTCAATGGGCTGGGCGCATCTTCCGCTAGCAGGATCTCTGCGCCAGGCACCTCGGTCGACCCAGGCATGATATAATCGGCGAAGGTGGAGGCCAACGGCTGGCCAGCCGCGTCATAGTTGAATTCCTCAAACAGCGCACCGCCGATGCCCTGAGCGAGACCGCCCTGCAACTGGCCTTCCACGAGCATCGGGTTGACCGCGCAGCCGATATCATAGGCGATCAGGAATTTTTCTACGGTCGTAATCCCGGTGTCGCGATCGATCGCGACGATCGCCGCATGCACGCCATACGGATAGTTCATATGGGTGGTATCGAACCGGCCCTCGCCAGATAGTTTATCCCTGCCCGTGGTGGCGACAATCTCGGTGAAGGAGATGGAGGCGCCGGTTTCCCGATGCCGCGCTGCACCATCGGCGACTTGGATGTCAGCAGCCTCCGCCTGCAACTTCTCGGACGCAATCTCGGCAATTCGCTGTCGTAAATCGATTGACGCTAACCGAACCGCTTCGCCTGTCATTACTGTGGTGCGGGAGGCATGGCTGCCATAGCCTTCGTCGATGATATCCGTGCGGCCGCTGACGAACCCCATATCGGCATAATCCGTCCCCAGAACAGAGGAACAGATTTGCGTCATCGCGGTTGCCACCCCCTGCCCCAGATTTGCCGCCCCGGTCACGACGGTAAGTTTACCGTTCGCATCCAGATCTATCCGTGCGTTGTCGGTCGGGCCAAGGCCCGATTTTTCTACAAAGAACCCAAGACCCGCGCCAACGGTTTCACCATTCCGGCGCCGAATATCCAGCGAATTCCGTATCCCCGCCCAGTCGAATGTTTCCAGTGTCCGGTCCAGAAGACCAGCATAGTCGCCGGAATCGAGGACTACATCGACCTCCAGCGCATCGAGCGGACGTTCATAGGGAATGGCCGCCGCCTCGATTAGGTTGCGCCGACGCACTTCGATGGGGTCGATCTCGACCCTTCCAGCAATGGCATCCAATAGGCGTTCGCGCACGAAGGTGCCTTCGAACCTTCCCGGCGCACGATATGTCGCCGCCGGGGTCTTGTTGGTGAGCCGCACATGGCCGGCCACCCGATAGGCGGGCACCTCGTAAGGGCCCAGAGACAGGCCCGCCGTCATATCGGGTACCCGCACGCCATGGGTACGCAGATACCCGCCCTGATCATGAAAAAACCGATTGTCGATGGCGAGGATTTTCCCCAGGCTGTCGATCGCGGCGCGAATCCGGTGCCGCTGCTGGCGGGAATGGTTAGCCGTCAATAGATGTTCGCGCCGGTCCTCAATCCAGCGAACCGGTCGGCTAAACTTTATCGCGGCGGCGCAGATCAGAAAGTCCTCGGGATAAAGCTCTCCCCGAACACCGAAACCGCCGCCCACATTGCCTTCCACAAGAAGTACCTTCGCGGGATCCAGATTCAGTGTTCTTGCAATCAGGTCGCGATTCGGATGGGGTCGCTTGGTGGCACCGTAGAATTCCAGTACACCGGTATCGGGATTGACCCGGGCAAGGCCACCCCGGCATTCCAACGGCACGCCCGAGTGCCGGCCAATGCGCAAATCAAGCTCGACCACGTCGCTCGCTGCGGCGAAGGCGGCATCGACGTCGCCGTAACCTTTCTCGATGATCGTGGCTTCTGTATCCACGCCCTCAGCAAACGGTCCGGGGGTGGCGGCGGCGTCCAGTACCGGGTGGAGCGCCTCGATGTCCGCGAAAACCATGGCAGCCGCGTCTTCGGCGGCCGCTGGGCTGGCGGCGAATACGGCAGCTACGGGTTCACCCACATAGCGCACCCGGTCCTGCGCCAGTACCGGCTGGCGGTAGGGCTCCAGGCCGGTGTATCTGGTGGCGCGAAAATCGATGGGCGGAACATGCGCGACGTCTTCCGGCGTCCAGATGGCGAACACGCCGTCCATCGCCGCCGCCGCGGCAGTGTCCACCGAATGGATGTTTCCGTGCGCGACGCTCGACCGGGCGATACGTACATGGAGACAATCCGGAAAATGCCAGTCAGCGGCAAAGGTGCCGGACCCGGCCAGTAGTGGGCCGTCTTCAATTCTCAGAGCGCGGTCGCCAATGGGGTTGTTTGGTATTCGGTCGCTCATACACCCATTGCCTGAAGGGTCCATCGCGAGGCCGCCATCAACATCAGGTCGGTGTGCAGCGGCGAAACAAGCTGAATCCCCACCGGTAGACCGTGCGGCCCTTTGTGGGTTGGCAGGGTGATCGTCGGAACATGTAGCATGGTCCACAACGCCTGAAACCGGGGCTCGCCCGTATCCTGTATGCCCTCAGGCGCCTCCCCATCCGCCGCAGGCGTCAGTAGGATGTCGCAGCCCTGGAAGCTCTGGTTCATTCGTGCACGGCAGGTTTCCATCAGATGCACGATATCCATGTAAT
>CAJWUK010000307.1 GCA_913047365.1 uncultured Alphaproteobacteria bacterium | reverse complement strand
GTGATCGACAGCAATTCCGATCCGCAAAACATCACCTTCCCGATCCCGGGCAATGACGATGCCATACGCTCAATCGCGCTGTATTGCGAACTCGTTGCCGGTGCCGTCCTCGACGGTCTGCAGCAGGAAGCGATCACGGGCGGGGCCGATATTGGTGAGTCCGAAGAGGCGCCCGCCGAAAATATCGCAGCAGCCGAAGAAGCCGCGGCGGAACCGGTGGCGGAAGAAGCGCCTGCTGAAGCCCCCGAAGCGCCGGCTGAAAACGCGGCGGAACCAGTGGCGGAAGAAGCGCCTGCTGAAGCCCCTGAAGCGTCGGCTGAAACCGCGGCCGCAGAGCCTGTAGCCGAAGAAGTTACGCCCGCAGAAGCCGCCGACGCGCCGGCTGAAGAGGGTGAAGGGAAATCTGCCGCTGAATAGAAAAGATATATTTTTGTTGAATGTGAGCTTTATTGAGAAGGTGAGTTATGGCTGAGATAACAGCTGCGCTGGTGAAGGAACTGCGCGAAAAGTCCGGGGCCGGCATGATGGACTGCAAAAAGGCGCTGACCGAAACCGATGGCGACATGGAAGCAGCCATCGATTGGCTGCGGACCAAGGGTCTGGCAGCCGCGGCCAAGAAATCTGGCCGGATAGCCGCCGAAGGGCTGGTGGCAGTGGCAGCGGACGGAAATGCCGGCGCCGTGGTCGAAGTGAACTCCGAAACAGACTTCGTGGCACGGAACCCCGATTTTCAGGCGTTCGTCGGCAATGTGGCTAGTGTCGCGCTTTCCCAGGGTGGTGATTTGGACCAGACGGCAGCCGCTGCTATGGATGGCGGCAAAACGGTTCAGGAGACGGTGACCGAAATGGTCGGCACTATCGGCGAGAACCTTACATTTCGCCGCGCGGCGGGGGTTTCGGTCGGCAACGGCGTCGTTTCCTCCTACGTTCATAGCGCGGCGGCCCCGAATATGGGTAAAATCGGTGTAATCGTCGGGCTTGAATCGTTGGGAGACGCAGGGAAACTGGCCGAATTTGGCAAGCAGCTTGCCATGCATATCGCGGCCTCTAATCCACAATGGGTGTCGCAGGACGAGGTCGATCAGGCGGAGGCGGATCGCGAACGCGAAGTGCTGGCCGAACAGGCCCGAGAGTCCGGGAAGCCGGAAGGTATCGTTCAGAAAATGGTCGATGGCCGCATGCGTAAATACTATGAGGAAGTCTGCTTGCTCGATCAGACCTTTGTAATCGACGGGGAAACCAAGGTTTCCAAGGCCGTTGAGGCCGCTGGAGATGACGCGGGTGGGGCGGTAAAGGTGACGTCCTTTGCGCGTTTCCAACTCGGCGAAGGGGTCGAAAAGGAAGAAGCGGATTTTGCCGCCGAGGTCGCGGCGACGGCGGGCGGTTAGGGCGGAGCTTCAAATCATGGCGGATGCCGAACAACTTCGTTTCAAAAGGGTCCTGCTTAAGGTTTCTGGCGAAGCCTTGATGGGCGAAAACGAGTTCGGCATCGATCCAGGTACCTGCGATAGAATTGCCCAGGAAATCAGGGCGGTAACAGTTATCGGCGGCGAGGTTTGCCTTGTCATCGGTGGCGGGAATATCTTCCGGGGCATGTCCGGTGCGGCTGCTGGTCTCGAAAGGGGCACTGCCGATTACATGGGCATGCTGGCAACCGTGATGAACGCACTTGCCATGCAGGGCGCACTGGAACGGGTCGGTGTGCCGACGCGGGTTCAGTCTGCTATCCCCATGGCAACGATCTGCGAGCCTTTCATCAGGCGCCGAGCGATCCGGCATATGGAAAAGGGCAGGGTGGTGATTTTTGCCGCTGGAACTGGGAGCCCCTATTTCACCACCGATACGGCGGCGGCGCTGCGGGCGACGGAAATGAACTGCGACGCCATTTTCAAGGGGACGCAGGTTGACGGAGTCTATTCCGCGGACCCCAAGAAGGAGCTGGGTGCGGAGCGATATGACAAGCTGAGCTATATGGATGTTTTGTCCCGCGATCTGCGGGTGATGGATGCATCGGCAATATCTCTGGCGCGCGAGAATAGCATTCCGATTCTGGTGTTTTCGATACACAATCCTGATGCATTTGCAGGCGTGGTGGGCGGAGAGGGCATCTTCACGATCATCACTGACGATGCCTGACAGGCGCGAAGGGAAGGGACAACGCGATGGCGGATCCGGATATCGACGATCTGAAACGCCGTATGAACGGGGCTGTAGAGGTCCTGAAAGACGAATTCGGCGGTCTTCGCACGGGCCGATCGTCGCCGGCGCTACTGGAACCGATCCAGGTGGATGCCTACGGCTCCCTCATGCCGATGAATCAAGTCGGTACCATCAGCGCCCCCGATGCCCGCACGCTGTCGGTTCAGGTATGGGATAATTCGCTGGTCGCGTCGGTTGAAAAGGCGATCCGGGAATCTGATCTGGGACTTAATCCGCAGTCCGAAGGCAATGTCGTCCGGGTGCCGGTGCCGCAGCTTTCAGAAGAACGTCGTGTCGAGATGACCAAGGTGGCCAGCAAATACGCCGAACAGGCGCGTGTTGCGGTCAGAAACG
>CAJWUK010000306.1 GCA_913047365.1 uncultured Alphaproteobacteria bacterium | reverse complement strand
CGACCGAAGTAAACGTCGAGCTGGACATGCTTTATGTGGGACAAACCCATACCGTCGTTACCCCGGTTGCCGAGGGTGTCAGCGATGCCATTCAGGTGCGCGACGCCTTTGAAAGCGCGTATCGGCATGAATACGGACGAACCCTCGAAGGGATCGCATGCCGCGTGATGAACTTGAGGGTCGCCGTGATCGGAAAACGGCCGGAAATTGACCTGTCTGTGCTGGCACCCGGTTCCGATTCCTCCTTGGAAAGTGCCGAAAGGCCGGGGAGGGATGTTTTTGTGGGCGGGGCATGGCATGCAGCCAATGTGTTCGACCGGTTGTCGCTGCCCGTGGGGGCTGAAATTACCGGACCCGCGATTTTGGAGCAGGCGGATGCAACAACATTCATCGACCCAGGGCTGGTCGGCCGGGTAGACAATTTTGGTAACGTTATCATCGAACGGCAGGAATGACTGTCTTATTCGATAAACAGTTTGAGTTCGAAGTCGAGATCCCCGTCGTTGTAGTCGGAGCAGGCGCCTGCGGTATCATCGCCGGCCTAACAGCGCAGGAAACCGGGTCCGAGGTTCTGGTATTGGAGCGCGATGATGTGCCACGGGGTTCGACGGCACTTTCTTCCGGAATGATACCAGCCTGCGAAACCCGGTTGCAGGAAGCAAAGGGCGTTGATGATTCAATTGCATTGCTTTCGGCGGACATACGTCGGAAATCCAGGGGCGGAGCCGACCTCGATATAGTGGAAGCAATTTGCCGGGAATCCGGGTCTGCAATTGATTGGCTCATCGAACAAAAGGGCGTGCCCCTTCAACTGGTCGATAGTTTTTTGTATCCGGGGCACAGCGTCCATCGTATGCACGCGCCCCCTTCAATGACGGGTGCTGAGCTGATTGGTGCGCTCAGCGCCGCAGCAGAAAAAGATAATTTGGATATCGTTACCAACGCGCATGTATCCGCCCTCGTTGCCCAGCACGACGGCCGGATCGATGGTGTCGTCGTGACCCGCCCTGATGGGTCTCAGGAAACCATCGGGTGCCGTGCGCTTGTACTAGCGTGCAACGGTTATGGCGGTGCACCGGAAATGGTTCGTAAATTTTCTCCTGAAATCGCTGATGCCGTATTTGCCGGGCATACCGGAAACAAGGGCGATGCTGTTTCCTGGGGGTTGGACCTTGGGGCTGATCTTAGAGATATGGGTGCCTACCAGGGGCACGGGTCGTGGGCGACGCCACACGGGATGTTGATTACCTGGGCGGTAATGACCGAAGGCGGTATCCAGGTAAATACGGAAGGCCGTCGGTTTGCCAACGAACATCAAGGGTATTCGGAAGCTGCCGTTGATGTGTTGAGGCAACCGGATGGAGTGGCCTGGAACATCTACGATCAGCGTATCCACGAGCTTGGTATGACTTTTGAGGACTATCGCGATGCCGAACAAGCTGGCGCGATAAGGTTCGGAACAGATACGGTTGAATTGGCCGCAAGTTGTGGTTTGCCGGTCGATATACTTTCGGAGACATTGGACGAGATTGGAGAGCTTGGTGGAGACGGAGGTAACTGCCAGTTCGGTCGCGATTTTACTAAGAAGCCGAAACTGAAGCCGCCTTATTATGCTGTGAAGGTTACCGGTGCGCTTTTTCACACACAGGGTGGATTGTCCGTGCGACCGGACGCGCGGGTATTGAGGAAGGACGGTTCGCCGTTCCCAAACCTGTTCGCGGGTGGTGGGGCTGCACGTGGTGTTTCCGGGAACGCCGTCTGGGGATACCTTTCGGGCAACGGTTTGTTGACGGCAGTGACGCTGGGCCGGATTGCCGGGCGTAATGCGGCGGCGTTAGTCGGTTAAACCCTGCCTCTTGCAGTGGACCATACGGTGGCGTATGGAATGCGAGATAGATTTCAATCTGGAACGACCATAAGCAGTTCTGAATGATGAAATTCGAAAAAATCGGGCAGCCGGTCAGACGTCTGGAAGACGGCCGGCTTTTGACCGGCAGGGGGCGTTTTAGCGACGACTGGTCTCTTAAAAACCAGGCCTACATGGCGGTGGTTCGGTCGCCGCATGCTCACGCCAGAATTCGGTCAGTCGATACGTCTGACGCAGAAAATCTCCCGGGAGTGATGGCAATATTCACGGGACAGGATTGCATTGCTGACGAACTGTCGCCCATTCCTCATAGCCCGGAGCCATCCACAAAGTACGATATGAAGCTTCATGGGCCTGGCGGATCAGATGTATTTATCGGCAATCACATGCTGCTTCCAGCGGATAAAGCGCGTTATGTAGGCGAAGCGTTGGTAGTTGTCGTGGCGGAGACGTTAGCGCAGGCGCAGGATGGAGCCGATGCGGTTTTCATCGACTTTGATCCGCTTCCGAGCGTGACCGATACCAAACTATCTGCCGAGGTGGGCGCGCCCGTTATATGGGATGAAGTGCCGGACAATATTCCTGTCGAAACATTTTTCGGTGACAAGGAACAAACCGACGCGGCGTTTGATGCAGCAGCGCACGTGGTCGAAATGGAGTTCCATATTGATCGTGTTACCGGCGTGCCGATGGAACCGCGCGCAGCGTTAGGCGACTATGATACGGATACTGGAA
>CAJWUK010000305.1 GCA_913047365.1 uncultured Alphaproteobacteria bacterium | reverse complement strand
GATCGTCGGCAAACTTGCGGGTGATATCCAGGATCCTCGCGCTTTCTGAATCGACGGCCGGAACATAATGATCGGATATCAGAACGATTTTTGACGGATCCCAGACCCCGATACCCAGTTTCTCCAATATCGGCTGCACCCTGCGCGGTCCGCCGGAATCATGGATCATTGCCAGATCAACCGAACATGTCACGATCTCTCCGACAGCGACGGATTCCTTGCCCGACGCATTGGCGATTATCTTCTGGGCAAGTGTTTGAGCCATGAATGTTCTCTACTTTTACTCCGTGCCGCTGTCCAGATGCTTCACTTGCCTAATGACGGCAGCTAAGTCGCAATGTGTGTCAGAATTTCGATTCGAGGCGACTAACTTTCGGCCCTGGCTTCAAACAGGCACTGTTCGTCTCCACAGGCTGCACATCGGTTTTCCCACCCCTCAGCATCTTTGCCAAATATCAATTCTGCGACCCCGGCAATCATACCCACGATAGGCGCGCAGATCGTTGTATCGCTTGGCCCAAACCCTTCAACAAACGGGCTGTTCATGACAGTTAAATGTAAAATTTGATTTTCAAAATCAGTGTCGAAGCTCCATTTTCCCCACCCCAGTTGAGATGCTGTTTCGGATATAGAGGCCAGCAGTGACCCCGCCTCACTTACGCCAAGCTGTTGGTAACTCTCCGCTGAATTTTTTCCATGCATCTTCACGGAATCCGAGAAGGCGCCGAGTGCCAGTTCACGCTTGCCCGGGTCGAGTATTCTGAATAATCCCATCAGACTATCAGGTCGGATCATGAGATACCGTATATCGCGATCGTGGATCGCGCCCACGTCGGTATTTGCTTTCAGCCGATCCCGAAAATCTTTCATTAGTCGGCCGCTGTCCGTGGGACCTTGTCTGCCGCATGCATCGCGACCCGCCAGCCGAACACTATGGCGGGGCCAAGCGTAGTGCCGGGGCCCGGATATGCGCCCGACATGGCAGAACTCATGTCGTTTCCACAGGCGTAGAGGCCACTGATCGCTGAACCGTCATCGCGAAGAACGCGCCCATCCGGGTCGGTCGCAATACCAACGCTGCAACCTATTTCCGCTGGCCAGACTGCCATGGCGACGAAGGGACCGCGTTCAATCGGGGCAAGGCAGGGATTCGGGCTATTCGAGGCATCCCCGTTAAACCGGTTCAGCTCAAGGTCTCCCTTGCCGAAATCTTGATCGACACCAGTCTCCGCAAACTTGTTGTGGCGTTTCACCGAATTTTCAAGACCTTCCGCATCGACACCAATTTTTTCCGCCAGGCTGCGAAGTTCTTCCGCGACGGTGACGTACCCGTCTTTTATATGGGTGGAAAGGTCCTTGGTTTCGGGATGAATGGCGCCCAGGCCATACCTCGTCACAAACCGGGTTTCGCAGATCAGCCACGCTGGCAACGTATTCTCCGTCTCGTGTGATCGGTACATCGCTTCGACGAAATCGTGATAGGAAACGGCTTCGTTAACGAATCTACGCCCCGCCGCATTTACCGCAATAAGACCCGGTTTCGCCCTATCCATTGCCAGGTGAGGATACAAGCCTTCCGATCCATCTTTACGCTTTGTCACTGATACGGGGGACCAAAACGCCGCCCCCTGATGATTATCGGCATTTACCCGGGCGGAAAGACCTTCAGCGAGTTGCACACCATCACCGGTGTTGGTGTCAGCCGCCATCGAGTAAATTGGAATCAGGTGCGGCATAAATGCCTCGCGGTATTTTTTGTTGTGGGCAAATCCTCCGGTGGCAAGGACGACACCCTTTTTGGCTCTAATCCGCAGCGCGCCATCTGGTGATTTCACAACCGCACCGGCCACACTCTCCCCCTCGCAAACAAATTCCGAGATCGGCGCTTCAAACAGGACAGGTACGTTCTGCTTTTTCAAACTGTAGAATAACCGGGCAACGAGAGCGTTTCCCATCACCAGCCGGGTTCCGCGGCGAAAACGTAACCGATCAACAAGATATCTGAGTGTAATAGACACAGAATGACGGAACGCAGAGAGGGATTTGTATCGGCCAAGCAGATTTATGATATCGACCTTACCCACCATCATCCCGCCCATCAGAAGAAATTCAGGGATAGGAGGCCGCACCCGTTCGAAATCTTTCCCCAGCAAACGCCCGTCAAAATTTTCGGGAATTATTGCCCGGCCAGAAAGCCCGGCACCGGCGATATTATTTCTGTAATCAGGATGCAGACCGCACGGCAAAAACTTCACGTCTGTCCGCTCAGAAAGGTAGTCAATGACCGAAGGCCCATCCCGCAGATAAATCCGCCGATGCTCGCTCGCTCGATCGCCGCCGATCAACTGCTCGAGATATTGGGCTGCGTCTTCCGGCGAGTCGCTAAATCCGGCTTCTCTGCTTTGTATGTTTCCCGGGATCCAAAGCGTTCCAGCCGAAGTCGCGCCGGTTCCGCCGACCTGGGCCGCCTTTTCGCAGACCAAAACGTCCAAGCCTTCCAAGGATGCCACCAGCGCCGCGGTCATGCCAGCCGGGCCGGCACCAACCACAAGCAGGTCCGCTTCTTTATCCCAGTTATTCGTTGCCATTCTTACATCCAATAAATACAGGATTGAAGAATAAGCCATTCACCATC
>CAJWUK010000304.1 GCA_913047365.1 uncultured Alphaproteobacteria bacterium | reverse complement strand
CCCTGCCATTCCATTACGCCGTCCACCGCGACGTTGCCGATCTTTAATGTCGTCATCCGTTCCGTTCCCCGATTTATGCAGCCGTATCGATATACCAGTGTCGTGATTCCCGGTAATACGCCGGCACATAATAAAACACACGGGGGGCCAGCATGAAACGTACACTGAGCATCGCGACCGCAGCCGCGGCGTGGAGCGGCGGTCACGTCCCTTCACCTCGGTGTCCGCAGCGATAGCGGTTTTCAATTGGGCAAAAAAAACCTGTTTCCACCGGTAAATAATTCCGGGGTTAATGGTCGGAAGATGACGTTAAAATCCGCTTAATCGGCCGATATGTGGGAGGCGTGATTCTCAGCGTACCAGTCTGATATTTCTTCTCTTTTCGGGAACCAGACGTCATCAAATTCCTTCACATAGGCGATGAACTGTCGCAGCGCTTTAACAGCAAACCCCCTCCCCATGACATGGGGATGCAGACCAATATTCATCATCCGGCCGCTTTCGATGCTTTCCTCGTAGAGAACATCGAATTCATCCCGGAACCGTTCGAACGCCCCAGATGCCGCCATGGCACCACGAGAAAAGACGGCGAAGTCGTTGATATCGTTCGAATAGGGTATCTGCACCAGCGGCCCGTGCCGGGTTTCCATCATGTAGGGCTGATCGTCGTTCAGATAGCACGCCATGAAATCGAACCCGGCCTCTTTCAGGAGATGGGGGGTCTCGTGGGTAGAGCGCAGTGAAGACGACAACCATCCGCGCGGTTTTCGCCCGAGCAGCGATTGATAAGCCTCGACAATGCGGGCGATGACCTCGCGTTCTTCATCCGGCTTATCGGCATACGACGACATGATGTCGGTCTGCGACCAGTTATGAGCGAGGATTTCCCACCCGCGATCATCCGCAATTGTAACGATCTGTGGCCGTTCCAGCGCCGTCAGGGCGTTGATGGTGCAGCTCGTGGGAATGCCTGCCCGGTCAAACTCCTCGAACAGCCGCCACACCCCAACCCTGTGACCGTATTCCCGCCATGTCCAGTTCGCGTAGTCGGGAACGTTTCCGGGTAGAACATGGGGAATGGATGCCGGACCACCGGGATAGAGGGGTTCTTCCTTGTCCCAGGTCATCGGCCAGAATTCACAATTAATGGTGAAGATCACCACCATGCGGTGCCCCCCCGGCCACCTCAGCGGCTTACGCTCCGTTATCGGAACGAAGGGATAGTGATCGGGCGACAGCATTGTGTTCTTACCCCCCGGAAAAACTCAGAGCTTGAAAAGCTTGCGCGCTGTTTCGCCCAATATATTCCGCTTGGCCTGTTCGTCGAGGAAATCCAGATCCCAGATCACCGACGGCACATCCATATCCGGCAGTGGATAGTTCGACGCGTAGATTACCTGGTTGCCGGCATCGACGGCTTTCATCGTCTGTTCCAACAGGTATGTGTCGCCGGCTTCCAGCGGCTGCGACGTGTAGTACATGTCACGCATGTAATGACTTGGCAGTTTCTTCAGGCCGGGTACTTCCGACGATCGCATGCGGTATTCGGAATCGATGCGCTGCATCACCCAAAGGACCCAAGCCAGACCGCCTTCCATCCATAGAACGTTCAGGTCGGGGAAACGTTCGTTCATCGCGTTACACAGCCAGTTGACGCAGTGCACGACATTGTAGAATGGATAACCGATCGCCTGCACCGCAACGAATCGGCTGGGGCTCCCGAAAGTAGGATCGTCCCAGTCGTAACCGGTGTGGAACGACAGAACTTTGCCAGCCTCCTGAATGGCGGCATAGGTCTTCATGTACACATTGTCGTGCACCGCGTTCTGGCGTACCGACGTCACCAGGAAACCGACAATACCGGGTACGTCCTTGAATTCCTGGACAATGCGATAGGACGCTTCCGGATCGTTGAACGGCAGATAGGCGAAGGATTTCAGCCGGTCGGATTCGGCCAGAACTTTCTCGGACAGCCAGCGATTGTACGCCATGGCAATCTGCGCTTCGAATTCGATCTGCGGATGCATCCCCATCAACATCATCGGCGTCGGCAATAGCACGGCGACATCGACGCCCATGGAATCCATGCGCTTGTGAGCAAGCTGCACATCGCGGTGCCCGCCGTCAGGAACCGTGCTTTCCAGTTGGCGCAGAGGTTCACGCGTTATGCGCCCCCCGACATCCTGGTAGCCGACCCGAGAATAAGGAAAGCCGCGGGATTTTCGCGCAACGCCCAACGCCGACAGCGAAAGCTGCTTCATCACCGGATCTTCGATGTATTCCAGTAATTCGGAGACGGCTTCGGTTTCGTAATGATGGGAATCGGCATCGACAATGAACACGTCTTCAAGCCCGCGATCATCCCGCTGGCGGGCGGCATTGGTCAACAGCTTCGAAGTATCGAATTCGTCGACTTTCAGCGCGTAGATTTCATCGCTTGATGGCAGATCCATCTTTCATCCCTTCCGGATGGTATATTTTATATCTTCGAAATCTCGAACGTTGATTCAGCAAAAAGATCTTCCGGTGTCAGCAACCGTTCAGACAGGCCGTCATTGAACGAATACCGCGCCAGTGCCTCTATCTCGTGACGGCACTCTTCAATTCCGTAGCGCCAGAAATCCTCACCCATCAGATCAATGGTATCCTGCCGTTCCGCCGCGACCCAGGGCAGAGC
>CAJWUK010000303.1 GCA_913047365.1 uncultured Alphaproteobacteria bacterium | reverse complement strand
ACCGATTGGCGGCAGCACAATCGCGGAAAGCCCGAAGGCAATGAAAGCGACCTTAACCAGACCAGTCAAAATTCCCCTCAACATCAACGAAATCCGCCTCCAAATGGCCCCGGGCCGGGTTTTAACTGAACGCCGAGGTTAAAAAATCCGTGGGAAAATGCGCTTGTAAAGGATACGGGTCAAAGTATTTTTTCGATCATCGGAAAGGCTGGATTTCAGCCAGAGAGCTGATCAAACGCATCCAGTGCCTGGGCGCCGTAAACCGCAGCCGGACCACCACCCATTTCGATCGCGACAGAGGCGGTTTCCGCGATTTCTTCGCGATTGGCGCCCTTTTTTAGAGCTTCGCGGGTGTGATAGTTGATGCACCCCTCGCAATGAACAGCAATCCCGATGGCGAGCGCCATCAATTCCTTGGTCTTGGCATCCAGCGCACCATCCTTTCCAGCACTTTCCATAAGCCCGCGAAAGGCCCGCATGGTATCGGGGGTGGCTTTGAAAAGATTTGCTGCGCGCGCATCTACTTCTTTGGCGAATTCCTTGTGGTCGCTAATCATCCCGTTCTCTCCCATTGGGTATTTGCCTGCAGATAATAGAGTATCAGGTCGGCCTGTTCCCCGTAACGGTGGTTCTGAACGGTTTCCGTCGGCGCATGCTCCAGGAAAGCAAAGCCGGGGAGATTCGTTTCAACCAGACATTCCGACGGGCAATCCCTTCGGCAATCAGGACTTCGCGTTGCCGGAGGTGAACGGCGGTCAAAATACGGGCCGCGCACCCGGCCGCCGACATGCCGGATTCTAGAAAAGAATCCATCCGGTCGTATTTCGACCCGTCACCCCTAAGCGCATTGATGGAGACGTCGGTTTTAACCGCACCCGGCAAAACAAGCGTGACATCAATTCCGGAACCCTGCGTTTCTTCTCGGAGCGCATCGAAAAAGCCGTGCACGGCGTGCTTGGCGCCGTTGTAGCCAGAGCGCATTGGCGATCCGTACTTTCCGGCAACGCTGCTGACACAGACAATGCGCCCTTTCCCGCATTCCAGCATGGAGGGAAGAACCGCCTTGGTGAGGGCGAGGGGACCGAAATAATTTACTTCCATCACCTGTCGGTAAACGGACATGGCTGTATCGATAATGCGCGCCCTTTGGGTAAGACCGGCATTATTGATCAGAACATCCACACGCCCGAACCGCGACAGAACTTTTTCTGCCGCCGACGTTATCGCCGCCTCATCTGTCACATCCAGGGGTAGGACCACCGTTTCCTCGGGGCCGTTACATTCGGCTGCGACACGGTTGAGTTCGTCCTCCCGCCTAGCCGAGAGCACGACCTTTGCTCCCTCGGCATGAGACTGTTTTGCCAGTTCTTCGCCGATACCGGATGACGCACCTGTCACCCAGACGACCGAGTCGCGAAAACGCATCGACATGATACCTCCCTTGCGTTACTCCGTTCCATGGCTCTCCCATGACCCAGACTTCCGGAAACACTTTCACCCGCCTACCGCTCTCGGTGCAAGGCGCGATATGGATGACCGGCAGCGCCGTTTTCTTCGCCGCCCAGGCAGGCATCGTTCGACACCTCTCTGCCGACCTACATTTTATCGAGATATCGTTCTTCCGGGCAGTCTTCGGCATCGTCATCATGTTGCCCTGGCTGATGCAGATGGGTTTGGTAATCCTGAAAACGCCTCATACCAAGCTGTATGTGTGGCGGGGGTTTCTCGGCACCGTGGCAATGTATGGCTGGTTTGGCGGGCTTTCCCTTGTTCCCCTTGCGGACGCCACAGCGATATCGTTCACCTTTCCCCTGTTTATCGCCCTCTCAGCCGTGGTGTTTCTAAAGGAATCGGCCCATTTAACTCGTTGGCTGGCGATGTTCGTCGGTTTTGCCGGCACCCTGATTGTCATCCGACCAGGGTTTCAAGACGTGAATGTCGGCGTCTTTCTGGTGATCGGCGCCGGTATATGTATCGCGGCATCGGCAATGATCCTGAAAGTCACCCTGCGGACCGACACGCCGGATCAGGCCGCGCTCTATCAGGTGATCTACATGCTGCCCTTCGCCTTTGTCGCGACGCTGTTTGTCTGGAAATGGCCGACATGGGAGCAGTGGTTCTGGGGTTTTATGCTGGGAGCCCTTTCAACCACAGCCCAACGCCTGTATTCACGTGCGTTCGCCACCGGTGAGGTGGGGTCCATCGCACCGTTTGATTTTACGCGCCTGCCTTTCGTGATCGCCATCGGGTTCGTTTTCTTTTCGGAATTGCCTGATGTATGGACGGTGGTTGGGGGCACGGTAATCTTCTGCGCATCGATTTTCGCGGGCCGGACGGAATCCCTCAGACACAACCGAAAACCTTCATGAACCGGGCAGGGATTGCTGTCTGGTTTAACGGACTTCCGGGACCAATTAGGGGCGCGATATGGCTGGTAGCCAGCGCGTTCTGCCTGACTGCCATGGCGGCGACTATCCGACATCTTTCCGCCGACGTACATACTTTCGTCATCGCCTTTTTCCGGACCGGGCTGGGCTTTGTTTTCATGATGCCCTGGTTGATCCGGACCCGCGGCGAAGGGCTGAAGACAAAGAAAATCCCCGTTTTTGCCCTTCGGTCGGTTTTCGTGGTGATCGGGACCCTGGGCTATTTCTACGCGCTTTCGAAAATTCCCCTGGCCGATGCAGTGGCCATCA
>CAJWUK010000302.1 GCA_913047365.1 uncultured Alphaproteobacteria bacterium | reverse complement strand
GAACCTCTTTCCCGAACCGTTATCGGCGAACCCGTCGTGTTGTACCGTACGCCCGACAATAAGATTGCGGCCTTGGAAGATCGTTGTGCGCACCGGCGGATGCCTCTTTCATTGGGTAGGATTACTAATGACGGTTGTCTGATCTGTCCATATCACGGCCTGACCTACAATTCTAAAGGTGTTTGTGTCCACGTTCCTGGTCAGGACTCCACGGACCAGATCCGGCTTCGGAGCTATCCGGTAGAAGAGCGAGCGGGCATGGTGTGGATCTGGATGGGCCCACCGAACAAGGCTAATCCGGAGGATATTTTTGACTGTAGTTGGCTCGAGCGTCCCGGTTGGCATTCATCCCGGCTCTATCGGCACGCGAAGGCCAATTATCTCTTGTTGAACGATAACCTTGCCGATCTGCTGCATGTCGCCTACCTCCACATTCCATCTGGAGGCGGCAGCGAGGATATGGGCAAAGCCCAACTGAGGCTCGAGAAAGAGGGAAGCGGTTTTCATTTTTCCAGAAGAACGAACGATATACCGGCGCCCGCCGGCTATGGGCGTCTTTCCAACGCCAGCAAGAATATCGACCGCTGGCACCTGCTCGATTTTCAGGGCCCATCGTTCTACCGGGTGCACACTGGGGTGGCGGAGATCGGAAGCGGCGGGCCCAAGAGTACGTTGCCGACAGGTGAGGGGCGCTGGGATATCCTCCCCCATCACTTCATCACGCCCGAGACCGAAGGAACGGTGCATTATTTTCAGGTCGTCGGTCACGAATGGCCGCCGTCTTCTGATTCCTGGAAATTCCTGAACAACGTCATCGATGAGGATGTCTGGGCGATCGAACACCAGCAGGCCGCGCTGGATGCCAATCCCGAAGTACCGATGCAGGCCATAGCAAGCGATAAGCCCCTGCAAACCATGCGCAAGATCGTGGATGATATGCTTGCGGCGGAAATGGCTCATTAGGTCGCCCAAGGTTCGCCCATTTTGCTGTGAGCTTCCGATCCCTGGCTAGCTCCATAAATCGGGTCCCGAACAGAAAATTCTCGGAGATTTCAGGAATTTGCGTGGGTTGATTTGTCGGAGTTGACTACTTTGCATCAATCCTCAGGAGACCGGGTAATCCATATCATTGAAATCGAAATTCTGGTCAAGACGCGATCGAAACCCGTTGTTGCTGCCGGATCTCTGTCGAGGCCGTTGAGTGGGTCGTTGAAAAGAACTTGATCCGGCATGGTGTGGGCGGCGACGCGGCCGTTCGCTTTCGAATGAAAGGCAAAATCGCCGCCGTTATCGTATCCCAAAATGCTGATACAGGTACCGTCGAAAAGCCTGACATGGCAAAAACCAAGTGATCAAAAATTGACGGTGTCTGCGTCCGGAAACTACCCAATCCAAAGAACGTGGAGGGTACGCGCAGCGACATATTCTCCGCCACAGGGTCCGATCTAGAAATCCGGTTTCGTCCGTTCTGACCAGTGCCATCTTTCGGTATGGTTAACGTGATGTGGCATGGTTTTTTGTTAGTTACTCATCTTCCGCCACCGGCTAACGATCTTTGCCGTCACTCGAAAGACCGCGACAACCAATCCCGCCAGAAGAACAGCGCCTAGGAAGAAGTATCCCTGATCCTTTGCCAGCCAGCCATGCCGGGTTAGGGCGCCTGCCCCTAGCGAGAGCAGTGTGACAGCAGTCAGAAGGATATAGTCACCCATTGGACACCGTTATTTCGGCGTGCGTTCCGCCAGAATGTCTATATAGAAGCGCAGCGCCAGCTCGCCGCGGTGGTTGAAGGCTTCGTTGCGGCTGCGGATGATGCCCCACTTGTCGCGGATCACCCGGTCCGGTTTTTCGACGATTTCGTGGGAAAAGGTCAGCGTGTGACCGGACTTCACCGGGACGAACTGTTCCAGGTCCTCCACCCTCATGCCGGCGCCGTTGCGCCGCCCGTCTTCTACGCCCAGGGCATAGCGCTCCATGTAACCGACCATCAAGCGCATCCAGACGGCGCATATATGCCATTTGGAGGCAATTAGCCCACGATAGCGGGTGTCGAGCGCTGCATCCGGGTCGGTATGGTAGACCAGCGGCGTGTAGAGCTCGCCAAAATCGATGATTTCTTGTTCGCTGAAGGTATAGCTGCCGAAAACGTGGAATTCGCCAACTGGGATATCCTCGAACCAGCGGGATCGCAGAAACGATTCAGCCATCGTTCCCTCCCTGGCGCTGGACCATCAGATAGGCCGAAAGGGCCATGACCTTCTTTTCGTCCTGGTTGTGAACATCGATATCGAAACCGATCAACCCATAGTCGGCGGCATCTTCCGATGGTGTCTTGTCGGTGATGGTCGCGAGAGCGAAGATTGTGTCGCCCTCGAACACGGGGCGGTACCATTCCAGCCACGGAACCTTCTTACTGCCGACAAGGGCGATATTCTCCTTGATTAGCTCTTCGCTGATCAGCTTCATCATCATGGCGGAAACATGCCAGCCGCTGGCGCAGAGACCGCCGAACAGCGATGCTTCCGCCGCATCGCGATCCAGGTGATAGGGCTGGGGGTCGAATTTTTGTGCGAAGCCCCGGATGCCAAGGGCGTCGATATTCAACAGCCCGGTTTCCAGCACGCGGCCGGTCTCGATGTCTTCCCAGTAAACGGTTTCAGACGGTGGCATCGCGAAGCCAGTATACGTTTCTCGGTTGGGTGA
>CAJWUK010000301.1 GCA_913047365.1 uncultured Alphaproteobacteria bacterium | reverse complement strand
GCAACGCCTTTCGGCATCCGCGCCATGCAAGAACTCGACAAGCTAAATGCTCACAAGGGAACGGCGACCAATGCGATGGCGCTGTTTCTGGCAATCAACACTTCCAGCGTGACGCTGCTACCGACAGGCGTTATCGCACTTCGCGCCGCTGCCGGTTCCGCCGACCCGGCAGGCATTTTGCCAACAACCTTGTTCGCCACCGTTTGTTCCACCACCGTCGCCATCATTGCCTGCCTGATCCTTCAACGTCGATGGAAAACCCCAGCCCAAATTACGCCTCCTGAGGAAGTCACCGAGCCCGATACCTCTATAGACCATGGAGAAGCCCTGCCCGACGCGGCAGATGATACCTATCCGCTTTGGGTATCGGTGGCAGCTCTTGCCGGTATCGCTGCCCTAGTACCGGTCACCATCCTTCATGGACGCACCATATCACCCTGGATCATTCCCGGGCTCATGGTTGGATTACTCGGATTTGGCGTCGCCAAGAAGGTAAGAATTTACGAGGCCTTCGTCGAAGGCGCAAAAGACGGCTTCAAAGTCGCCATCCGCATCATCCCCTATTTGGTCGCGATCCTGGTTGCGGTCGGGATGTTCCGGAATTCGGGCGCTCTTGAAGCCGTCATAACGGCGATCGGCCCGATTACGACATTATTCGGTATGCCGCCGGAAGCTTTGCCGATGGCCATGCTTCGGCCGCTCTCCGGTTCGGGGGCCTACGGCGTTCTCGCCTCCATCATTCAGGATCCCAATATAGGACCGGATTCCTACGCCGGATACCTTGTCAGCACACTTCAGGGTTCCACGGAAACGACGTTCTACGTGTTGGCGGTATATTTCGGCGCGGTGCAGATTCGGCGAATACGGCACGCCCTTATTGCAGCCCTGTGCGCCGATGCAGCCGGCATCGCAGCCGCAGTGTTCATCTGTTTCTTCTTATTCGGAAGTCTTTGAAAAGAGCGGAGCCAACGCCCGCGCCGGCTTTAACGGCTCCGCCCAGCGCAAAGGAGTACAGGGAGGCATTGGTGGGACAACCAAAACGACTTCCTCTGCGGCGCATCTGCTTCACGGAAAGGGAGAAAACCGCGAAGCAAATTGAAAACAAATGTCGTAGTATTCATGTAAGTAAAGTTATCAGTTTTCAGTATTGCCCGACAGGAGGACAATAATATGTCCAACCAACCCGTTGCGTTGTGAATTGCCTTTTAAGGACAGTGCATTAGGGGACATTGCAAGACGCAGATAGGGTGTTCGTTTCGAATCGATTCGCAGTTTTCTGCGCATTTGAGGGCGATATCAAACCTGTCCTTGATTGCCTTCTATTCTAGTTCCGGATCCGGTACTTAGAAGAAACTGGACGCAACGCGATTTCGCCAGACCCCAGACGCATATATAAAAATCACCCTCATTTTCTGGATGTTCGGGAAGTTAAAGCTGTGAGGTAAAATCCTCACGCCCGTAATCTTTCTCCTAGAAATGAATATGTGGTGTCCCGCCTATATAACGGGCAGCCGTAATCGGCCCGAACCGGTACATCCCGTTGCCATCGGTTCTCGTTTCGCGGAAACCCTGAAAATTAGAGTCGTAATGGGCGTTACGGCGATCGCCGACATCTCAATCCCCGTTGCCACAGTCGGGGTAGCTTAAGCGCCTTCGATTATTGCCGACGATCGGCAAATCTCGGCGCTTTGACACTGCTTTCGAATTCCGTCGCCAAGGTTCCGACTTTCAAAACTTCTATGGATGGAGTTACTTCAAACACCCGCTTGGTTTCGGTCGCCAGTTTCTCGATAACCGGATCAGCCTCTGTGTCAGGTGAGATTTCGATCGAGACAACAAAGCCGTCGGTTCCGTCGGCAAGCGACACAAGTTCCGCCTTGAAATCATTGATGTTGGGCATTTCGAACACGAAATCTTCGTATTCCTGGTGATTGATGTTCATGCCGCGGAATTTGAAGAACCCTGCGGTCCGGTGCGCATGCCGAATTACCGGAAACACACGGAAGGGAGAATTGGTGTCCCCTTCCCGCTTCCAGGTGACGATATCGCCGGAATTCCAGCGCAGGAAGGCTGCTCCGTTATTACTGAACAGAGGTGTCATAACGAGAACGCCGGGCTCGCCTTCGGCAACGGGCTTCATCGTCTGTTCGTTCAGCACCTCGATATAGGCGAGATCGGTCCAGATATGGAAACCGTCGCGCACCTCACTTTCTGCCCCCATCATACTGCATTCGGTCATCCCGAAGCAGTCGTATACATCGGCGCCCCAGTCACGCTCCAGCTTGGCGCGTTTGGCCGCCGACACCGGCTCTGCGGTGCAGAGTATCCGGTTTACGGATCCTCCTTTCAGGTTAACGCCGCTTGCTGATGCCATGTTGGCGAGGTGAAGCCCGTAACTGGACATGCCCATCCAGATGGTGGGTTTCAAATCCTGGATAAGGTCCAACTGCGCAGCCGACGGCAGCGCCGCCCCGGCGCCGCCCCATATTGCGCCGATCCCCAAAATCCTGGCCGACCGCGCCCACATATGACCCGCGGGATGAATGCCGAGCGGAAAGGAGATATGCGCCACATTCCCCGGCGCAGTTCCGGAACACTGAAACGTCCTCGCAAACCCGACCATGTTGTAACGAATATCTTCGTAGGTCTTTGGATAGAAAAGTGGTCGTCCTGTGCTGCCCCCAGACCGCCAGTATTCGCAGATATCTTCCTGCGGCGCCG
>CAJWUK010000300.1 GCA_913047365.1 uncultured Alphaproteobacteria bacterium | reverse complement strand
GGCGTTTCCATCGCCGATAACGTCGAAATCCGGTCTTTCTGTCACATCGAACAGGCGGATGTCGCCTCGGGTACGATCATCGGACCCTTCGCCCGTCTGCGCCCCGGAGCGAAACTGGAAAGCGACGTTCACATAGGTAACTTCGTTGAAATCAAGGCGGCGCTGGTCGAACGGGGGGCGAAGGTCAATCATCTGACCTATATTGGCGATGCCCGGATCGGCGCGAAGGCGAACATTGGGGCAGGCACAATAACCTGCAATTACGACGGTTTCTTCAAGGGCAAGACGGATATCGGCGCCGGCGCCTTTATCGGCTCGAATTCGGCGCTGGTCGCGCCAGTGAAGATCGGCGACGGCGCGATTGTTGGCGCAGGTTCGGTGGTCACCCGCGAGGTCGGTGCAGATGCATTGGCGGTCGCCCGCAGCCGTCAGAAAAACATGGATGGCTGGGCCAAGGCCTTTCGGAAGAAACGCCAGGTGGAAAAAGACGGCGCCAAAAAAAAATGAGAGCGTAAAACATGTGCGGAATTATCGGGATGGTCGGCAAGTCAGATGCGCCGCCCCTGTTAATGGATGGGCTGAAACGTCTCGAATACCGCGGCTATGATTCCGCCGGGATCGCGACCCTGGTAAACGGATGTATCGAACGCCGCCGCGCGGAAGGGAAAATCACCAATCTGGAAGCCCTGATTGGCGACGAACCCATCGCCGGCACTATTGGCATCGGGCACACCCGCTGGGCCACCCACGGTTCGCCAACTGAAGCCAATGCGCACCCGCATGCGGATGACCGTGTTGTACTGGTCCACAACGGAATTATCGAGAACTTTCAAGAACTGCGTCAGGAGTTGGGCCAGGCGGGGCACAATTTCCAAACCGACACCGACACAGAGGCCGTCGTTCACCTGATCAGCAGTTATCTGGCCCAGGGAAAATCGCCTGCTGATGCCGTTGCGGCCTCTTTGAAGCGGCTGGAAGGTGCGTTCGCGCTAGCCATCCTCTTCGCGGGCCATAACGATTTGATCATTGCTGCCCGACGCGGCAGCCCGCTCGCCATCGGCTATGGAGACGGTGAAATTTATATCGGCTCCGACGCGCTCGCACTGGCGCCTCTGACCCAGCGGATCAGCTATCTGGAAGAAGGCGACTGGGCGGAAATCACGGCCGATGGTGCGGTTGTCCATGACGAAACAGATGCCATCGTTGAACGCGATGTCCAACAGACTTCTACCTCGGGCGCGATGATCGGCAAGGGAAATTTCCCCCATTTCATGTTGAAGGAGATCTACGAACAGCCCGCGGTGATAGGCGATACGCTGCAGACAATTCTCAATCCCTGGAACGAAGTCATCAACCTGCCGGATATGCCCTTCGATCTGACCAAGATACCGCGTATAGCCATCGTTGCCTGCGGAACCTCTTTTCACGCCGGTATGGTGGCGCGTTACTGGTTTGAAACCGTCGCCGGTATCCCCTGCGATATCGATATCGCGTCCGAATTCCGGTACCGCACGGTGGAGATGCAACAGGGCGGCTTGTCGCTGTTCATATCGCAGTCCGGCGAAACAGCAGATACACTTGCAGCGTTGCGATACGCCAAGGACAAGGGTCAGCAGATCGTGTCGGTGGTGAATGTGGCCGAAAGTTCCATGGCGCGGGAATCCGATGCCGTTTTGCAGACCAAGGCCGGACCGGAAATCGGCGTGGCTTCGACCAAGGCGTTTACTACCCAGCTCACAACACTGGCCTGCTTCGCAATTGGCATGGCCGCTGCGCGCGGACGCATTGACCGGGAACAGGAAGCAGCCCTCTGCCATGCGCTCACCGAGGTTCCGTCACGTGCGAATGACGTTCTCAATCATGACGAGGCGCTCGAAAAGCTGGCGCACGAGGTGGTCGAAGCGACGGACGTGCTCTATCTGGGGCGCGGGACCGGCTATCCCATCGCGCTTGAAGGCGCGCTGAAACTCAAGGAAATCTCTTACATACATGCAGAGGGTTATGCCGCGGGAGAGATGAAGCACGGGCCGATTGCCCTGATCGACGAACATGTGCCTGTCATTGTGATCGCGCCGTCGGATGAACTGTTCGACAAGACCGCCTCCAACATGCAGGAGGTTATCGCCCGCGGTGGCCGTGTGATCTTCCTGTCGGACGCTGCTGGCATCGAAAAACTGGGCGATATGGCGGCGGCGACTATAGAAATGCCGGGGGTCGATGCGTTCGTTGCACCGATCCTCTATACCATCCCGATCCAGTTGCTGGCCTATCACGTCGCTGTACTTAAACGCACGGACGTCGATCAACCGCGCAATCTGGCGAAGTCTGTGACGGTGGAGTAGTTTCCAACGTACGGGTTCCAGAGGTCGAATATTACCTCTGTTTCACTGCGACACTAACGTCCTGTCGACTCTCTAATCCTGCACCATATTCCGATTATTAATTGGAACTGCATGACCTGATCCAGAGACTTCATGACGAAGGAATGGGGTATCGGAAGATCGCGCAGTGGTTAAATGAGCATGGGTATCAGACCCCTCACGGTAAGAGGTTCTTCAACACGCATGTGTTCTCGATCCTCAAGAAGAAGAGGATTAGGGATGAAAGGTTGAATGCACTCCCAGAGGACAGGTTCGAGATCACAAGTCCTCTTCAGATCGAGTACGTCGAGAGGAAATACGATGAAGGGTGGTGTTTATGAGCACACGGAACCGTTGATATTTTTTAATATCCAG
>CAJWUK010000299.1 GCA_913047365.1 uncultured Alphaproteobacteria bacterium | reverse complement strand
GTATATTCGTTCATGCGCTTGTCCACCGCTGTCTGCATTAGGAACGGCGGCGTGGAACAGAGATAAACCTGCCAGCCCAGCTCTATAAGGTTTTCGAGCCACAGGTCTTCGGACGACGTGCTGACGATCAACTTGCCCCGACTCATCTCCGTCAGCTTGGCATAGCGTTCGCGGTCGACGCTGTATTTGATGGCGACGATGTTTTCGAGCTCAGCAATAGATGCGCAGGTTTCCGGTTCCAAGACGTAGTTGTAATCCGGCTGGTGCCAGATCGCGATGCCGATATCGAGCTGTTCTGAAATATGGCTGTAATATTCCTTCAGTACCGAATCCACGTTGTCGTGGAAATAGAGCGGCGGCGCATGAACAATGATCCAGTCGGCGCCAATATCCTGCGCGTGCTGGCCCAGTTCCAGCACGGTGTCCAGGTTTTCATCGGAACAGGACAGCACCGTGCGACAGCGGTCGCCCACCTCATCGACGACGATGTCGAATTGCTGTTTGCGCTCGGTGATGGACATGGAAAAGAATTCGGCCTGCTTGCCATTGATAAATAACCCGGCGATCTCCAAATCATCCACCCAGTGGCGCATGTTGCGGCGCAGGCCTTCTTCATCCGGCGCGCCATCGGCGGTAAACGGGGTCAAATTGGCAGCGAAAATGCCGCGAAAATTTTCCTGCGCGAAATCCTTGGCGTCTTTTCGGGAATACTTCATTGGGAGGAGGCCTTTTAATTCGGGATGTGCAGATGCTCATACCACCTGCGCGCCCGCCGTCAAACCGCGTGCGGGCCATTAAACCGACCGCACGACGAATAAATCAATTCTGGCAGACGCACAGCGGGGCCCGGACGTCGCGACCAGCACCGGTATAGATAATTTTTCCGAGGGCGTGGGTGATGAGTTTTAATTATCCGCGCTAGGCAAGTATGTCAGCGACCCTGATTATCTATTCCAGATCTTCGGCAACGCAGGCCGCTAACTAGCCATGAATGACATCATCGCCCAACAGAATACTACAGCCACGTCCGTAGTTGCGCCTGGACCAATTGGCCTTTTCAGGTTGGGCATTGCTGGCCTGACCTTAATTGCGACGGAAACGTTCTGTCGCATCGCAAGCCCGGCTATACTGCCAGCAAAATACCTACGGGGGGGGGAATGCTCACACTCTACGACGGCACCACGTCGGTCTGCGCGATCAAGGTGCGCCTGGCGCTACACGAAAAGGGCGTGCAGTTCCAGAGCCACAACATCGATCTGCGCGCGGGCGACCAGTTCGATCCCGACTACCTCAAACTGAACCCCAACGCCGTGGTGCCAACCCTGGTAAACGGCGAGGCCGTGATATTGGAATCGTCGGTCATTCTGCATTATTTAGAGGACACCCATCCGGTGCCTTCACTGCTGCCCGCCGATGCATACGCCCGGGCGCGGATGCGGCTCTGGATGAAACGGGTGGACGATATCGTGCATCCGTCCATAGGCAGCCTGACCCACGCCACCGCCTATCGCCCGGGCTTCCTGAAGCTGGACGAAGAGAGCCGGGTTGAACGACTCGCCAAAATACCGGACGAAAACCGCCGCACGCGGTTTACCGCAGTGTACGAACAGGGGCTGGAAGCGCCGGTGGTTATCGGGGCGGTGAAGGCGGTGAACACGCTGATGCGCGACATGGAGTCGGCACTGGCCGAAACAGAATTCCTCGCCGGACCCGCATACAGCCTAGCGGATTGCGCTGTGACACCTTATGCTCACCGGCTGTCCGATCTGGGGCTGTTGGGGCTGTGGGCGCTGGACTGCCCCAACCTGTCCCGCTGGTACGGCGCCATCCGCGAACGCGCCAATTTCGCGCCCGCCATAACCGACTATCTGACCGAAGCCGACCGTGCCCTGTTCAACAATGTGGATGCGGAAACGCCTGGCCAAGTGAAAGAAATACTGGATACCGCGTAAGCTGGAACGGAATCGACAAGACCGCTAGCGCTTAACCTCGCACACGATGCGCCAGGACACGTCGCCCTTTTTCGCTCGGTTGTCGTAGGAGATACGCCTGCCTTTCAGCCCGATCTTCGCTGCATCAGCGAGCGCCGCCTGTGCATCTTCCGGCAGGTCGTAGACATCGATTTCCACCACCACGGGTTCCTTTGATACAACCTTTTTGCGCTTGGCCGGCTTCTTCTTTTTCTTGCCCCAGATATCGTCCCAGCCGGATTTGTATTCCGGCGTTTTAATGTTGCTGAAATACCCGTAATGGCCGGTCTTGGCGCCGCCGATGGCCTCCTTTGCGGACTTACCGCCTTCACTGGATGAAGACGAGGAGGAGGAAGACGAATCCGGCGCCGGGGAAGAATCGGAATCGGGCGTCGTTGATTTGGAAGCTTTGGTATCGTCGCTCATGGTCCATACTACACTGGTTGGTGAAGGGCGCGGATCGATTACACGAGCGGATGGCACGAATCAATCCCATTGCGGGAATTCGCAAATGCTTCTTCCCGTGACGCCGGCGAACGATACATGGATAGAACGAAGCGGCTTTGGATAATGGCCTCGGTACAAAGAAACAGGATAGGCGCGCAGCAGTTTCGGGTTTTCCTGCGCTCACTGACCGTAGCGAGAACTTTGTGCCGCCGCGGAAAAATATTCGACCCCGCAAAGCTGCGCCGCGAACCCCCCAAGACCTGAAGAACGACCCGGTCGTCGCCCTCGAAAACGGATCAAATGCAGCCGGTGCAAAAATCACGGCTAGTTTTT
>CAJWUK010000298.1 GCA_913047365.1 uncultured Alphaproteobacteria bacterium | reverse complement strand
CGTCAGCGTCCAAGTTGTTTTCCGGCGCATCGACCGAATTCGGCGCGGAGCCGAACACCCAGGTCTCGCTGGTCGATGCCGCAATGCCAGGCATGCTGCCGGTGATCAACGAAAAGGCGGTGGAACAGGCAGTGCGCACGGGTCTTGGCCTGAATGCCCAGATCAACCTTGTCTCGATTTTCGACCGCAAGAATTACTTCTATCCCGATCTGCCGCAGGGCTACCAGATTTCCCAGTATCTCGATCCCGTTGTCGGCGAGGGCCAGGTCGAGATCGATCTGGAAGACGGGACCAGCCGCACCATCGGCATCACGCGGCTGCATCTGGAACAGGATGCGGGCAAGTCGATCCACGATCAGGACCCGCGCAAAACGCTGATCGATCTCAACCGTTCGGGCGTTGCACTGATGGAAATAGTGTCCGAGCCCGATATGCGGACGGCTGAGGAGGCGGGCGCCTATCTGACCAAGCTGCGCTCGATCCTGCGCTACCTTGGCACCTGCGACGGCAACATGCAGGAAGGTTCGATGCGCGCCGACGTGAACGTGTCCGTCCGGCACCCCGGCGACGATCTCGGCACGCGCTGCGAAATCAAGAATGTCAATTCCATCCGCTTTGTCCGCCAGGCCATCGAATACGAAGCGCGCCGCCAGATCGAGATCATCGAGGACGGCGGCGAGATAGACCAGGAAACCCGCCTGTTCGATCCCGACAAGGGTGAGACCCGCTCGATGCGGTCAAAGGAAGAAGCGCATGATTACCGCTATTTCCCGGATCCCGACCTTCTCCCCCTGGAATTCGAGCAAAGCTGGGTGGATGCGATCCGCGAAACCCTGCCCGAGCTGCCGGATCAGAAGAAGCACCGGTTCATGGAAGATTATGGCTTAAGCGCGATTGACGCGGGAACGCTGGTGGCCGAACGGGAAACCGCCCAGTTTTTTGAACAGGTCGCTGAGGGCCGCGATGCGCGCGTCGCCGCCAACTGGGTGATGGGCGAACTGTTCGGCGCACTGAACCGCACCGATAAGGAAATAGGAAACTCGCCCGTCAATGCCGGCCAACTTGGTAAGCTGGTCGATCTGATCGGTGACGGCACCGTGTCGAACCGGCTTGCGAAGGACGTGTTCGAGATCATGTTCGAGACCGGCGACGACCCCGAAAAGATCGTCGAGGAACGTGGCCTGAAGCAGGTCACCGATACCGGCGCCATCGAGGCGGCTGTCGACGAAGCCATCGCCAACGGCACCGCCCAGGTCGAACAGTACAAGGGTGGTAACGAAAAGGTGCTTGGCTGGTTCGTCGGCCAGGTCATGAAGGCGACCCAGGGCAAGGCCAACCCGCAGGCGGTCAACGAACTGCTCCGGAAAAAGCTCGACGGCTGAGCCGCGGTCACCATGATCGATCTCTACACCTATCGCACGTCCAACGGACGCAAGGTGTCGATCATGCTGGAGGAATGCGATCTTCCCTATAACCTCCAGATCGTCGATATCACGGCGGGCGAACAGGACGATCCCCGTTTCCGGGCGCTGAACCCCAACGGGCGTATTCCGGTCATCGTCGATCACGACGGGCCTGGCGGCGCACCGGTCACGATCTTCGAATCCGGCGCGATCCTGATGTACCTGGCGGAGAAGACGGGAAAGTTTCTGCCCGCCGATCCGGAGGGACGCTGGAAAGCGATCGAATGGCTGATGTGGCAGATGGGCGGGGTTGGGCCCAATTTCGGCCAGGCGTTTCATTTTCTGCATCAGTTTCCGAAGGATACGCCCGATGAAGCGCTGGCCTATGGCCGGGAACGGTACCTGGGTGAAGTGCGGCGGCTTTGCGAGGTCATGGACCACCGATTGGCGAACTCAGACTATTTGGCCGGGGACGACTACAGCATTGCCGATATCGCGACCTTTCCGTGGATCGCACTACACCGGTGGTACGACCTGGACCTCGCCGAAACGCCCCGGCTGCAGGCATGGTACGAAACCATCAAGGCGCGACCGGCGGTGCGGTGCGGCATGGATGTGCCAACGCGCGAGGAGGTGGCGGGAAAGATTTGAAAGGTCGGAGCCGGGAGTATAAGCCCGGAGGGCGCCGAAACGATCGTCCGGCCTGGTATTCGTCTCCGGCATGTTCTGCCTCGTCTCATTCTTGTTCGCCACTGATAGATCAAAACGCTATGATTTCTCATCAGCGCGGCCAGATACGCGCCCGGATATGGGAAACAGGAATGAAAAACCATCTCGATGGCGGCGAAGCGATCCTTGAGGCCTTCCGGCGTCTGGATATCGATTACGTCATGGCGTCCCCCGGTTCCGAATGGGGCGCGGTGTGGGAAGCCTTCGCCCGACAGGAGGATACCGGTGCAGACGGGCCGGAATATCTGAGCTGCGCGCATGAAACTCTCGCTGTCAATCTGGCCATGGGTTACACCGCCATGACAGGGCGTATGCAGGCAGTGATGCTGCACACCGGCGTTGGCCTGCTGCAGGGGTCGATGGGCATCGATGCCGCTAACCGGCAGGGCCTTCCCATGATGGTCATTTCCGGTGAGTCCCTAACCTACAGCGAAAATCCCGATTTCGAGCCTGGCCCTCAATGGCAGGGCGTGTTGTCGGTGGTCGGTGGGCCACATGGTCTGGTCGACAAGATCACCAAGTGGTCTCACCCGGTCAGCAGCATCCACACGCTGCACGAACAACTGATCCGTGCCGGGGAAATGGCGCAGCGGACGCCGAACGGGCCGGTGTATATGTC
>CAJWUK010000297.1 GCA_913047365.1 uncultured Alphaproteobacteria bacterium | reverse complement strand
CCCTCGGTTGCTCTGTCGACCGCGTCTGCGAGGTGTTGAGCCGATGCCAGCAACTGGATCCGATAGGGATTTTCGCGCGGTCGTTGTCGCAATGTCTTGCTATCCAGTTACGCGAAAAGGAGCGTCTCGATCCCGCAATGCAGACCCTGCTCGACAATTTGCCCCTGCTGGGGAAACGCGAATTCGCCCGGCTTCGCAAACTGTGTGGTATCGACAACGAAGACCTGTTGCAGATGGTTTCTGAGATTAAGTCGCTAAACCCCAAGCCTGCGTCCGATTTTCTGCACGACGTGGCCCAGCCGGTGGTGCCTGATGTGTTTGTCCGGCACGGCAAGGAAGGCTGGATCGTCGAACTGAACAGCGACACCATGCCCCGGGTCCTGGTCAACAACCGATACTACGCCCTCGTGCGGAAACAGGCGCGGTCAAAATCAGACAAAGAATTTCTGAGAGACCGTTTTCAGTCCGCGAACTGGCTTGTGCGGGCGTTTCACCAGCGCGCCGAGACTATCCTGAAGGTGGCGTCGGAGCTGGTGGTTCAGCAGGAAGCCTTCTTCGAAAATGGGGTGGAATTTTTGAAACCGCTGACGCTGCACGATGTCGCCAAAGTCATCTGCGTGCATGAAAGCACGGTCAGCCGTGTCACCGCCAACAAATACCTAGCGATGAGTCGCGGCATTTTCGAGATGAAGTATTTCTTCAACTCTGCGATCGGCCAGACCGAGCTCGGCGAATTCCGATCCTCGGAATCCATTCGTTTCCGCATCAAGTCGCTGATAGATGATGAGACGCCAGAAAGCGTTCTTTCCGACGAACGGATAGTCGAGATCCTGAAGGAAGAGGGGATCGAAATTGCGCGGCGAACCGTTGCCAAATATCGGGATGCCATGCGGATTCCGTCATCGGTTCAGCGCCGGAGGGAAAAGGCGCTACAGGTCTGAAAACGGACCCGGCGCGGGTATTGACTACACTTGCTACGGTGCTATTTTCCGCGGCCTTTGAAGAGCGACATTTGGTTGCCGCAAGTTATTTCCGACGAATGACCGTAGGTGTGGGTTTTCGAACCTGCGGATGGCGTGCATGAAAGTTATTGTTTCCGGTAAGCAAATGAACATGGGGGAAGCCGAAACCGCCCATCCGGTGTTCGACCAGGCGTTGGAAAGAATTGCCAAGCGGCTTCGCGATCATCATCGAAAAAAGAAATCGGCTGCCGAGCATAATCCCGTCAACGTCCAGCGATATGTCATTACGCCGCCGTTGGACGACGGGGAAGAGGGGTCATACGAAGTTGTGGGCGACAACACCGTCATCATCGCCGAAACAACCGGTGAAATGGCGACACTGCCCTTTGGTGAGGCCGTCATGCGGATGGATCTCGCGGACCGGGCGGCGTATGTGTTCAGCAATTCCGGAAACGGGCGCGTAAACATGGTGGATTGCCGGCGCGATCGCAATATCGGCTGGGCGGATCGGGAAGTATCATGCGACGCAGCCGGACCAGCAGAGGGACAGAGATGGAAATCATAGATATCCTGGCGGAGGACTTTGTTGTTACGTCGTTAAAAGCGACGAGCAAGAAGCAGGCCCTCGAAGATCTGGCCCAGAAAGCGGCGGCGGGAACTGGTCTGCAGAAGCGGGTAATATTTGATGTTCTACTGGAACGCGAGCGCCTTGGCACAACCGGCGTGGGCAGCGGCATAGCCATTCCCCATGGGAAAATAGACGGGTTGGACAAGTTGTTCGGCTGTTTTGCGCGTATGGAGGAACCAGTCGATTTCGATGCCATCGACGGCGAACCGGTAGATCTGATCTTTCTGTTGCTGGCTCCTGAAGCGGCTGGCGCTGACCATCTTAAGGCTCTCGCGCGCATTTCGCGCGTTCTGCGCGATCATGCAAAGTGCGACAAGCTTCGAACCGCCGCTACTGGCGAAAAGATATTCGGACTACTTACCCGGGACGTGCAGTCACAACCTGCTTGATCCCGTAACTGCGACGGGTCAGTGTACGCTGACCGGCTCCATGTCATGCTGACGGACAGTCGCGAAGGCGACATCCCGATCCCCTTCCACCAGCGCGATTTGAACCCCGTTTGCCGAGTAGACAGCGAATCTGGGAGAGCCTTCGCCCTTATTAAGCTGTTTAACGTAGGCGACGTAATTAATGCCCAGCATTTGAAAATAGTTAGCGGACATTGGGTGTTGAAGTATTTCACTATGTTGCATTCTACTGCTCCAATAAGCCGCCTTCATTTTGGCCGGCGATCACGTCCCGGGTTAGGACGCCTTTTCTTCAGTTTCTATATCAATTACCTGAAGATTTGGTTTGCGGCGCGTCTTGCCCGACTTGATCTCGATTGTTCGGGTTTGGGTTTCCACTACCGGACGTTTCAGGTTTATGTGCAATAATCCGTTATCGAGTTCCGCCCCCAGAATTTCGATTCCGTCCGCAAGTACGAAGGAACGCTGGAACTGGCGCGCAGCAATTCCGCGGTGCAGGTATTCCCGCTTCGGGTTGTCGTGCTGGCGACCTCGAATTACAAGCTGCGTATCCTCGACGGAAACCGACAGATCATCCATCGAAAATCCCGCGACGGCGAGAGAGATGCGCATGTCGTTCTCACCCGTCTGTTCGATGTTGTAGGGAGGGTATCCGTCGGAAGACGATTTGGTGACCTGGTCGAGGGCCCGTTCGAGATCGTCGAAACCAAGCAGAAAAGGACTGTTAAATAGAGAAATGCGAGGCATTTTTTACTCCTCGATTGAGAGAGCTATCGCA
>CAJWUK010000296.1 GCA_913047365.1 uncultured Alphaproteobacteria bacterium | reverse complement strand
GGCGTCTATACGCACGAAGCGGGCGGCAGCCGCATGTGGCTGACGGTATCGATAAAGCAAATGTATGGTGGCCATTCCAAACAGGCGGGGCTTGTCGCCTCGCAGTGTCACGCCGGCGCCTACGCCAACCGCTGGGTAGTCGTTGTGGATGACGATATCGACCCGTCAAACATGAACGATGTGGTGTGGGCCATGTGCACGCGGCACGACCCGCGGGAGGGCATTGATGTCATCAATGGCTGCTGGAGCACTCATCTTGACCCGATGTGCTACGACGACGATCACGACCGCCGTAATTCACGCGTGGTGGTAGATGCCTGCATCCCGTTCCGGGAGAAAGACACTTTCCCCATGGTCGCCCGGTCATCGTCCGAACTGGACGACCGCATTCGCGCCAAATATTCGGCCGATCTGCCCGAACAATACAGATGACTGACTGGGTCGGCTTCGCCGGCGATGACGGCCCTGGTTTCGGAACGCTGATCGGCAAGGAAATCGCCATCTTCGAGGGCGATATGTTCGGCGTGGCGACCGCAACCGGAGAAACGGTGCCGCTCGCTGATACCTTACTGTCAATTCCTTGTGTGCCTTCCAAGATAGTCGCGCTGTGGAACAATTCTAAGTCGGCAGCCGAGAAGCAGGGGCTGGAACAGCCGGCGGATCCGCTATTTTTCATTAAAGGACCCAACACCTATCTGGCGCCGGGTAGCACCATCCGCAAACCGTCGGGCTATGACGGGCGCGTCATTTACGAAGCCGAGCTTGGCATCGTAATCGGCAAAACCTGCAAGGAAGTTGATGAGGACGACGTCGGCGATTTCATCTTCGGCTACACCTGCGTGAACGATGTGACCGCGCTGCAGATTCTCGACGCCGATCCGACCTTTCCCCAATGGGCGCGTGCCAAGGGCTACGACACGTTCGGGCCATTTGGCCCCGTCATCGCCACCGATATCGATATTTCGGGGGCATCGATCCGTGCAGAAATGAACGGCCGCGAACGCCAGAACTATCCGGTCAGCGATCTATTTTTACAGCCTGCAGACCTGGTCAGCCGTCTGTCGCAATTTATGACGCTGCAACCCGGGGATATCGTGTCCTGCGGCACTGGGCCGGGGGCGCTGCCCATGAGGCCGGGTGCGACTATTGATGTTTCGATAGACGGAATTGGCACGCTTTCGAACACGTATGACACCTAGATCAGGAGCCGATCGCCTCCTTGGATTGTTCACCAATCCCTATTTGCTGATGAGCCTCGGGATACTCTGTTGGTCGGGAAACTTTATTGTCGGCCGGTGGGCAAGCCTGGACACCCCACCGATTGCCCTGTCATTCTGGCGGCATCTGTTCGCCGTGCTAATCGTCCTGCCCTTCTTTGCCCAACAATTGAAAGGCGACTGGCCAACCGTCAGATCGCGGATCGGTATCGTGCTGGTCATGGGGATGCTGACGGCAGCCGGGAACACGCTGGTTTATTACGCCATCCTCTATACGACGGTCGTAAACGCGGCGCTTATAAACGCGGGCGTTCCGGTTGCGGTCTTCGCATTCTCATGGTTTTTGCTTCGGGTCGGTGTTTCGCGGGCACAGGTTGTCGGGATTTTTCTGGCCTTTACCGGCATCGCCATCGTCGTGACCCGTGCACGGTTGGACGTGCTTCTGAACCTTGAACTGGGTCTCGGCGACCTGTTCATGCTTCTCGCGATCCTTTGCTGGGCGCTGTATTTCGTGCTGCTGAAACGCGCGAGCCTCGCGATAAAACCGGGGACGCTGTTACTGATCGTGACAGCGGCAAGCACCGGCTGGCTGGTTCCCGCCTTCGGAATTGAACTTTCGCTTGGCATCACCATGGATTGGACCGGGCGGACCGTGGCCTGCCTGGCCTATGTCGTTCTGTTCAGCACGATCCTTGCATGGATATGCATCAACTACGGTACCTTGAAGCTGGGACCCAACCAGTCTTCCGCCTTTATGTGTCTGCACCCGGTATATGGTGCCTTTCTGGGCGCGTTGTTTTTCAACGAGGAACTTCAAACCTATCATTGGGCAGGCACAGTTCTGGTCCTGGCCGGCGTTATCCTGGTGTCGCGGATTCTCGCCGAGCGCTATCCGGAAAGATTCTAGCGAACTTTATTTAGGTTGGTCGGAGACGTGGGCGGACACAATACGCCAGCCTTCGGGCATCCGCGCCCAGGTCTGGCTTTGGCGGCTGATTCCGTCGCTGCCGGGCCGCGTCGATTCCGTGTTGGCGACGGCGAAATCCCGGCCAAATGTAACGATGTAGGTGTCTTTCAGCGTCCGCTCCCAGGAGCCAATATCGCGTCCCCGCCGGAAAGCCGACAGCGCCGCGTGACTGACGATCGTACCATTGGGCCCGTAGCGAAGGGTTTTTTCGTCGTTCCAGAACAGTTCGTCGATCACGTCCACATCGTTGGCCAGCAGCGCCTTTTCATAGGCCATGAACGCGGCGGTTACCTCTTCCAAAATTTCGGGAATGTTGATTTCCATCGGGTGTTTCCTTTCCGGCAATTGACACGAGCATATCCGATGGCCGACACATGGTTCACCCCAACCAATGATGGTCCGCCCCCTTGGCACCCCCCCTTCTGATCCTGCGCGATATTCAGCTGACCTTCGGCGGCAAACCGCTGTTGAAAGGGGCGGAGCTGTCGGTCTCCGCCGGTGACCGGTTGTGCCTGGTGGGTCGGAACGGGTCTGGAAAATCGACCCTGATGAAGATCGCCACCGGAGAGATAGAACCCGACGACGGCGAACGCTTCG
>CAJWUK010000295.1 GCA_913047365.1 uncultured Alphaproteobacteria bacterium | reverse complement strand
GTCAGGCCCCAGATCACCGCCTGCAGGCCGATGGCGAAGGAGAAATCGCCAACGCTGAGTGCGGCGGAGTCGGTCATCGGATCGAGCAGCAGCCCGAAGATGTTGCGCGCACCGAAGCTGATGAACAGGATAATCGTGCCGCAGGTCAGAACGACCATCGGAGTGCGCCAGGAGCTTTGCATGGGGAGTGTTTCCCTTAAAACTTGATCGCGGCAAATTAGCCTAATTGGCGAGCGCACTCCACGCGGCGGCCATGCAGTGGGCGCACAGATGCCATACGCAAATAACGCAGGCATTGGCCTGAACTACGACGCGGTCGGCGACGGGCCGCCCGCGGTTCTGGTGCATGCCAACCCCTTTGACTGGCGGCTATGACGGTTTCAGGTGGAGGATTTTTCCTACCGCTATCGCATGACCGGGATGGAGCCGCCAGGCTGCGGCCTGTAGGATAATCTGGGGGATTTATCTTCGATGACATAGTTGACGATGTTTTGGCTAATCCAGCAGATATCCGAATTTTTCCCTTGCTTCCTGCAAAACATCCGCATCCGGCGCGTTTGTGACCGGGTAGTCGTCCTTCCAGTGGAAGGGTTTGCAGGCGTCGATGATGGCGCGGCTGTTGGTGATGTCGCCGTTGGCTTTCTGTTCGGGCGTCAGCCTTGGATCGGCGGGGGACGTCCAGGCGCCTTTGACGATGTCGATGGTGGTCGCCGGATCACATCTGGTGCACATGGCCCAAATCAGCTCTTCCAGGTTGCTGACGTCGATATCGTCGTCCACCACGATGATGAAGCGGTTAGCGTAGTTCGCGGCCTGGCACTGGGCGGCGATGTGGCCTGCCTGCTTTGAATGACCGGGATAGCGCTGCTTGATGGAAACCCCGTGTAGCAGCCGCGAGGCGCCGATTTCGTGGCACCAGACCCCGGTAATGTCCGGTACGCCGGCATCGGCCAGGTTCTGTTTAAGCATGGCAGAACGCAGCACGGCGCGGTAACGCGCCATTTCGTCCGTTCCCTGGCCCATGGGCGGCACGCCAAGGATGATGGGATCCTTACGGTGATAGATGGCTTCGACCTCTAGCACCGGTTCGGGGTGCTGGCCGCTGGCGTAATAGCCAGTCCATTCGCCGAACGGACCTTCGTCCTTCACCTTGCCTTCGTGCAGATGGCCTTCGAGAACGATTTCAGCATTGGCCGGGAAGGGCAGGCCAGTGATTTTTCCTTCGACGCATTCGACCGCCTTGTTGCGGATGCCGCCCACGATATCCAGTTCAAACGTGCCGTAGGGTGCTTCCGCCCCGCCGTTGAAAAACGCGATAGGCTCGCCGCCGATCACCATGACCACGGGGCAGGGTTCGCCCCTGGCCCAGTATTTGTTGCGATGAACATAGCCATGCTTGCCCGTGACCATAAAACAGCCGACCGATTTGGCATCGTGCACCATGGCGCGATAGGCGCCACAGTTCAGCCAGCCTTCTTCCGGATCGCGGGTGACAGTATAGGTGCCGGTACCTAGATAACGCCCGCCGTCCTCCGGATGCCACATCGGCGTCGGGAATTTCATCAGGTCGATGTCGTCGCCGGTGAGGACGTTTTCCATCACCGGCCCTTCGTCGACGATGGTATGTGGGATCGTTTTGCGTTCTTTTACGAAGGACTCGAAACAACCCTGCGAAAGTTCCTGTTTGGTCAGATGATCCGGGAAACCCAGTGTCATGTTGCGCCGTGTCCCGCCGAACACGTTGATCAGTACCCGGAAGCCGTCTGGGCAGCCCGGCACTTTGTCGAACAGGACCGCCGGGCCATCGTCTTCGCGGATTACGATTTCGGCGGCAAGCCCGATATCCTTTTCCCAACTTGCCCCGTCGACCCGTTTCAGTTCGCCCAGCCGGTCAGCTTGTTCGATCCAGTCACGCAGATCTTCATAGGTAAATTGCTGGGCCGTGTTGGCCCGGGTTTCGCCGACAGTGTCCATGACGTTTCTTCCGTATTTTTATCGTTGGGCGAATGTAACGGGAATTTCCGCGCGCCGGAATGTGCCCGTGCCCTAATTCTTCAGCAGGTTTTTTGCGCCATCCGACGCGAACGCGAGACCGCACCCCGGACAGATCAGGTCCACGTCTTTCAGCTCCAGCAGGGCTGGGGACACGTGAAACCAGTGGTCGCAGCCCGGGCACTGGGCCCAGGTGGAATTGCCGCGTTTTTCGAAGGGCGCGTCGACGGTCATGACGGCCACCCGCTGGTATCGACGCCGTCGAGAAGCGCATTGGCCGCCGCCAGCGCCTCGTCGGAGACACGATTACGGGGGGCGACGGGCTTGGGCTGGCCCGGTTTTGCAGCGGGCGGCAGGGTGGCATCGATGGCTGCCTTGGTGATCGTTCGGCCGGTGGCGGGCGCCGACGGGTCCAGCGGTGCCAGCGTCAGCCCGTCCAGGCGCAATATATCCCGGTGCCACTGCACCCGTGTCGCCAGCGCCCACATGACCTGGCGGTCGTCGAAGATATCGACGTCTTCGTCGAAGGCATACACGGCCTTCAGGCGGCGGAAGGCAATGGCTGCCATCATGGCGTCGCGTACTTCACCGGCCCGCGGGTTCTCGAACTGCAGATAGGCATGGAACCGTCGGCCGGACACCGGCACGTGTACATTGATCAATGTCGGCGATACCTGCCGTGCCAGGGAATAGACGTAGCCTTCCATCCCCATATTGTCGGGAACCAGATGATCCGCCAGGCCCGACCCGCAATCGTGATATATCGCATCTTTCCGCCGGGTGATGCAGGTGACTTCGACCACCGGGTTGGGAATCTGCGG
>CAJWUK010000294.1 GCA_913047365.1 uncultured Alphaproteobacteria bacterium | reverse complement strand
GGAATTTCGCAGATACCGGTCAGATCGGATCCTAGGAAATAGGACAGCGCCTTGATCGCCTTCGCATTGGCGATGGGATCTCTGTGGGCCCCCGTATCCGCGCCTTCGGCGACGTCGCCGCCCTGATGTGGCACCATTGACCGGATCACCTTCAGAAGGCTCATCCCCAGCGGATGCTTGAACGAAAACCGCGCACGTTCCTTATGTGATTTTTCACCCAGGTCGCCTTGAAGGGCACGTTCGAAAAACGCCGCACGTTTCGGTACCCGCGGCACCTCGTCATCCAAGATCAGGGTCGTCGGCCGCTCTATCCGCCTGACCTGCTCCATCGGATAGCGGCTGTCGTGGGAAGCCCGTTTGGCCCGGCGCGCGCGTTCGCGCCCCGATGTCGCCCCGTTGACCCCCTTCCAGTACGTCCGGTCTCGGGCGTTTGCAGCCGACGCGGCCAGCGGCAAATCACAGGCCAATTCGTAATTCGTGGTTAGAACGGCGATGCTGAAATCGCCCTCGATAAACGGATTGGCGAGACCGTCGCCAACGCGAACGCAAAGCCCTGCCAGCACGGCAAGGCGATCGCGATCGACCAGTTCCTCACCGGCGATATGAATGCGCGCGTTGAAACCCATCTGGCGCATATGCCCGGCGACGCAGGCCCCTATTTCAAGGGCGCGCATTTCATATGCCGCAGCCTCGGCACCCTCCACCCAGTCCCGGGCAAGATTGCCCTGATCCGGCAGGCGCGGATGCTCGCACAGCAGGACCACCGCATGGGAATGGCTGTCGACCGGCTCGGCCCCTTCCAGCCAGGCACTGTCGGGGATGCGGCAGATTCCCACCTGGCTGGCATCCATGAAATAGGCGCAGCCCTTGATATCGACGGACCGGCGATCCAGATCTTTCGGCACCGGCGCTTCCTGTTCCAGGGGCTCTTCTTCAAGGAAACGGGTAAACAATTCCCGGTATTTCACAGCCCCCTTGCCCATTACGGTGGCTCCCGGCGCAGCCGGGCCCGGGGAAGATTTGGGGCGCGCTGCCTCCGCTGCGATGACACTTTCATCCCGGTCGAGGGATTCCAGCGGAAACGTGCCGAGATGAAACGGCCTGTTTTTTGAATCGGGATATAAAAGCATGAGAAATTTCCTCGGCTATTCCGCGGCCTGATCGGCGGCGGCACGGGCATCCATCCATTGCGGCGTGTTGTTCTTTTTCCAGGTCAGAACCGGGTGGATTTCCTGGATTTCCATGGAGATGTTCAGCACGCGGGTTTCCGCCAGCGCGGCCAGATGATCGCAAATGACGGCATAGATACGGTCGCCCGCGTCTTTCAGCGTTGCTTCATCGCGGCCATGACCGACCCGCAGAATGGTGTGGACGAAGGCATTTTCGGGGTGACCGTCGGCGATGTGATAGCAGTCCCGCGCCTCGCCACGGACCCGAATGCCCGTGCGGGCGAAGACGCCGGTTTCCACACCCATGTCGCACATTTTTTCGAACAGATTTTCGGTTCCGATCATGTCTTCGATGTTGCGCGAATATTCGACAATCATGTGGGGCATGGTTTCCTCCGACGTTATTGAACGCATTATCTTAATTGTTTGCCCGCCAACAATCCCATTGTTGCATCATTTGAGATTGAGGTAGGTACTACATCACCTAAGTGATCTCCATTGCCGCGACCGTGCACCCAACAGCGAAAATCGGGATCGGTTCGTAGCACCAGATATCTCCCGCCGCGCCATCGGCTGCAGCAGCAACCGAGATAAAGGTCCGTATTTCGAAACCGCCCTGCCCGCCGTTGCGAAAGGTTTCTTCGTCCGTATAAGACAAAAGCGCATCACGGTCGTTGCGGATGAAACGGTCCAGGAATTCGCGGTCCCAGTCTTCGTTGATCTTCCCTGAATCCGGGGTTGCCGGCCAATGGGAGATTCCGCCCGTCCCAACGATCGCAATCCGTTCCGGCGCCGCATCGCACGCCCGGCGCAAGGCTTCCCCGAACGCCCAAGCACGGTGCAGCGGCGCTAGCGGCGGACCCTGGCAATTGATGTTCACCGGAATGATCGGCAGGTCGTAGCGGGGCGTCAGGAAATGCAACGGCACCATGATGCCGTGATCGAACTGCCATTCCTCCGCATAGGCCACGTCGACATCGTTCATGATGCCGGTAATCAGCCGCTTCGACAGATCGGGCGCGCCGGGAATGTCGTGGCGTTTGATGCCGAGCCAGTCCTCGTCCTCGATGGGCCCTGAATAGCGGTCGCCCATGCCGATGCAGAAAGCCGGCATGTTATTCATGAAAAAATTGGCGAAGTGTTCGGCGGCGATGACCACCAGTGCCTCCGCCCCGGCATCCTCTATCGCCGCCCGCATACGGTCGAACGCCTGATAAAGCGTGTCCCGCTGCGTGGGATCGGCGCGGTCGGCGCGGCCGGTGATGCCCGGCGCGTGGCTGCAAACGCCTGCGAAAACAAGAGGCACTGGCTAATCCCCCACCATGGCATAGATTCCGGCGCGCACCGGGCCGTGTTCAGCGACGCCGTCGCGCATGGCCTGGAGATAATCGTCCCACGGCAGGCCTTTCAGTGCTGCGTAGTGCATCAGCAACTGGCCGTTCACCCCCAGCACGTAAAGCAGGCCGATATCCGGCGTCCGGACCGCAGTCAGTTCCTCTTCGGTCAGATCGCAATCGGCCAGCACGGCATCCATATCGGTTTCGAACCGGTCCCGCGTACCTGAATCGCGGTTCAGCTGATAGATCAGTTTCTGTACGTGGTAGAGGCTCATGTCAGTCGGCCCGCTCCCGGCTGCGCATTTCGAAACCGTC
>CAJWUK010000293.1 GCA_913047365.1 uncultured Alphaproteobacteria bacterium | reverse complement strand
ATAGTCATTCCTTTGATCTGTCCCCGTCATCACGAAAAATTCCCGACAACAAGGCCGCGGCTTCGCGACTGCTGGAAAATTCCAGATGATAAGTGCCCGCGCTATCCGCCACACAGGTTAGCCCATCCAGAAGTTCGGCGTAGGAAATATGCGGAGCGAACGCCGTCGATACCATTTTTCGAGCGATCTCCGGTCGTGAAGCCGGACGCAGTTCCGCTGTTCCGGACTGCCGGCGATCCAGAAAAACCAGCGTGCTAACCGGCGCTGTTTCCCCGAAACCGCCTGCCTCCCCGTCCCACAATTTTAGATAGGCCATGTCCTCGCCCTGCATGGCGGAATAGCCTTCGACGAATTCCCGAAAGGCATCACCGCAATCCCACGGCAAAGGCAATCTTACCTTGGGCATAAGACCGAGACAGGTGCCGACCGGCGCCTGACCGAGCGTCACAGCTATCTGATCGTCGCCAAAAAACCGGTGGCCGAGGACGGCAAGGTGCAACGCGACACTTGATTTCCCGGCAAGCGAGTCGCCAATAATGATCACAAGCGAATCGCCGATACGGGCCGCGCCCGCATTAAGGCAGATCATCTCTGGGTTCCGAGCGACATGAACGCTGATAAGTCCGGCGGCAAGCCCGTTAGCGGCATCATAGGGATTGTCGAAGCTAAAATCGGCACCGCCGGGACCGTTACTCACAACCCGGTACTCGCCGTTGTAGTTTTCTATTATCCGAACATCGGGTGGGCCTTCCGTCGACGTCCCCGCCCATTGAAAATTCCACCCACCCAAATAATAGGGTAGATGAGGCATGACTGCTTCAGCATTTTCGACTAGCACGGGCGCGTCCTTCGGGCCGAAATTCCAGAACCCGCGCAGGCCGTCTGCGGCCGGTTCGGCAGCGTCAGACATTTTCCGGAGGGGCTTCCCGCGGTGCTCTTTTGGATAGGATTCTTTGTAGTGTTCGGCGATGCATGTTTAGCCGCCGGGCGGTTTCCGAAACGTTGCGATCGCATTGCTCGTAAACGCGCTGAATATGCTCCCACCGCACCCGATCGGCTGACATCGGATTTTCAGGTGGTGGCGGCAGGCTGTCCCCGTTGGCAAGTAGGGCGGCTTCGATGGCATCCGCATCTGCGGGTTTTGCCAGATAATCCAGCGCGCCGGCTTTTACTGCGGCCACGGCCGTGGCGATATTCCCGTAACCGGTCAGCATGACGATGCGGGATTCCGGCCGGGTTTCCTGAATAACAGGTACAATATCCAGACCGCTGCCGTCGGAAAGACGTAGATCAAGAACGGCAAAGGCCGGTGATCCCACATTTGCGGCGTCAATACCCTCGCGCACCGAAGAGGCAGTCATTACATCGAATCCTCGGTTTTCCATCGCCCGTGCCAACCGTTGCCTGAAGGGTTCATCGTCATCAACGATCAGGAGGGTGCGATCCTCGTAATTTTGCAATTCTTGCACGCCCATCAAGCAAAATCTCCCTCAACCCTCTCAAGTTTGTCACGCCGCCAAAGAATTTCAACCGAGGCGCCGCTGCCGGAATGATTGCCGAAGGTCGTTGCCCCTCCGGACCTATGCAGCAGCGTTCGGGCGATGAAGATGCCCAACCCCATATTTCCCGCCGATTGCGTCCGGGAGGATATATAGGGTTCGCCGAGGCGTTCAAGAAGACCAGGTGGGAAACCCGGGCCATCGTCCCTGACCGATACGAGGATTATTTCGGGATTCCATCTGATCTCGACCCGTACTTCCGTCCGCGCGAACTGCATGGCGTTCTGAATGATGTTGCCGAGCCCATGAATGATTTCCGGGCTGTGCATCACGACCGGTTCGGGATCGGCTCCGTCAGAATGGGGCCGGGCATCCAGTTCGAGTCGGATACCAGTGCGTTGATGACGATCTGCAGCCGCCTGGACAATTGCATGTACAGGAAGCCGCGCAATAGGCGAACCTGCTCCGTCGCCAATCTGCGATCGGCTCGAAAGCTCCGCCAGAATATCGCGGCACCGGCGCGTCTCGCTCATTAGAAGATCGACATCGTCCCGAATCGGACTATCGGCAGATAGGTCACGGGCGATTTCGCCTGAAACGACAGCGATCGTCCCAAGGGGGCTGCCGAGTTCATGAGCGGCGGCGGCGGCAAGCCCACCAAGCGCGGCAAGCTGCTGTTCGCGGGCAAGCGCGAGCTGGCTGGCCGCAAGCGCGTTCGAGATGCGCCGCGCTTCTTCCGCTACCCGCCAAGTGTAGATAGCAAAAAATACGATGCCGACCGACAGCGCCACCCAAATCCCCAAGACATAGATCTTGGGTACCGTAAATCCGCCTGGCGCCCAGGGCAGGGGGTAGTGAACGATGGCGAGCAGGGTAATCGAAATAATCGAAAGACCACAGAGGGCAATCGTGCTGCGAAGGGACAGGATCGTTGCGGAAACAGCAACCGGGGCCAGCAGTAGAATGGAGAATGGATTTTCCAGCCCGCCCGTCAGATACAAAAGGGCAGCGAGCTGGAGAATATCGAAGGCTAAAAATGCGGATGCCGCTTTTTCACCGAGACGAACCGGCGTGGCGTATCCCGCAGAAACCGAGAAATTCAGGATCAGTGAGGCCCCTACCACCGCCATCGCCGGAATAAGAGGCACATGGAACCCGAACCCGAAATGTACGATTAGCAACGCCAGCGCCTGCCCGGCGATCGCCACCCACCTGATAAGCGTCAGAGTCCTAAGCCAGACAGAAACGCCCGCCTCGCCGCCGGCATCGGACGTGGCGCCTATACCTGCAGGCGGGGTATCCGCGAAGTTTGCCGTGGTCATATCGTCAACTCCTTAATCCAAGTTCGTT
>CAJWUK010000292.1 GCA_913047365.1 uncultured Alphaproteobacteria bacterium | reverse complement strand
TCCTCGGCGGAACCCTGATCCAGCACATACCGGATGAAATCCATGATGCACTGGCTCATGAACAACAGAACCCCAGAGACGAAGCAGGACACGATGTGGCGGTCGTGAACGACACAGAGCTTCACCGTATCGCAGACAGCACCCAACTGTCGGTGAATTCCGCACACCATCAGGCGGTAAAAGATGTCGGCGACGGTGTTGTGGTGAATGCTTATGCGCCTGATGGCGTTGTGGAAGGTATCGAATGCCCCCGATACACTTTTTGCATCGGCGTTCAATGGCATCCTGAATTTGCCATCGATCCAGCAGATACGCGGATATTCGACGCCTTCGTCTCCGCCGCCACTGCCTACAAATGACGGGGCCGGAAACCGAACGTATCGCCAAGCGTCTATCACGTGCGGGAATATGCTCCCGCCGGGAAGCAGAACGTTGGATTGCCGCGGGGCGGATATCAGTCGATGGAGAGAAGATTTCTGAGCCCGGCACGCTAGTGACGGCGGCGTCTGACATCCACGTCGATGGAAAACCGGTCGATGCACCCCAACCGACGCGGCTTTGGCGTTATTACAAGCCGACCGGTTTACTCTGCACCAACAACGATCCGAAAGGACGCCCGACAATTTTCGACCGGCTTCCCAAACGCCTGCCGCGGACTATGTCAGTTGGCCGGCTAGACTTCGATTCCGAAGGCCTGCTTCTGCTCACTAATGACGGTGAGATTGCCCGGCGGCTGGAACTTCCGGAAACGGGTTGGGTACGCCGGTACCGTGCCCGATGTTTTGGCCACCCCAGCGCGGACGATCTGAGCGCGCTGGCAAAGGGCCTAACGGTGGATGGAGAGAAGTTCGGCTACATCGAGGCAGGAATCGACACCGCTAGGGGCGCGAACACCTGGCTTACCGTCTCTCTTCGGGAAGGAAAAAACCGTGAAATTCGACGGGCGTTCGAACACCTGGGCTATCCGGTCAGCCGTTTGATACGCGTTGCTTATGGTCCGTTTCAGCTTGGCAAGCTGCCGAAGAACGCGGTGGAAGAGGTTCCGCAACGGGTTCTAGCCGATCAACTGGGGTTTGAGAGAAAACGTGAGAATCGTCGCCGGCAAACATAAGGGACGAAAGATCCTCTCGCCCGAGGGGACCGATATCCGGCCCACGCTGGATCGGACCCGGGAGTCCCTTTTCAACATCATTGAACATGGCAATCTGGGAACAGGCAGCATCTCCCCTCTGCGCGGCGCCTGCGTCCTTGATGCGTTTTGCGGAACTGGCGCACTGGGGCTGGAAGCACTGAGCCGCGGTGCCGCAAACGTAACCTTCATGGACAATGACCGTCGCGCGCTGGCGCTCTGCCGCCAGAACATCATGACCATGGGCGAAACAGAGGCCAGCCAGGTTCTGCGGGGCGATTGCCTTAAGCCCTCCCGCGCCGCAAATGCCAGCGATTTGGTGTTTACCGACGCCCCCTATGACCGCGATCTGACCGCCGAGGGCATTACGGCTTTGTCCGCCGCCGGTTGGATCCGTGAGGGCGGGTTATGCGTTCTGGAAACCGGTTCCGATGAAACCGTCAAACTGCCCAACATTTTCGAACCGCTGGAAGACCGCAAATACGGCGCAGCGCGCATTCATTTTTTCCGTTTTTTATCAATGGGCTGAATTTAACGGCGCCCGAAAAGTTTTTCTATCTCAGCCAAATCAAGCTCGACATAGGTAGGGCGGCCATGGTTGCACTGGCCGGAATGGGGTGTTTGCTCCATTTCCCGCAGCAGCGCGTTCATTTCCAGCGGTGTCAGACAGCGGCCGGCCCGAACGCTGCCGTGGCAGGCCATGGTGGAACATACGTCATCCAGCTTTTCTTTCAGCGCCAGGCCAGCACCGTATTCCTCCAGATCGCCCGCGAGATCGCGAATGAGTCCTTTCACGTCCGCCTGCCCCAGCAGGGCCGGCACCTCCCGGACGACTATTGCCCCGGGCCCGAACCTTTCTAGCTTAAGGCCCAGTTCCTCGAATTCCGCCGCCCTGGCGCACAGCCGGTCTACCGAGGTTTCATCTAGTTCGATGACTTCGGGGATCAGCAATCCCTGGCGTTTGACCCCGCCGTTGGAAAGTGAGGCCTTCATACGTTCGTAGACCAATCTTTCGTGGGCCGCGTGCTGGTCCACGATGACGATGCCACTGCTGGTCTGGGCGACGATATATGTTTCGTGCACCTGGGCCCGCGCCGCGCCCAGGGGATAGGTCTCCCCCTGTTCCTCAGATACCGGATGGCCTGCCTGGGCAGAGGCCGAGGGCGTGTCCATACCGTCCAGCACATAGGACGGCGGCGCCTGATACGAGGCGGCTGTTTCCGCAAGTGCAGGCGACGGTGTCGGTGGCCCGTGTCCATACCCGCCTAATCGAACACCCGGTTTAAAAGATCCAAGCGCCGCGGCGGCGACCGTTGTCGACCCGCGGTGACCGGCATCTTCCAATGCGTGCCGCAAACCGCCGACGATCAGCCCCCTTACCAGCCCGGAATCGCGGAAACGTACCTCCGCCTTTGCCGGGTGAACGTTCACATCGACCGCGTGGGTGGGCACATCAAGAAACAGCGCGACCATCGGGTGACGGTTTCTGGCTAAAAAATCCTGATAGGCGCCGCGTACCGCACCGTAAATCAGGCGGTCCTGCACGGGCCGGCCATTGACGAACAGATACTGCGCGCGGGCATTTCCACGGTTCAGGGTAGGAACGCCGGCATAGCCAGTCAGGCCGATCCCTTCCCGTTCCGCATTTACCGCAACGGCGTTTTCGGCAAATTCACGGCCCATCACCATTGAAAGCCGGTCAAGCCTGGCCATCAGTAAATCGCCCTGCG
>CAJWUK010000291.1 GCA_913047365.1 uncultured Alphaproteobacteria bacterium | reverse complement strand
GATTGGCGCCGCGCGTAATACGTCGCTCCGGTATCAATATCGGCCAGCATTTCTAGTATTTCCACGCGCACCCCCGGTCGAATATTTTCCAAAGTGTCGACCAGCGCATGTTCGGTTGACCAGCGCACATCTTCGAATAACCCGCCGACACGCGCACCCTGCGCTGCACCCACCAGCCAGTAGCCGCCGTCGTCAGACGGGCCGAAAACAAGGTCATTTCGCCGGAGCGCATCAAACGCGGCGGCAATATGACGGCGTTCGATACCGGGGATATCGCTGCCAATAATGATTGCCGGGTTGGGCCCGAAACGGGTCAGACACCGCGCCATACGCTCGCCCAGGTCGCCATTTCCTTGAGGCATACACTGGACACCGGGCGGAAATGCACGGGAATCAAAAGCCGCGTCATCCGGCGTGACAGCCAGCCAGGTCGACCAGCCCTGCCCCAACAAAAGCCGCCGCGTCACGGTGTCCAGCGTAGATCGATAAAAACGCAGCGTTTCGACCGGACCGATATCGGCCGCCAGGCGCCTCTTGATCTGACCCAGCCTCGGCCGCCGCGCAAAAATCACCACATGTCTCACCGGTAGAGAAGCACCAGAACACTTGGCGGCATACCGAGAAAATAGAGCATCTGGCAGCACACATTGCGGACCGGACGCGCCCACCAGCCGCCGCGCTGGTATTTATCTGCCGACGTCAAAGCAAAAGGTTTAAGAACAGCTAGCCGCCGCCTGCCGATCTGACGGATGATCTCAATATCTTCCATGAGTGGCATGTCCCGGAACCCGCCAAGGCTGTAATAGAAAGCCCGGGAAATCAGCAGGCCCTGGTCGCCAAAAGGCAACCCGAGAAATCGCGTCCGCCACGCCACCAACCGTTCCACCCGACGTGCCGGCGGAGTGGGGTCATCCAACCGGTAGGTAAATACCGCTGCGCGCGTCGTATTGCGAGGATCGGTCATGAAGGACCAAGCTTCGCCATCCCAGTCTTCGCTAAGCCTCGTATCCGCATGCAGGAAAAGCAGCCAGTCACCGCTTGCGGCTCTGCCTCCGGCACGTAGTTGCCGGCCGCGTCCCTTTTCAGACTTAACGATCTTTGCGCCGAATTTTTCGGCTATTGCTATGGTTTCATCCGTCGAACCGCCATCAGCAATAATGATTTCCGCGGAAAAACCCTGCACCGATTGAATTGTGTCGGCCAGGGCGGTTTCGGCGTTCAGCGTCGGGATAACCACAGACAGGGTCGGATGCAAACTCATTACGTAAGGTCATAGCACGGGCTACTTAGTCGCTCCCACGTCATATTTATTTGCCACCCGCCCAACTTTCAAACTCAAACTTGACCAAAGGATCCATGAAAGCCGGTGCCTCTGGGACAATGATTGTAGACGCCCTGACCAACTCCGAAGGTGACAACCTGTTAGTTCAAATAGAGTTTGTTTCGGCAAAATGGTGGCAGAATTAGGCCTCAAATGTTCTTGTTTTGTTCAATCAACTGAGTCATGGTCACCAACCCATGGATAAGCCCCTTCCAGACATGCCGCGCAAAGGCCGTGGCGCTGTCAGCAACATGACAGGCCGGTTCGAACCCCATCGGACCATCGCCATCGACGATGGTTGGGGCGTCGACCCGGATTACGACGTACCTCCGCTCCGGACCACGCTGACGGCGGAGAAGACCAAGCGGATCATCACGCGGAACGACTCACCCGACGTGCCATTCGAACGCTCGATCAATCCCTATAAGGGGTGCGAGCATGGCTGCGTGTACTGCTTCGCGCGGCCCACCCACGCCTTTCTTGGGTTGTCCCCCGGCCTCGATTTCGAAACTCGCCTTTTCTACAAGCCGGACGCCGCCGCCCTTTTGGAAAAGGAACTGCGCGCACCCAAATACAAATGTGCGGTCATGGCGATGGGCACGAATACCGATCCCTATCAGCCGGTCGAACGGGAACTAAAAATTACCCGCCGTATTCTGAAAGTGCTGGCCGCTCATGATCACCCAGTGGGTATCGTCACCAAATCCAGCACCGTGGTTCGCGATCTCGATATCCTAGGCCCGATGGGTAGAAAAGGTCTGGCCCAGGTCTGCGTATCCTTGACCACTCTTGACCGCGGTCTCGCCCGCCGGCTGGAGCCCAGATGCCCGACCCCGGCAAGACGGCTCGAAGCAATCTCCGCGCTGGCCGACGCGGGCGTGCAGACAGGGGTGATGGCGGCACCGATGATCCCGGTGCTGAACGACCCGGAACTGGAAGCCATCCTCGAAGCCGCATCCGAGGCGGGTGCCACCATTGCCGGATACGTTCTTCTGCGCCTGCCCCTTGAAATAAAAGACCTTTTCCGTGAATGGCTAGAAGCGCATGTGCCCATGAAAACCAAACACGTGCTGAACGCGATCCGCGACACACGCAGTGGCCAGATGTACGTCCCGAAATTCGGTGAACGCATGCGCGGCACGGGTGTCTACGCCGACCTTATCAAACAGCGTTTCGACAATGCCTGCAAAAGCCTGGGCCTGAACGAACGGCGATACGATCTGCGGACGGATATGTTCCGGCCTCCGCCGCGAAAAGGCGAACAGATGTCGCTTTTCAGCTGAAGAATCAATAGAGATTCGCCCCCCGGCCGGTAGCCGTCATGTTAAGTTGCCGCTTCCATGGACGCCCACATAAACCTTACCGGAATGGCCGTTGTCGGCCTGTCCGCCCTGCTCTGCGGCATGCTGATGGCCAGGCTAAAACAGCCAGCGCTGGTCGGCTATATCATAGCCGGCGTTCTGCTGGGCCCCAGCGCCTTCGGTGTCGTGGAAAACCGCGAACAGATCGGTGGGCTGGCGGAGCTCGGCGTGCTGCTGTTGC
>CAJWUK010000290.1 GCA_913047365.1 uncultured Alphaproteobacteria bacterium | reverse complement strand
GAATTCGGCCAATAGTTCTTCCAAACGCGCTTCACGTTGGGCGGGATTGTCATCGATCAATTCAAGAACTGCCCGGATATTGTTCTCAACCGTCATCCCCCGGAAAATTGAGGCTTCCTGAGGCAGATATCCGATGCCGAGACGCGCCCGCCGATACATAGGGAGGCCGGTGATGTCCTGTCCGTCCAGGGCGATCGCACCATAATCCGCGGCAATCAGACCGGTAACGATGTAAAAGCAGGTGGTCTTGCCAGCGCCGTTAGGACCAAGAAGCCCCACGACTTCCCCCCGCTTCAGGGTCATGGAAACACCGCGCAGGACCGGGCGTTTCTTGAAACGCTTTCCGATTTTTTCCACGCAAAGCCCTTCTTTCTGGGAAACCAGTTGCGGGCCGTCGTCGGATTCACGAAGGTGACTCAGATTATCGGGATCGGCTGGGGTACTCGGACTGCTCACTTGGCCCTCTGCTTGGTATCGGTTGCGTTCTCTTGCGGCGCCGCCTTTTCCGGCGTGAAAATGCCCTGAACCCCGCCGCGGCCACGGCCAAATATCCGGCTGACGCCGGTGTTCAGGTTCACTTCCGCGTATGCCCCATTCAGTTGATTGGCGCCGCGGGTAATCTTAACCGATCCGGTTAACGTCGCGATACCGGTTTCGACGTCATAAATTCCGCGGCTCGACCGAACGATTTCATCGGGGGTTGTAATAACGATGTTGTCAAACGCATCGACCTGTCGAACACGGGCCTTTCCATTCTTATCCTTCGCAAAATGGGCTGTCAGCACATCCGCCCGAAGCCGGTTCTCCCCCCGGATGGCGACCGCGTTCCCGCGGGCAACGGCCAAGTTCTGCTTTTCCCAGTATTCGATACTGTCCCGAGCTGTGATTCGATCCGTCTCCGTATCCAGCCGGACCTTGCCGGTCAGGACCAGCACACCGTTATCCACATCGTAAACCGCCTTGTCACCATAGGCACGCTGGGTAGGCGTGACGATCCGAACATGTCCCTCCGCATCGATCCGCCAGATTTCCGTTCCGCCGCCATCGATGTCGCGATAATAGGCAGTCAAAACATCTGCATGAACCGCGACATCGCCCTGCGCCGCACGTGCATTTCCCCGTGCGATATACGCCTTGTTCCTTTGCTGCCATTCGATGCCCTGCTCTGCATTTATTTCGATGGGCTTATCACCGGACTGGCCGGGCAACCCCACGCCCTGGGGGACAGCGGGGCCACCGAAGCCGAACAACGTCAACGCGATGACAGGCGCAATGATTGGGCGGAACGTGAGCTTCATTTCTTTCCCCCCGGGCGCGGTGCTGATGGGAAGATCTTCAACCTGGAAGTCCCCTGAAAGACGATGGTGTCGCCGCTTTCAACAATACGAAATCCCTGGGCATTGACTGTGCCGAACGGCCCCTGCCCCCGGACCGGCTGGTCGCCTGACGCCGTGCCGTTGCGAAAATCGATACGGGCCTCTGCAGTTTGAAATTCGTATCCCTCGTCATGAAACAGATCGACGCCGCCGGTAAGTATGAGCACTTCCTTGCTGCGCCAGAACGTTCCCGTCGGCGCAGAGATCGCGACCCAAGAATCACCAGCGAGGGTGACATCGGCCTTTGGCTTGGTTAGGTTCAATCCCCGGGGTTCAGGGCCATCTTGCACCACCGCATCCGCGGTGAGTGAGAATGGACGGTTCTCGCTGTCAACACCGGTAAACCGGGCATTGATGACACGCTGGCCGCCGGCGGTTTCGACCTTCAAATCCGAAATAGCGATCGGGAATTTCTCGGGCTGGGATTTCAGTTCCGGCCAGACGGCTACCAGAAGAAGAACGATGCCCGCCACCACCGGCAGGGCGTACTTCATGAGTTGGACGAAGCGGCTATAAGAAGAGTGGTACCTTTGCGGCCGAATATCGCCGGCCGTTTCTTCCCCGGAATTCGGCGGCGCCGACATTTGCTCCTGGCCCGAAAGCGGTCGTACCATGAATCAGGAAAGACCCATTCGCAGAACGTCGTGGATATGAACGATGCCCTGCGGCCTGCCGTCTGAAACTACAAAAATGCTGGTGATTTTTTTGTCGTTCATCATTCCCAGTACCTGCGCGGCAAGCACACTGCCTTCGACAGATTTGGGGCTCTCGGTCATCACCTCAGATGCGGTCATGGCCAAAATATCGTCTTCCATATGGCGGCGCAAATCACCATCCGTGATGATACCCGCCAGACGTCCGTCCGACGAAAGCACACCAACAGAGCCGAGTTGCTTCGCGCTCATTTCGATAATGGATTCCTTCATAGGCGTGTCGACATTGACCAGCGGCAACTGATCGCCCGTCCGCATGATATCGGATGATTTCAGCAACCGCGATCCAAGCTGTCCCCCTGGATGCAGCATCCTGAAGTCTTCCTGGGAAAAACCGCGGCGTTCCAAAAGCGCGACGGCAATGGCATCGCCCAAAGCCAGCATCACCGTTGTTGACGTCGTGGGCGCGAGACTAAGAGGACAGGCTTCAGGACTGTCAGGAATTACCAGCGGGACATCTGCTGCCTGGGCCAACACACTGTCCTCGCGAGCAGTGATGGAGACAAACGGAATGCGCTTCAGCTTCACGAACGCCACAATATCCGAAAGTTCCGTTGTCTCCCCCGAATTGGACATTGCTATAACTGCGTCGGCGGCAGTAATCATACCCAGATCGCCATGGCTGGCCTCTCCTGGATGGACGTAATGGGCAGGCGTGCCCGTGGAGGCCAGCGTCGCCGCAATCTTCCGCGCAATAATCCCGCTTTTGCCCATGCCGGTAACCACAACCCGGCCGTTAACACCGGCGATCAGGTCAATCCCTCGGGTGAAGCTTTC
>CAJWUK010000289.1 GCA_913047365.1 uncultured Alphaproteobacteria bacterium | reverse complement strand
TGCGCCTGCCCATCGCGGCTCTTCTCGGCTACATCGCGTTTTCCGAACTGCCCGATGCATGGTCCATCGCCGGGACCGTCGTCATCGTCGCCGCCGCGCTATACCTGCTGCGGCGCGGACGAAAGGAACAGAAATCAGGATAGCTTCCATTGTCATCCTTAGACCTGATCCAAGGGTGACACCATTGCGATGCAGGCGCGAAGAAAATCCTTACCGCTTCGAAATCAGTTTCACCTTACGCTGGGCGCGGCCGCCGTAAGCGCTGAGCGGCCGTATTAGGCTGTTGCTGGCATTCTGTTCTAGGATATGCGCGGCCCAGCCAGTGATCCGGCTCATCACGAAGATCGGCGTGTACATGTCGATGTCGAAGCCCATGAGGTAATAGGCTGGTCCCGCCGGGAAATCGAGGTTGGGATGAATGGCCTTCTCGTTGATCATAATGTCCTGAAGAATATCTGAGATTTCCAGCCACTTGGTATCTCCCTTCCAGGCAGCAAGATCCTCCAGCGCGGCCCGCATGGTGGGGACGCGGGAATCGCCCTGTTTGTAGACCCGGTGACCGAAACCCATCACCAGCTCCTTGTTCTTCTGCTTGTCGCGCAGCCATTTTTCCGCCCGCGCAGGTGTCCGGATCTCCAGCAGATTGTGCATCACGGCTTCGTTTGCACCACCATGCAGCGGGCCTTTCAGCGACCCGATACCGCCGGTCACGGCACTGTAGATATCAGACCGCGACGACGTGATGACGCGGGTGGTGAAGGTGGAGGCATTAAAGCTGTGTTCCGCATACAGGATGAGAGAGATATCGAATGCCTTGATAACTTCTTTGGGAGGCACTTCACCGAAACACATGTGGAAGAAGTTTTCCGACATGGAGAGGTCCGTGCGCGGCGCCTTGCGCGGCAGACCTTTGCGGAACCGATAATCGGTCGCGATCATGGTGGGAATTTTTGCGAGCAGGTTCATCGCCCGGTCCATGTCTTTTCCGGCCGGCTCTCCGCCCCACGCAATTTCCGTAGTGCCGAGGTAACTGACGGAGGTCCGGATCGTGTCCATCGGATGGGCGCGGCGGGGAAAATGGCGGATGACATCAATATGGGCCCGGGAAATATTGCGCCGGCTGCGCTCGTCCTTTTCAAACTTGCGAAGCTGCGACCGTGTCGGCAGCTCACCATGCCACAACAGATAGGCGACTTCTTCGAACTTGCAGTTGGCAGCCAGATCCTGCACCGCGTATCCGCGATAAGTAAGGGAATTGGTTTCCGGCATCACCTTGGAGACCGACGTCGTGTCGACCGTGACCCCGGCAAGTCCCTTATAGATTTTGGGTTCCACCGTCTTGGCTTTCTTGGCTTTCGCCTTTTTGCGTGTCGCTGCCTTTGCCATTAGTCACCTCCGTGTCCATCGGTTCCGAAATTGAAAATATCCTGATCGAATTTGTTGTAATCCTCATACTGGATCACCTCATACAGCCGCGCGCGGGTCTGCATCCGGTCGACAATTTCTTTCTGGGTCCCCTGCTGTTTGAGTACAGCGAAGCCGTCTTCCACCGCCTTCATAGAGAGCCGCAACGACGTCACCGGATAGATGGCGATGTTGTAGCCAAGCTCTTCCAGTTCGGTTTTACTCAACAACGGCGTCTTGCCAAATTCCGTCAGGTTAGCCAGTAACGGCACGTCGATTTTCTCACGCACTTTTTCGTATTCTCCCCAGCCCTGCAGGGCTTCCGGGAAAATCGCATCGGCGCCGGCATCGATATAGGCCTTACACCGGTCGATCGCAGCATCCAGCCCTTCGGATGCCCGAGCATCGGTGCGGGCCATCAGTAGAAAATTCGGATCCTTTTTCGCATCCGACGCGGCCCTCAACTTCATAGTCATTTCTGATGTGGGTACAATGGATTTATTGTCCAGATGCCCGCAGCGTTTGGGGTTCATCTGATCTTCCAGATGACACCCCGCCAGGCCGAGTTCCTCCAGTTCCTGGATCGACCGGGCTGCACTCATGGGTTCACCGAAGCCGGTGTCGATATCGATCAGAGCCGGCAGTTCGGTGACCCGCGCAATCTGGCGGCCGCGCTGGGTAACTTCCGACAACGTGGTCAGGCCGATATCGGGCAGGCCCAGTTCAGCAGATAGGGCCGCACCGGAAATGTAGACCCCATCAAAACCCTGATCTTGAATGAGCAGAGAAACAATAGGTGCGTAAGCACCGGGAAACTGCAACAGTCGCCCGGTTGCCAGTTCCTCGCGGAACGCAGCGCGTTTTTCTGCCGCCGTCTTTTCGGTGAACAACATCAGAATATCCCCCTGTCATCGCGAGCCGCAAAATCAAGCGACGCCGTATCCAGCGTGACATGCAGCCCACCCAGTTCATCGGCGCTGAGGTCCGGTAAGCGCTGGACCGTATCGAGAAAACGGTCGCATTCACCCTCGGAAACCAGCCCGTCGACCAGGGTGGTGAACTTTTTGATGTAGTTATCCCGGGAAAAGGGCCTCGCACCCGCGGGATGCGCGTCGGCGACGGCCAGTTCGTCTTCCAGCGTGGAGCCATCCTTCATCGTGATAACCACGCGTCCGCCGAACGCGCGTTTGTTGGGATCGGGGTCGTGATACCGTTCCGTCCATTTCAGGTCCTCGACCGTGGAAACCTTGTTCCACAACGCCACCGTATCTGGCCGCTGGGCCCGCTCCGGCGCGTAGGAATTGACGTGGTGCCACGCCTGATCCTGCAGCGCGACAGCGAAGATATACATGATCGAATGGTCCAGCGTTTCACGGCTGGCCGTCGGATCCATCTTTTGCGGATCGCCGGCACCGGTCCCGATTACGTAATGGGTGTGATGGCTGGTGTGGATGACAATGCTTTCGATGGCATCGAAATCCGAAATCTGTTCGCCCATCTTCCGCGCCAGATCAATCAGCGCCTG
>CAJWUK010000288.1 GCA_913047365.1 uncultured Alphaproteobacteria bacterium | reverse complement strand
CCAGAACCAACTGCCCGCTGAACAACGGTTGAAAGAACAGATCGTCCTCAATACCCAAGGTCTAAGTAATTAACGCGATATCCAGCACACTTCGCCACAGTCTTTGTTCGAGATCAGCCGTCAGCCCGCTTTCGAGCGGAAATGTGGCGTTCGGGTGCGCGATGGACGCGACAGTGAAAAATTGCGGCATCAAACGCACCATGGCGGTCGATATGAAACCGATTCTGTAATCGCCCTTCAACGCCGGTTACTGCGCACCGGTCGCAAGATTTTTTTTCGTGCTTATTCAACATCGCACGAGCATGCCAGGCCAGCCCTCGCGCTTCCGGTGTCATCGCCGACGGTCGGACGGAGCGATAGACCAGGGAGACGTGCAATTCCTCCTTGAGTTTTTTTGATTTGGGAGCTCACCGCCGACAGGGTCAATCCCAGTCGATCTGCCGCCACCGCGAAAGATCCCAAATTATTGATTTCGACAAACGTACACAGCACCCTTAAATCCACTTACTTTCAATTAGAATTTGAACTTCAATTCAATTGACTGAAATTTATTTCAAAGCCAATTTCTCGGCAATAGACAGTTTCGCAGCCTCTACACCAATTGTTACGAACGAACGCGGATTAAAGGCGCACATTCGGGAAAGACAAAATGACGGCATCAGCATTAAACCTACGGCCAATCAGCGGATCGATTGGCGCGGAAATCAGCAATGTAGATCTCTCGCAACCGCTCGGTAACGCCGAACAGGACGCGATCCATGACGCACTTTTAGACAAACATGTTCTGGTGTTCCGAGGCCAGGAACTGACGCCCCAGAAACAAGTCGACATTGCACGGCTGTTCGGCCAACCCGCCATCTATCCATTTTTGAAGGGGCTCGACGGCACACCCGAAGTGAACGAACTGCTGAAGACCGAAGAGGACGAAATCAATTTCGGCGGCTCCTGGCACTCCGACACGGCCTATAAGGCGCGCCCAGACATGGGCACGCTGCTCTACGCGCTGGAGGTGCCAGATGCGGGCGGCGATACGCTTTTCGCCAACATGCAGCGTGCCTACGAGGCTTTGTCGAACGGCATGAAAGAGATGCTGGATGAATTGATCGCCGTTTACAGCTCCGAGAAGGGCTATGGCGGCAATCGCGCCGCACACATGAAAAGCCTGGACGGCCTGAAGAGCGCCGTTCCCACCAACATCGAATCCTTCGAGTCGGAACATCCCGTCGTCCGGACCCATCCTAGTACCGGCCGGAAGAGCCTTTATGTCAGCCGGTCGCACACGCTTCGATTCAAAAACATGACCGAAGCGGAAAGCGCGCCTCTGATCAACTACCTCAGCGATTTCGCCACCCGTCCGGAATTCACCTGCCGCCTGCGCTGGGAACCCAAAACCCTGGCGATTTGGGATAATCGCTGCACCAATCACTTCGCGATCAGCGACTATGCGGGCAAACGCCGGCAGATGCATCGTGTCACTATCGAAGGCGACCGCCCGATCTAGAGCCTTTCACGATCCTACGGAAGCACTGAGATAGGGGATTCATTTTGCTCCGTTGACATCCTGACCGCAGCCGAACCAGACGGCTCACCGTCCTGTGCCAGCAGCAAACCCTGATGAACGTATAAAAACCTGCCATTATAGCCGGTCAGCCACCCCATGTTGGACGGGCCGGAGAAACATGCAGTTCGATATCCCCCCCCGCCGCGGCGTTACGCTTCTTGGCGATCCGGGCGGCGTACTCCTTTTGCGGGTGAAGTGCGGACGTGACATTGGCTTCCCTCCTCTGGCGCTGTTATACGGAGGTTCAATCTGGATACCTTAGCGCTAGAGCCAGACCATGAGCAACGATCTCCAACACCTGATAACCTGGCACAATGGCGAGAAGAGCTTTTCGCCATTCAGCGACGCAGAGATGGTACGCCGGCAAGCTGCCATGCGAGCGGAAATGGTGGCGGCCGCATTGGACGCGTGTATTTTTACCTCCTACCACAATATCTGTTACTTCTCGGGCTTCCTGTATTGCTATTTCGGGCGCCGTTACGCCTTCGCTCTGACCGACGAAAACGCCACAACAATCACCCCGGCGATCGACGGCGGCCAGCCCTGGCGCCGCAGCTTCGCGGACAACCTGACCTACACGGATTGGCGGCGGGACAATTACTTCCGCGCTTTGCAACAGACCCTTGGCACGCCGAAGCGCATTGGCATCGAGTTCGACCATGTCAGTCTCGATCTACGATGCTTGCTGGAAGAGGCCTTCCCGAATGCCGAATTCGTCGATGCGGCGGAAACCGCGATGCGTCTACGCACGGTCAAGTCGGCGGAGGAGCATGCGCTGATCCGTGAAGGCGCGCGCATCTGCAACATCGGCGGCCGCGCCTGCATGGAGACCGCGCGCGCCGGCGTCCCGGAGCACGAGGTCGCACTCGCCTCGACCAATGCGATGGTACGGGAAATCGGCGATGGCTTTCCCTTTGTCGAATTGATGGACACCTGGACTTGGTTCCAGTCCGGCATCAATACCGATGGGGCGCACAACCCTGTTACAAACCGGAAAATCGAACGCGGCGACATCCTGTCGCTCAATTGTTTTCCGATGATCTTCGGCTACTACACCGCCCTCGAACGGACCCTGTTCTGCGAACACGCGTCAGACACCCACCTCGAGCTGTGGGCGAAAAATTGCGCGGTTCATGAGAAAGGCATGGCGCTGATCCGGCCGGGCGCGCGTTGCCAGGATATCGCCGCCGAATTGAACGAGATGTATCGCGGCTGGGACCTGCTGCGCTACCGCTCCTTCGGTTATGGCCATTCCTTCGGCGTCCTGTGCCACTATTACGGCCGCGAGGCCGCCGTGGAACTGCGTGAGGATATTGACACGGTTCTGGAACCCGGCATGGTCGTGTCCATGGAACCGATGATCATGATTC
>CAJWUK010000287.1 GCA_913047365.1 uncultured Alphaproteobacteria bacterium | reverse complement strand
ATGAGTTGGAAGTATCACCGGCCGGTAAAAATCTCGCAGGTGTCGGCGTGCGACGTGATTCTATCTCCGGTCATTACCGAAAAAGCCACTATGGGCTCCGAGCACAACCAGGTGACGTTCCGCGTGCCTCTGGATGCGAATAAGATTGCCATCCGGGCCGCAGTCGAAGAACTGTTCAAGGTTAAGGTCAAGTCGGTCAACACGATCCGACAGCAGGGAAAGACCAAACGGTTCCGCGGCATGATGGGCCGCCGTCCAGACTACAAAAAAGCAATCGTGACCCTTGAAGAAGGTCAGTCGATCGACGTGACCACGGGAATCTGAACCAATGGCGTTGAAAAAATACAAACCCAATACGCCGGCCATGCGTGGCCTTGTTTTGGTCGACCGGTCGGAACTTTGGAAGGGCAAGCCCGTCAAATCGCTGACCGAAGGTCTGAACAAGACCGGCGGCCGCAACAATAAGGGCCGGGTTACTTCCCGTCGTCGCGGCGGCGGACACAAGCGGCTCTATCGCGTTATTGACTTCAAACGCAAGAAGTTTGATGTGCCTGGGACGGTTCAGCGTCTGGAATACGATCCTAACCGGTCTGCGTTTATCGCCCTAATCAAATACGAAGACGGCGAAGAGGCCTATATCATTGCGCCGCAGCGACTTCAGGAAGGCAATACCGTCATTGCCGCGAACCGGGCTGATATCAAACCCGGTAATGCGATGCCGATGGAAAACATGCCGGTCGGTACCATCATTCATAATGTGGAAATGAAACCGGGCCGCGGCGGTCAGCTCGCGCGGGCGGCGGGTACCTATGTCCAGCTTATAGGCAAGGACTCTGGTTTTGCGCAGCTTCGTCTAACATCCGGCGAACTGCGAATGGTGCCGGCTAAATGCATGGCCACTGTGGGTGCGGTGTCGAATTCGGACAATCAGAACATTAACCTGTCCAAAGCCGGCCGTAATCGCTGGATGGGTAAACGTCCCCAGGTTCGGGGCGTCGCTATGAACCCGGTCGATCACCCCCATGGTGGCGGCGAAGGCCGCACCTCGGGCGGTCGTCATCCGGTGTCGCCTTGGGGTAAGCCGACGAAAGGCGCGCGGACTCGGAAAAAGAAGAAATCCGACGATTTTATTATGCGCCGCCGGCGGAAGAAGTAGGAAAGGGAGAGGGAATTTGGCCCGTTCAGTTTGGAAAGGCCCGTTTGTCGATGGTTACCTCCTGAAAAAAGCAGAGGAAACCCGCGCGTCCGGCCGTAATGACGTGATCAAGATCTGGTCGCGCCGCTCCACGATCCTGCCGCAGTTCGTCGGTCTCACCTTTGGTGTGCACAACGGACAGAAACATATTCCGGTGCTGGTGACCGAAAACATGGTTGGTCACAAGTTTGGCGAATTTGCGGCGACCCGCACATATCTCGGTCATGCGGCTGACAAGAAAGCGAAGAGAGCCTGACATGGGTAAGCCGTCCCGACAGCGCGCGCTAGCCGATAACGAGGCAAAAGCATATTCTCGGACGATCCGGGTTAGCCCGCAGAAACTGAACCTGGTGGCACAGTCGATCCGAGGCCTGCCGGCGGAACATGCGCTCGCGGAGCTTAGTTTTTCGCGCAAGCGTATTGCTGGAACCGTAAAAAACGTCCTGCAGGCCGCGATCGCGAATGCGGAAAACAATCACCAACTCGATGTCGATCGCCTGGTCGTCTCGGAAGCGACGGTGGGCAAGGCGTTCGTTATGAAGCGTTTTCGGGCGCGGGCGCGTGGACGCGTGGGCCGCATCCACAAACCGTTTAGTAATCTCACCGTGGTAGTCCGCGAAGTTGAGGAGGAAGCCTAATGGGCCAAAAAGTAAATCCGATTGGTCTACGCCTGGGGATCAACCGGACGTGGGATTCGCGCTGGTACGCCAACGATGAAAACTATGCAGGCCTGCTGCATGAAGATATCAAGCTGCGCGATCACCTATTCGAAAAACTCTCACAGGCGGCCGTAAGCCGCGTTGTTATCGAACGTCCAGCGAAAAAGGCCCGGGTTACTATTCATTCGGCGCGCCCCGGTGTCGTCATCGGCAAAAAGGGCGCGGATATTGAGCGGCTCCGGAAAGAAGTGGCCGATATGACGGACAGCGATGTTCATCTGAACATTGTCGAAATCCGTAAGCCTGAAATCGATGCCACGCTTGTTGCCGAAAATATCGCGCAGCAACTCGAACGCCGGGTGGCGTTCCGCCGGGCAATGAAGCGCGCGGTTCAGTCCGCTATGCGCCTCGGCGCCGAAGGCATTCGGATCAACTGTGCCGGCCGTCTGGGCGGTGCTGAAATTGCACGAACTGAATGGTACCGCGAAGGCCGAGTGCCGTTGCACACCTTGCGAGCAGACGTTGATTACGGCACCGCGACCGCTCGGACGACGTATGGTGCGTGCGGCGTGAAGGTTTGGGTCTTCAAGGGCGAAATTCTTGCCCACGATCCGATGGCGCAAGATAAACGCATGCAGGAACAACAGGTTAGCCGCTAGTGATCGGCTTACGGGAATAAGAAAATGCTGGCACCTAAAAGAACAAAGTTCCGCAAGGCCCATAAAGGCCGGATCAAGGGGAATGCAAAGGGCGCAACGACGCTGAACTTCGGCTCCTATGGTCTGAAGGCTCTGTCTCCCGGCCGCGTCACTGCGCGCCAGATCGAAGCATCGCGCCGGGCAATTACCCGCCACATGCGCCGGTCCGGCCGAGTCTGGATTCGTATCTTTCCGGATGTTCCGGTTTCGCAGAAACCGGCGGAAGTCCGCCAGGGTAAGGGGAAGGGTACGCCGGAATACTGGGCTGCGCGGGTGAAGCCCGGCCGTATCATGTTCGAAATCGATGGTGTTGGCCAGGATGTCGCCAAAGTCGCGCTTGAGCTTGCCGCGGCGAAATTGCCGGTACAGACGAAGGTAGT
>CAJWUK010000286.1 GCA_913047365.1 uncultured Alphaproteobacteria bacterium | reverse complement strand
GTGGCGTAGGTAACCATAGTAAAAGAAGTGGTTACAATTGCTACAGTTAATAATATATAAAATCTATTACCGTATTTTTCTTTTAAGTCGTCAAATGTTATCATTGTAAACTCGCATCATCAATATAAAGCGGAATATTCGCTAGGCCTGTCAATCTTATTGGCACAAAATACTTAAGTTTCTTTTATATTTTTTGTAAAATTTATCGCGTATTTTATAAAAAGACATTTATTATTGATAGTGATTTCCATATGTTATGCAATTTTTAGAAGATGTGGCACAGCATAATTTTCATGCAGGCAGTAATTGAATAGATGTCTATTATTTTTAATTTGATTTGGTTAGTGACTGATCTCGTAATACTTAATAAAAACACCAGTGGAGGAGCATCGTTCCCCGGTGGGGCGCCCGGTCTTCAAAACCGGTGAGGGGCGTACAACGTGCCTGGTGGGTTCGACTCCCACGCTCTTCCGCCAATCTTACCGTCCGCTTTACTACAGGAAAGGCCGGACCATGGCGATGACGCTCGTCGGTCTCGCCGTGGCGGTGGCTGGGCGGCCTATTTGGAAGGGCATCCGTAAACGGATGGCAGGACGCCCTATATCGCCACTTAGATGTCTGCGCTGGTTGGGGTCGTTCTTGCCTGCACCTATCTGGTTACCTTGCTGACCAGGACGCATTTTGCCGGCCGATATTAGGGATAAAAGACTTAACACGCTTCTGTCCGGGATCTTTCGAAATCGACCACGGTCAGCAATCTCTGATTCCGGCGGTTCTTTCCCGGTATGCCTTTATCCGAGCGGCGTCGATCCGGGCCGAAATACGTCTTTGAGCGGATAAACCCACGATTGGTTTCGATGTTTGCGGCAATCCGGTCATAGAGGCGCTTCAGGGTCTCCGGCTTGACCAGAAACACCGTCACCCCGGCGTCGCGCCCTCGCATCACGCGACGGCGTTCAGAGTAGGCGGTCAGCATGATGACGGGCAGAAACTGGTTTGGGCTGTCCTTGCCCGTGCGGGCGCGGCGGACGGATTGCGGCCCGCTCACCGGTCGCATGTTCCAGTCGACGTTCGCCAAATCAGCCTGAAAATTGCGCATCTCGTTCCAGGCCCGCCCGCCATCGGACATGGAAACGATGCTTTTGACGCGGAATGCGGTTAGAACGTCCCGCAACAAGGCGCGCATCGTGAAATTGTCTTACACGAGCAGAATGTTCAAATTGCGCAGTTCGTATGCCATTCGGGTTGGTTATTATGCCGTGCCGAAACAATCGAATCCATCCTATATTCAATCCAGGTCCCGGTTAAAAATCAACGTATTTCCAAGACAGTAAATGTGGTCTTCGCGAAAAAACTGTATGTTTCACCCCAATTGCCCGCGATCTAATAAACGCATTCGAGTAATTAGAAGGACATGGCAACGATGAGTTTGAAATGCGCCATCATTCCGGTCACACCGTTCCAGCAGAACAGTACCCTGGTATGGAACGAAGAGACCATGGTCGGCGCGTCGATCGACCCGGGCGGCGACATCGACCATATCTTGAGCGCACGGGATGAAGTTGGCATGACGATCGAAAAGATCTTCCTGACGCATGGCCATTTGGACCACGCGTCGGGTACGATGGATCTGGCAGACCGTCTCGGCGTCCCGGTGGAAGGCCCGCATGAGGAAGATGCCTTCCTGCTCGACGCCCTGCCGGAGCAGGCCGCGAAATACGGCTTTCCGGACGCGGCCGCGGTCAAGCCGGACCGGTGGCTCAAGGGCGGTGACACGGTGGAAGCCGGCGGCCTGACCTTCAATGTGCGGCACTGCCCGGGTCACACGCCGGGCCATGTGGTGTTTTTCCACGAACCCTCGCGCTTCGCCGTCGTCGGCGACGTACTGTTCCAGGGTTCAATCGGCCGCACCGACTTGCCGCGCGGCGACCACGCAACGCTTCTGCGATCGATCCGCGAGCAGCTTTGGCCGCTGGGCGAGGATGTCGTGTTCGTTCCCGGCCACGGGTCGACCTCGACCTTCGGCAACGAGCGCAAGACCAATCCCTTTGTCGGAGATACCCTTTTCCAATGAGCCACTGCTGAGGAGAACGTGATGTCGATCGAAGCCGAGACCATCAGCGTAACGGAACTCGAATATTGCCGTCATGGAAGCCGCAGTATGATCCTGCGGCTGTTCCTTCCGGCAGGCGCGGGACCGTTTCCCGTGATTCTGGACCTGCATGGCGGCGCCTGGAACAAGGGCAGTATCGACGAATGCACCGCGCGCGACACCTACTTCGCAGAGCGCGGTCTGGCCGCCGCGGCCCTGGATTTCCGGCATGCCGCCGACGGCTATCCTACGTCGCTGATTGATATCAACACCGCGATCCGCTGGCTAAAGGCGAACGCGGCCGCGCACAGGCTCGACCCGAACCGCGTGGCAATCACGGGGCAATCGAGCGGCGGCCATCTGGCAATGCTTGCGGCGATGCGTCCGGCCGACCCCCGTTATAAGGCGCAGCCTTTGGGCGGCCCGGACGGTGACGCCAGCGTCCGTTGCGTGGGCATGACCTGGCCGGTGATCAACCCGATCTCCCGCTACCGCTACGCGCTGCGCGAGCGCGCCGGCAGCAACCCGCCAGGCTGGATCGGTGATATCCCGGAGCGGCACGACACCTATTGGGGGACCGAGGACGCGATGATCGAGGGCAACCCCATGCTGGCCCTGGAACGCGGCGAGGCGGTCGAGACTCCGCCGGCGATCTGGGTTCAGGGCCGTCCCGACCCGGTCCACGATTACCGCGACCCGGAATCGCCCCGCGACCTGAACGAACCGGAACGGTTTGCGGCGAATTATCGGGATGCCGGCGGTGGAATTGAAATCGTCGATATCGATCAGGCGACCCGCGCCAGCGCCACATCCTTCGAACCACTGGTGAAATTTTTCAAGGAACAGCT
>CAJWUK010000285.1 GCA_913047365.1 uncultured Alphaproteobacteria bacterium | reverse complement strand
CGACTAGTGGACGACAACGACTGCGAAGTACCCGTCGGCGAGGTGGGCGAGCTGCTTCTCCGCACCGACGCGCCCTGGGCAATGAATTCCGGCTACAACAAGGAACCGGAGGCCACCGCTCGCGCCTGGCGCAATGGCTGGTTCCATACCGGCGATGCGTTCCGCATGGACGAAGATGGCGATTTCTTTTTCGTCGACCGGATCAAGGATGCAATCCGCCGCCGCGGCGAGAATATTTCCTCGATGGAGGTTGAGCGGGAGGTAAACGCCCACCCGCGGGTGGCAAATTCAGCTGTCGTCGCGGTGCCCAGCGAACATACCGAAGACGAAGTACTTGCCGTGGTCCAACCGGTTCCCGATGAAACGATTGATCCGGTCGAACTGTCGGAATTCCTGGTCCCCCGAATGGCCCATTTCATGGTGCCCCGCTACATCCGGATCATCGACGATCTACCCAAAACCCCAACACTCAAAATTCAGAAGCACCTGCTCCGCGATGAAGGCGTCACCGACGACACCTGGGACCGCGAAGCGGCGGGCATGAAGCTGAAACGGGAAAAGCTGAGCTAGGAACCTACTCCGCCACTTCGGCCAAGTCTCCCTGTTCGGCGACGATTGCCTCTTCCAGAACATTCATGGCCTCCACGCCACCGGTATCGCCATCCATGTTCAGCCGAGCATAGGGCCGAGCATCCATGTTCTCCTGCTGCGCCTCGATGATTTCGAGATCCTCAAGAAAGGCGTCGTGGACCATCCGGTAATCGATTTCCATCAACGATTCATCTTCCAGATCGTAATTGATCGCATTGGCCCAGAAATAATGGGTCGTCTTGTCGGTCTCCGGCGTGATCGCGTTCATGTTGCGGGTCGTGGGATAGGCTGACCTGTCGCCGTCCTTCGCGCCATTGCCCGCCGGGGCGGCGCCGATATCCAGGCGCACGAAGCTGGGCGGCGTATAAATGAGGTTGAGCCAGCGATCGACCTTGTCGTCCCGCGACAGGCCGGCCATGGTTCGGAAATATGACGGCGCCGGTTTGTTGAATTCCCAGCGTTCGACAGTCACCGACTGGCCGCTCCGAAACGTGTTCACAGGTATCTCTTCATCGCGGTCGATCATCGTTTCGTTCAGCGACGTCGGGTGGATGAACGGCACGTGCGTCAAATCACAAAGGTTTTCGACCAAAAGCCGGTAGTTGGCCTTCAGCGGCAGCAATTCGCCCTTGGATTGCCAGCCCGGATCGTCGCGCCAGTGAAAGTCCTCAATCAAATTGGGATCGGCCTTGGCGGGATTGCCCATCCAGATCCAGATCCATTTATATTTTTCGACCACCGGGTAGGATTTCACCACCGCCGCGGGGGGGATCGTATCCTGACTGGGAACCAGGACGCATTTTCCGTCCGGTCCGTAGCGCATGCCGTGATAGGGACATTCAATTACATCGCCTTTTACCACCCCCTTTGACAACGGCGCCTGTCGATGGGCGCACCGATCTTCCAGCGCAACCGGAGAACCATCACGTTTTCGATACAGAACAATGGGCTCGTTCAGGATTGTCCGTCGCATCGGTTGCATGCGGACGACCTCTGTATCCAGTGCGGCGACATACCAGCAATTTCTTAAGAACCGTTCAGCCATAGCCCCTCCTGCCGAAGAGTATAATGCCTTCGGTGTCTTCAATTAAAGAAGAGGAAAAGGCCGAACCGCCGCCCCGATGTTACGGGCAGCGCTTCGTGCAGGATAGAACAGGAAAAGATGACCCCGCCCCCTTTCGGCGGGGAGTAGGTCCGTTCGCCGTACTCCGGAAAGCGCAGCGCGCCACCCGTAAAGTCATCATTTAAGTTCAGGCTAAGCGCAAATTTTCGAGGGTTTTCGGCGTCGTCGCTGAGAATATCCCGGTGGGGCCGAAAGAACCCGCTGTCCGCCGCATCGTAACACCCGATCCGCCCGATGTCATAGGCCCTGGCATCGAAATTGAACGCCTTTGACATTTCCGGCACCAATCGGCGCGCCACGCGGGTTCGGATAATGTTATTTGTCGGATTGTCGTCCTGGGGAACCAACACATCGGCCCGGCGCTTTACGTTCGCCGACACGCCATGAGTGCTCTCACCCAACCTGCCGCTTGAAATTTCGTTGCGGCGTTTTTCTCCAGCTTCCCAGAATTCGATTAAATGATCGCATTCGATATCTTCCAGCACCCTCGGGATCAAGAGAACAGGCGCCTGTGTAAGAACAACGCCGGTTTCGTATATCCCCGCCTGATCGGCGCACATGCTGGACGCGGTGCCAATCAGCGCATCCAGGTCGTCATCGATGCCTGCCGCCAGCAACCGACCGTTCCGGTCGAATACGGCTGCCGCAAAATCCTTGGACGGTTTGCCACCGGCAATGGCTGTCATCATCCGATTGTCGGGATCGGACAATATGGGAAAGTCAGCGCCCGCCTTTCCGGCAGCGGAAAGTGTTTGTTCCGGCGTCAACGGGGAGACAGCGACCGGCCGGGACGCTTCGGCCGAAAAACCTGAAGCAATTCGTCTTAGCGCTGTTTCGAGCATTCCGACATCGGCATTTTCGACAAAAAACAGGGCATTGGAAATGCCGGCTATTTCTTGGGAATACAGCCCGAGCGGGTTTCCGTTCTGATCAGGTAAACCAAGGTCGGGGCCAAAATCACCGATATCGATCATGCACGCCGAAAAATAGAAAAATGATTGCCTCGGTACTTTTACCCCCTTTTTTCCTTAACCCCTAGCCCATCATATTGGCTGTCTTTGAATTTTGTAGGTTGTCTTTAGTATCGAGATTGTTGAGCGTTATGGTTTTCTGTTAATCAAGTCTATGGGGACGCCGGAGTTCACTATGTATCTGAATAACGCCTGGTATGTAGCTGGTTGGGATCACCACCTTGATGATGGATTGCTGGCCCGCACCATCTGCGAAGAGCCTAT
>CAJWUK010000284.1 GCA_913047365.1 uncultured Alphaproteobacteria bacterium | reverse complement strand
AGTTTACCTTCCACCGCAGCCCGGACCATCGTGCGGGTATGGGCTATCTTCATCCGCTCGCCGGTGCCATAGGCGCCGCCACTCCAGCCGGTGTTGACCAGCCAGCACTTAGCGCCGTGCTTCTCGATCTTTTCGCCGAGCAGCTTGGCATAGACGGTCGGATGCCGGGGCAGGAACGGTGCACCAAAACAGGTGGAGAATGTCGCCTGCGGTTCGTCCACTCCGCGTTCCGTACCGGCCAATCGGGCGGTATACCCGGACAGGAAATGATACATCGCCTGGTCAGCCGTCAATTGGCTGATTGGCGGCAGCACGCCGAACGCATCAGCGGTTAGCATCACGATGTTTTCCGGATGTCCCCCCATCCCGGTTTTGCTAGTGCCCGGAATGTATTCCAGGGGATAGGACGAGCGGGTGTTTTCGGTCAGCGAATCGTCGTCGAAATTCGGGAACTTGGTATCCGGATCCAGCGTCACGTTTTCAAGAACCGTGCCGAAGCGGAGCGACGCCGCGTAAATTTCGGGTTCTGCTTCCTGCGACAGGTTGATTGCCTTCGCATAGCAACCACCTTCGAAATTGAACACGCCGTTCGAAGACCAGCCGTGCTCGTCATCCCCGATCAGGGTTCGGGTCGGATCAGATGACAGGGTCGTCTTGCCGGTTCCGGAAAGCCCGAAAAAGATGGCAGTGTCGCCACCTTCGCCGATATTTGCGGAACAATGCATTGGCAGAACGTCTTTCGCGGGCAAAAGATAGTTCAGAACCGAGAAAATCGTTTTCTTGATTTCGCCTGTGTAATGCGACCCGCCGACTAGGATCAGACGTTCGGCGAAGTTCAGCATCACGAACACTTCGGATCGGCTGCCGTCAATCGCGGGAATGGCCTGCAGGTTCGGCGCATGAAGAACTGTGAAATCGGGCTCGAACGAATTGTGTTCTTTCGCAGCGGGGTTGATGAACATGTTCTGAGCGAACAGGCTGTGCCATGCCTGCTCGGTCACGACACGGACCTTGATCCGATAATCAGGATCGGCGCCAGCGTAGCAGTCCTGAACGAACACCTCGCGGTTCTGCATAAATGCCAGCATGCGGTTCCGCATGGTGTTGAAATGGTCTGGCGAAATCTTGTTATTGACCGGACCCCACCAGATGTTGTCGGTGTTTTCCGGCTCATCGACGATGAACTTGTCCTTCGGCGAACGGCCCGTGTATTCCCCGGTCGTTACGACCAGGCCTCCACCGGCTGCCAGCTCACTCTCGCCGCGTCGCAGCGAATGCTGATAGAGCGCCGGCATGGAAAGATTCCAGTGCGCGGCGACGATATTTTCTAGGCCATGATTGTCAAGGCCGAATGAGCTGGGATGTCCAGTCTGCTCCACGTATACCTCCTGAGCGTAACAGGCGACCTTGCGGCGGTCTTTGCGACCCCGCTGCGTTCTATGATTCGCCGTTTTATTTATGGACTTGTGTCCGATGCAAGATAACTTCGGACGCTAAGGAGTCAAACGCTCAGAACAGCTTTTTTCACGATTTTCGACTGTCGTCCTGCGAACGAGCTGCTTTGACCATTTTCACCAGCGCAGCACGCGCCGCTTCGGCATTTTCGACGGGTTTTTCAAAGTCCAGACGCGCCGTTTTTCCACCCAGTCGCAGATCGCATCCCTCGGGGTCCAGGCCCGTCATGATCCAGTCATCACCCGGCAAACCAAGAAGTTTGCTGGCGTATAGCTGAACGGCATCGGCATGGTCGTCGTTCATATGGGAAACGATATCAGCCTCCGCCTCCACCAGGTTTTCGTGTCCTGATACATCAAAACCGATCTTTTCCGCATCGATCCAGTGGATCGCCCCGAAGCCAGCTACCAGATGGGCCCTCTCAGCATTCATTTGGTAGAAATTGAAATCGCCGAAACCTGTAAACATCTCGCTCTCAGGGTGGCGGGACGTGTATCTGTTGAGAACCGCCGGCTCCTCGGTGCGGGAAAGCGTGCCCACGACAGTTACCCGGGCGCCAGTCAGCGGACTATCCAGACCCACGGTGCCGTCGAACAATAGGGACGCGCGGTTGTCTTTGTTCAGATTCTTTGTGTGTTCTGCCAGATCGGAAATTAGTAATATCGGATGGGCCGAATGATCGCAGGCGGTCATCACCAGAGATCCGTAGGGTGAGCCGTCTTCTGCCAGCAGGGTCGACAGAACGGCCCGGTCGCAGCTCCGAATTAATTTTCGCGAGACGATTTCCGGTCTGGGATTGTTCTGCGTTTCCGACATCCGTCAATTCTCCATTCTCGGGGCTCGGCGGGATTTACAGCACCGTGTAAACGCGGCCGCATCAACTTCGCTTGAACCAACCCACTATAATCATGCCCCATTTCCGCCGTAATTCGTGTGTAAATGTTTGACTCTGGAAAGTTTGGGGCAAAATATGTTCGTCCAGCCATTAACCCCTTCTCTGTTGATTCCGATGCCTGCATCACTCTGGGGAGATACTATTATGACGACGCCATATGCCGCTGCGGCCGCGGCCTGGGGCGCGGTGACAATTATCTATGGCAGGTCGCCCCGGAAATGGCGTCAGACCTGCATTCGCAATGGGTCTCGGACCGTCACTATAAATGACCCTAACCGGCGCAAAGCCTCTATCCAAGAGATCGACAAGGCCGGCGGTGGTGAGCGACCGAAACCGGTCACGCTTATCTACGCCGCCGGTGTCCGTTCCGCTCGGGCCGTTCGAATTCCTTTAGCCGCAGGTTTCAAGAATCTCCAGAATATTTCAGAGGGTATGATGGGGCGTTCCAAAAACGGCTCCGGCTGGTTGAACCCCAGCCTTCCCACAAATTCTTTCCCGGAATGTTAGTATGGCGGCAATGACAGATACGATCTCTCCCGAAGCGGAGGCAACGGTTGCGCTGGTCGATGACGACCGAAATATTCTGGCTTCGGTGTCGATGACGCTAGAAGCCGAGGGCTTCAACGTTC
>CAJWUK010000283.1 GCA_913047365.1 uncultured Alphaproteobacteria bacterium | reverse complement strand
CATGACGGAGACGATTTCTATTACCGTTACCGTGAACGGCGTCAAACATACGGCGGATGTGGAACCACGTCTGCTGTTGGCGGATTTTATAAGAGAGAATTTGGATCTCACCGGGACCCATGTTGGCTGCGAACATGGCATTTGCGGGGCTTGCACTATCCTGATGAACGGCGACAGCGTGCGGTCGTGCCTGACCTTTGCGGTGCAGGTGGATGGTGCCGAAATCGAGACCGTCGAAAGTCTGGGCGACGCCGAAAACCTCAACCCGCTTCAACAGGCGTTCCGCGATCATCACGCCCTCCAGTGCGGGTTCTGCACGCCCGGCATGTTGATGACGGCAACGGACATGTTGCGGAAGTATTCGCTTGAAACGGATGAGGAAATCCGCGACGGATTGTCGGGTAATATCTGCCGTTGCACCGGTTATCAGCATATCGTCGATGCAGTGCGCAGCGCCGCTGGAAAACGGAACGACGTATCTTGAACGCATTCGACGATCCGTCCCTGACCCGCCCGCAATACGTCGGTGCGCGCGTCACCCGTCGCGAAGATCCGCGTCTGCTGACCGGGGATGGCAATTATGTCGCCGATATAAAACGGCATGGCATGGTGCATATCGCTTTCCGGCGCAGCGATCACGCGCACGCGCGGATCACCTACCTCGATGCAGAAGCCGCCCGAACGCTGCCGGGCGTGATTGCCGTCTACACCGGCGAAGATATTGCACTTCTTGCCAACCCCTATCAGGCGACGTCGCGGATGAAAAATTATCAGGCGACATTCATTCCTCCAGTAGCCGTCGACAAGGTGCGCTATGTCGGTGAAGCGGTCGTGGCTATTGTCGCCGAAAGCCGGTACGCGGCCGAAGACGCACTGTCGGCAATCGATGTAGGCTATGAGCCGTTGGCGGTATTGGTAGATCCCGAAACTTCCGCCCAGTCGGACGCACCCAAACTGCACGAAGACCTGGCCTCAAATGTGCTGGCCGAACGCGAATTCGCCAGGGGAGAAGTGGACGACGGTTTCGCGCGTGCGGCCGCAACGGCGGGCACAAGGTTTCATTTCACCCGCACCACACCGGTGACGATTGAAGCGCGGGCATCGGTGGCCGAATACGATCGGGGTGCAAGGGCGTTGACCCTTCACTGCACCACACAGATACCGGGCATTCTGCGCGATAAGCTGTCGGAAATTTTCGATCTGCCAGGTCCTCGTATCCGGGTGATCGCCCCCGATGTCGGCGGCGGGTTCGGTGGCAAGACATCTCTGTATTCCGAGGAAATCGTTGCCTGTGCCGTTTCCCGCGATCTTGGCCGGCCCGTGAAATGGGTCAGCGACCGGACGGAAGATCTTATGACCACCGGTCATGCCTTCGACGAGATCGTGGACGCGGAGATTGCGGTTGCGGGCGATGGAGAAATCCTCGCGCTGCGGGCGGACGTGATCGGCGATGTCGGCGCTTATTCGATCTATCCCTGGACCGCGACGATCGAACCGGTCCAGGTGGTCAGCTTTCTTCCCGGACCTTATCGTATAGAAAACTACGCCGCTCGGGTGCGGTCGGTTGCGACAAACAAGACGTTGACTGGGGCATATCGCGGTGTTGGGCGTCCGATTTCCGCTTTTGTGATGGACCGGTTGCTTGATATGGCGGCGCGCAAGATCGGTATGGATCCTGTCGATATCCGGCGCCGCAATCTGCTGAAAGATGACGAATTTCCCTACAAGGCGGCGTCTGGACTGGTATGGGATAAGTCGGCCTTCCAGGCCTGCCTCGCAGACGCCGAGAAGGAGATCGGCTACGAAGAGCTGAAGAAGCAACAGGCGGCGGCACGGGAAGAAGGTCGCTGGCTGGGGATAGGGGTCTCGTCCTATGCCGAGCTGACCGGTGTGGGGTCCCGCATTGCCGTCGCGCCGGGCATGCCAATCAACACCGGCACTGAGACCTGCAATGTCGCCATCGATTCCACCGGCGCGGTAACCGCCAGTTTCGGCCTGGCTAGCCAGGGGCAGGGGATGGAAACGACGCTTGCTCAGGTCGTTGCGGAGGAACTTGGCGTTCAGGTCGATGATGTAGATGTGCTGCTGGGTGATACCTCGGCGGTTTCTCACGGATCGGGCACCTATGCCAGCCGGGGCGCCGTGTTCGGCGGCGGTGCCGGTACGCTTGCAGCGCGGGCTGTCCGCGAAAAGATCGTTCGGGTTGCAGGGCATCTTCTGGAAGCGGCGGAAGAGGATATCGAAACTGGAAACGGCAATGTCTGGGTCAAGGGCACGGACAAGTCCATGACCATCCGTGATCTGGCGCGGGCGTTGTATTCCGATATGGGCCGCGTGCCAAAGGAAATGCGCGATGAGATCGACAATCTTGAAGCGACCAAGGTTTATGACCCGTTTTTCGGCACGACCACGGCGGCGACGCATATGTGCCTCGTGGAAATCGACCCGGAGACCTATGGCACGCGGGTACTGAAATATATCGTCGCCGAGGATTGCGGTAGGATCATCAATCCCCTGATCGCTGACGGTCAGTCCCACGGTGGCGTGGCACAGGGGATCGGTGTTGCGCTGATGGAAGAGGTCATCCATGACGAGGCGGGGCAGGTGCTGACCGCCAGTCTGGCCGATTACACCGTGCCGTCGGCTATGGAAGTGCCGTCAATGGATGTGATCCACGTTGATGCCGATCTGCCCGATACAATCGGCGGGTTCCGCGGATTGGGCGAAGGCGGCACCATCGGCGCGCCGGCCTGCATTGCCAATGCGATTTCCGATGCACTGAGCCCGCTGGGGATTGAGATCACGGAAATTCCAGCGACTCCCGAACGCATTTACCGGCTCGTGGAAGCGGCCAGAGCGTAGGTTACGCGGTCTCTAGGATTCCGTGCTCGCCGGTTTTCATCAGATTCGAGATAGCCGCGCCCGCGACCGTCATCTCCGGCGTTCCCGTGTTTTGAGTAGCCAGGCCTGACGCGGTTCCGGCGTGT
>CAJWUK010000282.1 GCA_913047365.1 uncultured Alphaproteobacteria bacterium | reverse complement strand
GGTCCGCCAGCCCCAAGACATATCTCAGTGTGACAGAGGCGATGGCGACGAAAAAAGTGACTGCACGCCGCCGGGAGGCCCACACTTAATCCACGCCATATCGTTTCGGTGGGCGCCGATCAGGGGCATAATGCCCTGAACAATGAAAGGATCAGCGTCAGAACGACCGCGTAATTCCGATCTCAGCGATCATTTGGCAGCCGCGGGGGCGTCGCCTTTCCACTGGCCGGACTTTTTTAGCGCCTCGGCGACCTCTTTAGGCATGTAATTTTCATCATGCTTGGCCAGAACCTCATCAGCGCGAAAACTGCGGTCCGGCTGTAATAGGCCTTCGACAACCACGCCCTGGCCCTCCCGAAACAGGTCTGGAACGATGCCCTTATAAGAGACGCGTATTTCGTGGGTCAGATCAGTCACGAAAAACCTGTGGGTCAGCCCGTCGGCGGCTTTCTTCCAGCTACCCTGTTTCACCAACCCACCGACGCGCAGTCGCCGTTCTTTCGGAAGGTCCGGCTTTGTGGCGATATCCGTGGGTGTGTGGAAGAAAACGATATTGTCTTCAAAGGCGGTCAGAACCAGTACCGCAGCGGTCGCCAGAACCAGTCCGCCGAGCAGAACCACCATAAGCCGGCGCCGCTTGCGGGTCATTCTTCTCCCTTCTCGTCCTTGTGCGCGGCACGCCTGCGGCGACGTGGAGACTTTACCTCCATGTCTGCCAGCAGCCGTTCGTTGGAGCGCATGGATTTCAAGCTCTGCATAACCAGCACGCCCAGGACGCCGAGGGCGATGGCCCAGGATGGCCAGATAAATCCGGCATATCCACCCATGTTGAAGAATTCGACCAAGTATCAGGTTTCCCGTTTCATCTCTCGTAAACGCATCTATGGCGCTCTTCAGCTCTGTTTACCGCCAGTGGCGGGGCTAGTTTCGAGTTCGCCGGTTTCCGCGTGAATGCGCGCAGAGCGTAACGCATTGACACGTCGAGCGGCCAGTTCCGACCGGGTGCGAATGATCACCAATACAAAAAAGAGCGTTGTAAAACCTAAGGCCATCAGCATCAAAGGCGTCAACATCGATGCATCGATCGACGGCATGCCGACTTTGGTCACGCTTGCTGGCTGATGCAGGGTGTTCCACCAGTCCACCGAAAACTTAATCACCGGCAGAATGACCGATCCAACCAGCGCAAGGACGGCAGACGCCTTTTCGCCGCGGCTGGCATCGTCGAACGCGTTCGCTAGGGCTATAAAAGCCAGATACAGAAAAAACAGGATCAACACTGACGTCAGCCGCGCGTCCCACACCCACCAGGTACCCCACATTGGCTTACCCCAAAGGGAACCGGTGGTCAGGCAGATCAACGTGAAACATGCCCCTACAGGGGCGGCGGCCAGCGCGCAAACATGCGCAACCGGGTGTTTCCAGATCAGACCGACAGCGCTGGCAACGGCGATAAAGGCATATGCGAACATTGCCATCCAAGCGGAGGGCACATGGACATACATGATGCGGACGGTTTGGCCCTGCTGATAATCGGGCGGTGAGGCGGCGAAGGCGAAGTAAATCCCGGTGGCAATGAGCAGGACGGTTATTCCCGTCAACCAGGGCAGAACGGCATTCGCGAGCCTTAGAAAACGGGTAGGGTTGGCGAAACGGTGCAGCATCTGGTCTAGAAATCTCTAACGGCGGGCATGTGAAACGTTATCGCGAAAGTATGGTTAACATGACGGTAGCAATACCTGCTTAAGTGACCGTTATGAAGACATTTCCGTCGTACCTACAGGGTGTTGATTGATAGAGAGCGCAATGGGCATCGTCCGGGTAGATATATTTGACGGCACCGAACCGGGGTCGTCCTCCGGTGCCGGTGTTCGGTTCCGGACCAGAGGATCCTTTACCAGGTCGACATTCCGCAAAAGCGCGGAGCCGACAAGGCTTACATCATCGCTGACGGTAATATCGAGTACTACGCAGTCTTCAACCACATCGGACCGGCTGCAATAGCAAATGCATTCCATGGGGCCGTCGCGACCGGGATTGTCCAGGGATTTGCAAATGTGACCGTTCGGCGCGTAGATCATATAACCGGACACACTGCTCTCCCACGAACGCTGAAACTTGCTGTTTGCATAGGTCAGCACGCAGCCGGTCAATTGCCACATTCCCGTCGGATTCACCCCTGAAACAGGCGCCAGCCCTTCTGGTATCGCTTCGCGTCCATCCATATTTTCTAGGCTTTGCCGCTATTCCATCGACAGCCTAAGCGCGATGGAACTTCCCCAGGGACACAGCACCAGACACGCAAGAAAAAGACCGCCCAGCACCAACAGTGGCTGTGCCGCCGAAAAACCGCCGATTGCGGCATCAACTGCACCCGCTCCGAAGATCAGCACCGGCACGACAAGGGGAATAACCAGAAGCGATAACAACACGCCGCTGCGGCGTGACCCCAAAGTTAACGCGGCGCCAAGCGCACCAATTAGACTGATTATTGCAGTCCCCAGAGCCATGGCCACTATCAAAACACCATACCCGGTAGGCTCAAGATTTAGCATGATACCAATCACCGGAGAGGCCACCAAGAGAGGTATTCCCGTCGTCAGCCAGTGGGCGATTATCTTTGCCAGTGCTGTCAGCCAAAGCGGGTGAGGCGCAATAACGAGCAGTTCGAGCGTGCCGTCTTCATAATCCGTCTGGAACAGCCGATCGAAAGACAGCATCGCCGCCAACAGGGCGGTAACCCAAAGGATGCCGGGGGCCATGCGTGCCAGAAGGTTTGGATCGGGCCCCACGCCGAACGGAAACAACGATGCGGCAATGATGAAAAAGGCGATTACCGACATGGTGTCGCTTAACTGCCGAAGTGCGATCCTGATATCCCGAATAATAAGAGCGACGACCGTCTTCACAGTGAGTCACCCCAAAGAGTTTTTTCCCCCGAAACGAAGTCGGAAATATCGATATTTTCCGCATCGTCGATCCCTAAGGG
>CAJWUK010000281.1 GCA_913047365.1 uncultured Alphaproteobacteria bacterium | reverse complement strand
AACATCTCGTCGAAGATATCGGCGAACCCGCCGCCGAAATCGAACCCGCCGCCACTGGAACCTGCCCCTGGTCCGCCCCCTTCGAAGGCGGCATGGCCGAACTGGTCGTATGCTGCGCGCTTGTCGGCATCCTTCAGGACGTCATAGGCTTCGTTGACTTCCTTGAATTTGGCTTCGGCGCCGGAATCGTCCGGGTTGCGGTCCGGATGATATTTCATCGCAAGCTTTCGATAGGCGCTTTTCAGCCCCTTTTCGTCGGCTCCGCGATCGACCCCGAGGGTTTCGTAATAATCTGGTTTCGCCATGGCTTAACGTCCCTTTTCAGCGTGCGCACCGGGCGTGTGACTTCCCGAATACGCATCGCCGGACATACATTACGCCTCGCTTGTTAAGCAGACTTGTCCTTGGGCGGGTCGTCTTCGACTTCCTCGAAGTCAGCATCGACCACGGTGGCGCCATCATCGTCGGCCTCGGCGCCGCCGCCGGTGTCCGGGTTACCCATGTCGCCCATATCGGCGCTAGTCTCGGCGGCCTCTTCCTGCTGGGCTTTATAGAGCGCCTCGCCAAGTTTCTGCGCAGACTGGGCTAGCGATTCGGTTTTGGCGCTGATGTCGGCTGGGTCGGCATCTTCTGGTTCAAGCGCTGCTTTCAAATCCGCGATGGCACTTTCGATTTCCGACCTGTCTTCGTCCGAAAGGGATTCGCCGTGCTCGCTCATAGTCTTTTCGGTCGTGTAAATCAGACCGTCGGCATTGTTACGCGCCTCGACCGATTCACGGCGTTTCTTGTCGGCTTCCGAATTGGCTTCGGCATCCTGAACCATCTGTTCAATATCCTCGTCCGTCAGCCCGCCGGATGCCTGGATGCGAATGGTCTGTTCCTTGTTGGTCGCCTTGTCCTTGGCGCTGACATTGACGATGCCGTTGGCATCAATGTCGAACGTGACCTCAATCTGCGGTACGCCGCGCGGCGCCGGGGGGATGCCGACCAGGTCGAACTGACCCAGCAATTTGTTGTCCGCCGCCATTTCGCGTTCGCCTTGGAACACGCGGATGGTGACCGCGTTCTGACTGTCTTCGGCGGTGGAAAACACTTGGCTTTTCTTGGTCGGGATCGTCGTATTGCGGTCGATCAGCCGGGTGAACACGCCGCCCAGGGTTTCGATGCCCAGCGAAAGCGGCGTCACGTCTAGCAGCAGGACGTCCTTTACGTCCCCTTTCAGCACACCGGCTTGGATGGCGGCCCCAATAGCAACGACCTCGTCCGGGTTCACGCCGCGATGCGGTTCGCGTCCGAAGAAGGTTTTTACCGTTTCGATCACCTTGGGCATGCGGGTCATACCGCCGACCAGGATGACCTCGTCGATTTCGCCCGCCGATAGGCCGGCATCTTTCAGCGCCGCCTTGCACGGGCCGATGGTGCGTTCTACTAGGTGGTCGACCAGCGCTTCCAGCTTTGCCCGGGTAAGCTTGATGTTCAGGTGTTTGGGGCCAGCCTGGTCCGCCGTGATGAACGGCAAGTTGACCTCGGTCTGCGATGACGACGACAATTCTATCTTTGCCTTTTCAGCGGCTTCCTTCAGCCGCTGCAGGGCAAGCTTGTCTTCGCGCAGGTCGATCGTGCTCTCCTTTTTGAACTCGTCTGCCAGGTATTCGATGATCCGGGCGTCGAAGTCCTCACCGCCCAGGAACGTGTCGCCGTTGGTCGACTTCACTTCGAACACGCCGTCGCCGATTTCCAGGATCGAGACGTCGAACGTGCCGCCTCCCAGGTCGTAAACCGCGATGGTGCCGGTATCGTTTTTCTCCAGCCCGTAGGCAAGGGCTGCGGCCGTTGGCTCGTTGATGATGCGCAGAACTTCAAGGCCCGCGATCTTGCCCGCGTCCTTAGTGGCCTGACGCTGGGAATCGTTGAAGTAGGCCGGCACGGTGATCACAGCTTCAGTGACCTCCTCGCCAAGATGCGCCTCGGCGGTTTCCTTCATTTTCTGCAGTATGAACGCCGAAATTTGGCTGGGCGAATATTTTTCGCCGTCGGCTTCGACCCAGGCGTCGCCGTTATCGGCCTTGACGATCTGGTAAGGTACGAGATCTTCGTCCTTTTTCGTCGTTGGGTCGTCGAATGACCGGCCGATCAGGCGTTTGATCGCGAATAGGGTGTTTTCAGGGTTGGTGACCGCCTGCCGTTTCGCTGCCTGGCCGACAAGGCGTTCATCGCCCTCGCCGAAGGCCACCATCGAGGGCGTGGTGCGCGCGCCTTCTGAATTTTCGATGACCCGGGCGTCGGAGCCCTCCATCACGGCCACGCACGAATTCGTGGTGCCGAGATCGATACCAATTGCTTTGCCCATGGATTTTACCTCGCTTTTCGGCAGATTCCCGGGACCCTATCGGCATCCGGGGAAATCCCCCAAGGTTTGTACATACTCAAAAAGATCTGATTGCCGGATATATAGGTATGCAAAGGGGGTCTTACAATAGGTTAACGCCCCGAAATCGCATGTTATTTCGGGATTTCGAACACTTTTGTCCCGGGACCGGCTAGGCTTTCCCATCCACGACCGTTCCCGCCAGCAACCACGCCCGCCGCCACATGGTACGAAGAGCTCCTGGCTTTGAAACCGTTTTTCATAGATCCCCCGAACGGCCGATGTGTCAAAAACATTTCCGCGCCTGACGCCGGTACCCGGTTCTTCTTTTGCCTACCCCAGGAAGCTCATCGCAGCAGCCGTCGATCACAACTGGCCAGCCCACAGTCGGGTATGTCTGGGGCATCAGGCCGTCGTGTCGGTCTTGTCGTCAGGGTCCGCGGGTCCGGCGCCCGCTTTGGCGATGCCGACCTTGGCCGGGCGCAGCAGGCGGTCATGGATGACATAGCCGGTTTCCACTACCTGAACGACGGTACCGGCGGCGGCATCTCTGGTCGGCACCTCGAACATCGCTTCATGGAATTGCGGGTCAAACTTTTCGTCCATCGGTTCCATTTGCTG
>CAJWUK010000280.1 GCA_913047365.1 uncultured Alphaproteobacteria bacterium | reverse complement strand
TATCGCCGAAATTGTGACGGATGTCCCACACTGGAATTTCCTTGCCGATGGACGCACCGACATGTGCTACCGGCTTCAACGGCACTGGTGTCACCCCGTAAGGAATGACGGCGTGGGAGTGGTTATGGACAACCGAATTTACTTCCGGTCGCGCTTCATAGATTGCCCCGTGAATGTGCCGTTCCGCATAGGGAGTGCGGTCATCATTTACAGGTTCGCCGTCCAAAGTGAACTCGATAATATCCCCCAGCGTCACCAACTCAGGGCTACGCGACCTGCTCATCAAGTAGCGTTCCGGGTTGTCGGGATGGCGAATACTGACATGCCCATAGGCATCGACCACGTTTTCGCGCGCAAGTATGCGGTTGGCGACAACGACTTCTCTCATTGTGTTGGTAAAATTGTCCATTTTCCGGCCTGCAAATATGTCGAAAACGAAATTCGTTCATAGCATGCCGTCCCTTCTTCATCGAGTCGCGTCGAAGCCGCAATACCGCTAAACTTATCTGCATCCACGTTCGCCTTACGGAGGCACGCATATGGCCCGCGACTTTGAAGACCACTGCTGGGAAGACGTCGTTTCACCCGAAATTCTCAAGGTTTATGAACCCTACCGACGGGATGTTTATGTCGGGGACCGCCCCGCGCTTCTCGCCATCGATTTGTACAACTTTGTCTATCGCGGCGACCCGACAAAATATCCGCACGAACTTTGTGATGAATTTCCAAATTCCTGCGGGAAATTTGCCTGGGACGCGGTGGAACCGACTAAACGGCTTTTCGCCAGGTGCCGTGCCGCAGGACTTCCAATTGTCTATCTGACGGGATCAGTCCGTAAAGGTCGTGTGCGTTCCACCAACCGGCAAACTGGCTACGACGTCGGCGACAACATGATGGACATCCACCCGGCGTTCGAGCCCGAACCCGGCGATATTGTGATCCGGAAAGAACGCGCCAGCGCTTTCCATTCGACGCCTCTTGCTGCACACCTTACCCAGCTGGGTGTCAGCAGTCTGATTGTCTGCGGGGAAAGCACATCCGGCTGCGTTCGCGCATCCGTCGTCGATGGTTATTCATATGGCTACCACATGACCATTGCCGAAGAATGCGTGTTCGACCGGTCCGAACTTTCCCACAAGGTGAATTTGTTCGATCTGCACCACAAATACGCGGATGTTATGGTCCTGGAAGAGATTCTTTCACATCTTGAGCAGAAATACCCAGCAGCCGAAGCGGCGGAGTAAAAATCATGGCGACAAAAATTGGCAAAAATCAAACCCGCGAGGACCTTGAAGCGTCGCTGAGTAAACATTGCAAGACTTTTGCCACCCGGCAGGCCAATTCGCGGGTCTGGGGCTTGGAGGTGCAAGTCGACCCGACGTATGCCCGGACCCAGCGCCGGTATCTCGGAACCAGCGGTAATGTAGATCATACCGACCCCAAGGCGCTGATGGGCGACAGCTTCACGCTGACGGTTCTCGAACAGCCTGCCGGTCACAAACAGCCGATGCATCACCATGACGAAGAAGAAGTATTCTTCGTCCTGCAGGGCCGTCCGACGATCATCTGGGAATATGCGGGCGAAACCGTGAAACGTCAGCTCGAACCCTGGGACATGATCTATAATCCGGCGGGCCAGGTGCACGGCATCATCAACGAAACCGACGAAACCTGTTTCTTTCAAGTAATGCTGGGCAATCCGCAGCCAGATCGTCCAAAATACATGGATCCGGAATTACGGCGTCTGCAGGCTGAAGACCGGCCGGACGAAGAAGTCCGCGCAAACGACTAGTGCCTGAGTTCAGACATCGTCGTCGAGAAAGCCATCAAATTACTCCAAAATATCTCCACCAACTCCGTGGGTGGTTTGTCTTTTTCAGCGAATTCAGGTCTGGGCGCATTAGAAACTGGCACTCTCTGAATTCTCGTTACTTTCTTCACGGCGTTCGAGGGCCCACCGATATCGATGGGTTTGGGCACATAGTCATCCATGCCGGCCATCAGATATTTCTCCCGGTCGCCCTTCATCGCGTTTGAAATCACCGCCGCAACAGGAATACTTGATATTTTGCTACCCAGCGCAGGAATACGGCGGAGAGCTTTGCGCCCTGCAACAATCAGAAGTACGATTGATTGAGTTACCCCTACATTCGGTAAAGTCAGGATCGCCTCCTATTTGGATACCGCGACCGGATATTGGCTGGCCGGAATGCAGGGGGACCGCAATCCAAACCTTCGAGGTGTGCCTGGTCCGCAAAACGGGTCCGACCCCTGAGTATTCGTCATCTAGAACTCGATAGGATAGAATTTAAACAGTTAAAGCTTTCTGAATACAGAATGGCTCAAACGAAGCTGTAACAGGGAGAAAACAGGCAAATATGGGTGCTAAATTGAAGTTAACACTCGCGTGTGGCGGGTACGAAATCATCCGGTCCTTGAAGGACGGCTCGATAGAGCCCGACGGAATCGAACTTAACGTATTGACAGATATGGACTCTTCGTCCCGCCACTGGCGGATGATCCGGAACGAAGAGTTCGATGTGTGCGAGCTTTCCGGCTCTTCTTACCTTATGGCCAAGGATCGCGGACAGGGGTTTACGGCGATCCCTGTTTTTCTTCATCGGCGCTTCAGACATGGCTTCATTTTTATCAATACGTCGAAAGGCATAGCCGAACCAAAAGACCTGAATGGCAAGAAAATCGGCCTGAAAACCTATCAGGCAACAGCCATACTGTATTTGCGGGGTTTACTCGCAAGTGAGTACGGCGTGGATCTGACAAGCATCGACTGGGTAACCGAGCTGGAAGAAGAAATCCCCTTCGATGCACCGCCGGGCATTCGTATTACCCGGGCGCCGGACGGGTCGGATATCGGAGAAATGCTGGCGGAAGGTGAACTGGACGCCGTGCTCCACCCCGATGTCATTGCCCCGATCCTGCGGGGAGATGAAAGGGTCGGGCGGCTGTTCGAAAATTACCGGGCAGAAGAGGAAGCCTACTATCGGCGAAC
>CAJWUK010000279.1 GCA_913047365.1 uncultured Alphaproteobacteria bacterium | reverse complement strand
TGGCCTCGCGCGCGGCCCGCATTTCGGCAAAGTCGCTGTCGGCATGGTAGGATGAACGCGTCAGCGGTGAAGACGACACCATCAAAAATCCTTTCCCATAGGCGCCCATTTTATAGCTTTCGAATTCATCCGGCGTCACGAAGCGATGGATGGCGTGATGTTTGACCGTCGGCTGAAGATACTGACCGATGGTTAGAAAATCGACGTCCGCGGCGCGAAGATCGTCCATTACCTGAAGGACCTCGTGCTTGCTCTCGCCCAACCCGACCATTAGGCCTGACTTCGTGAAAATAGACGGATCAATCCGTTTCACTTCGTCCAGCAACCGCAGAGAATGAAAATACCGGGCACCGGGACGTACTCTGGTATACAACCGCGGCACGGTTTCCAAATTGTGATTGAAGACATCCGGTTTCGCAGAAGCGACGACTTCGACTGCACCCTCCTTGTTCTGAAAATCCGGGGTCAAAATTTCGATGGTCGTATCCGGCGATGTTTCACGAATTTTCGCTATTACCTTTGCAAAGTGACCTGCACCGCCATCATCCAAATCGTCACGATCGACAGACGTGATCACCACATGGGCAAGGCCTAGTTCCGCAACGGCGACGGCAACATGTTCAGGCTCCAGCGGGTCGAGCCGGTTGGGCACTCCGGTGGCGATGTTGCAAAACGCACAGGCTCGGGTACAGATATCGCCCATGACCATCATGGTCGCGTGTTTTTGGGCCCAGCATTCCCCAATATTCGGGCAGGCAGCTTCCTCGCATACCGTGTTCAGGTTTAGCCTCCGCATCAGATCGCGTGTTTCCCGGTACACGAGTGATGTTGGCGCCTTCACCCGAATCCAGGGCGGTTTCCGCTGAATCGGATTATCCGGCCGATGAGCCTTTTCTGGGTGGCGAACGCGCTCTGTTTTGGCGATTTCGGTCATCTCGATCAGAAATGGACAGCGCGGCTATAAGCGTCAAGCACCGACTCATGCATCACTTCGGACAAGGTCGGATGCGGGAAAACGGTCGCCATCAATTCCGCTTCGGTCGTTTCCAACGTTTTTCCGACCGTATAGCCCTGAATCAGCTCGGTGACTTCAGCCCCGATCATGTGTGCGCCCAAGAGTTCGCCGGTCTTTGCGTCGAATACGGTCTTGATCATGCCTTCGCTGTCGCCAAGCGCGATGGCCTTTCCGTTACCTAGAAAAGGAAAACGCCCGACCTTTACGTCGTGACCTGCTTCCTTTGCTGCGGCTTCCGTCATGCCGACACTCGCAACCTGCGGGCGGCAATAGGTGCAGCCCGGAATGCGAGACGTATCCAGCGAGTGGGTTTTCTCTCCAGCGATCTTCTCGACGCAGATGATACCTTCGTGGCTTGCCTTGTGTGCCAGCCACGGCGGTCCGGCCAGATCACCGATGGCGTATATGCCGGGTTCACCGGTTTCCATCCATTCGTTAATGACGACGTGGCCACGATCGACTTCAACCTTGGTATTTTCGAGACCGATGTCTTCCACGTTGCCAGTAATACCGACCGCCAGGATAACCCGGTCGACGGTAATATTTGACGCCTTGCCGTCGGCACCCTCAATCTTGGCCGTCACGTTATCTTTACCTGTATTCAATTCGGTGACTTTCGCCCCTGTGTGAATAGTCATTCCTTGTTTTTCAAAGGCCATCTGCGCAATTCCGGAGATTTCTTCGTCTTCGACCGGTAATACGCGGTCCATCATTTCAACAACGGTGACGCCCGCACCTAGGTCAGAATAGAAACTAGCGAACTCAATGCCGATGGCGCCGGACCCGATTACCAGCAACGATTTGGGCATAGCGTCGGGCACCATGGCCTCCTTGTAGGTCCAGATCAGCTTCCCATCCGGTTCCAGCCCCGGGAGGGACCTTGCGCGCGCGCCGGTCGCAAGAATTATTTGCTTCGCCTTCATTTCCGAGGTTTTACCGTCATCGTCTGTGACAGCTAGCTTGCCACCGCCAACAAGCTCACCAGTGCCCATGACCACATCGACATTGTTCTTTTTCAGAAGGTGGCCAACCCCCTGATTGAGCTGTTTTGCAACCGCGCGGGACCGTTCCACGATCTTTTTCACATCAAACGACACATCGCCAACGGAAAGTCCGAATGCTTCAGCATTATCGATTAAATGCTTAATCTCTGACGTTCGAAGCAGCGCCTTTGTCGGGATGCATCCCCAGTTCAGGCATATGCCGCCGAGATGTTCCCGTTCGACAACGGCTGCTGTCATGCCAAGTTGTGCCGCCCTGATCGCCGCGACATAGCCACCCGGTCCGCCTCCAACCACAATGATGTCGTAACTGCTATTCGCCAACGAAAGCTCCTTTCGTGCGTACACCCTGCGAGTTCGGTTCGCTTCCTGTAATCCTGGTCGCATTCATACGGGAAATAGCCACATAATTAGAGAAACCCTAGAGCAGCATGAGAGCCGGATTTTCGACATAGCGCTTGATCGCGGCCAATAGCTCCGCCCCGATCGCACCATCTACCACTCGGTGATCTACCGAAAGCGTGGCGCTCATCACGGTAGCGGGTACGATTTCGCTGTTTTTAACCACCGGGCGCTGTTCACCGGCGCCCACTGCAAGGATGCAGGCCTGCGGCGGATTTATAACGGCGTCGAACTGCTTCACGCCGAACATACCGAGATTGGATACCGAAAATGACCCGCCCTGGTATTCCTCGGGCATCAGTTTACCGTCGCGGGCACGGGTGGCCAGATCCTTCATCTCCCCAGAAATCTGGCGGAAACCCTTTTGCTCCGCTGATTTGACGATTGGTGTGATCAACCCGCCGGGTACCGCCACAGCCACGGAAATATCCGCCGTATGAAACTGGCGCATCTCGTCGTCGCTCTCGTAGGCGACATTGGCGGCGGGGGTGTCCATCAACGCCATGGCACATGCACGGATGACGAAATCGTTGACCGATATCTTCACGTCTTCCTGGCCGTCGTTCAGGGATTTCCGAACCTTAAGCAATTCGTCCAGTTCGCAATCCAT
>CAJWUK010000278.1 GCA_913047365.1 uncultured Alphaproteobacteria bacterium | reverse complement strand
TGCTGTGGCGAGGTGAACAGCCGTTTTGCCTCTTCCTCCGTGTCTGCAACGATGATGTTGCAACCGACCATCACATAAGGTTCAGCCAACTGCTCCGACGGCTCGAACCTTTCCCGATAAATCTCGATCGCTTGCATCAGTGCCTGGGGCGCGAAGTGCGATGCGAAGGCGTAGGGCAGGCCCAGCATGGCGGCAAGCTGGGCGCCGAACAGGCTGGACCCGAGAATCCATAACGGGACATTGGTGTCCTCCCCGGGAATCGCGTGCAGAAACTGCCCTTCTTGCGGCGGGCCGAGAAGCGCCCGGAGCTCTACCACATCCTGGGGGAACCGTTCGGACGATTCGGGCCCCCGCCTCAACGCCCGAAGTGTTTGCTGATCCGTACCCGGTGCCCGACCAAGGCCGAGATCAATACGGCCCGGAAAAAGCGTCGCGAGGGTACCGAACTGCTCCGCGATCACCATGGGCGAATGGTTGGGAAGCATGACACCGCCCGCGCCGACGCGGATCCTGCTGGTGCCGCCAGCGACATGGCAAATGCACACGGCCGTCGCTGCGCTGGCGATGCCGGCAAGATTGTGATGTTCGGCGAGCCAATAGCGCGTATAGCCCGCCGATTCAGCGTGCCGGGCCAGATCGAGTGCGTTGGCCAGCGCGTCGGCGGGCGTTAAACCCTCGCCAATATTGGCGAGATCGAGTACAGAAAGTTGAACCATGGGGATATTCTAACCTGTCCAACTCTGCCAGACGAGGCGGGTTTAAATGTTTTTCAGCGCGGTACCCTACGTGCCGATCTGAAACTGACGGGCGCCGATCAGGGTTTCCAAACAGTCATGATCGATTTCGTCACCGATGTATTCGAGCAGCTAGTCTTCTCTTCACGGCTTGTGGGGGTATCCGCGAAAATCGACGATCATGCAAGCATAACCCCAAGCGCTAGAACACGTTCAACGGCACTTTCAGATAGGACGTACCGTTATCTTCCGCCGTCGGCGGATTGCCCGCGCGCATGTTGACCTGGACGGCGGGTAGGATAAGGCGCGGCAGCGACAGGGTAGCGTCGCGGTCTTGGCGCATCTGCACGTAGTCGTGTTCAAGTGTGCCGCCGCCAACATGAGTATTCGTGTCTCTCTGTTCCTGAACCGTCGTTTCCCAGGCGAAATCGCGGGTGCCATCGGCGCCGTAATCGTGACAGACGAACAGGCGCATTTCGCCCGGCAGCTCCAGAATTCGCTGAAGCGATTTGAAAAGTTCCATGGCGTCACCTCCGGGAAAATCACATCGCGCGGTTCCGGAATCCGGCATTAACATGGTATCGCCCACAAAACACGTATCGCCGATAACATAGGTGACGCAGGCGGGTGTGTGCCCGGGCGTGGCAATTACCCGTCCCTCGATGCCACCGATGGCGAATGTGGCGCCATCATCGAACAGCTTATCGAATTGCGAGCCATCAGACGGAACATCGTCAACCGCGTTGAATAGCGCGCCAAACGTTTTCTGAACTTCGGTGATGCCCCGGCCCACTCCGGTCCGCCCGCTTAATCGGTCCTTCAACCAGGCCGACGCGGTGAGATGATCGGCATGTACATGTGTTTCCAGAATCCAACCGACTGTCAAATCGTTCTCGCACACGAACTCGACCAAACGCTCCGCAGTTTCGGTCGACGTGCGACCCGATACCGGATCGAAATCAAGAACGGGATCGATAATTGCAGCATGACGGCTATTCGGGTCGCTGATCACGTAGGACGCGGAATTGGTATTTTCGTCGAAGACGCAGGTGACATCGGGACGCATTATGCGCTCGCCCCTCTTGTTTGTTTTATTTTCCGCGTTGGACGCTAACAGGAATCGTATGCCATGTGTATGCCGCGTGACCGTATTCGTATTTCGCGGGACGGGGTTTGACCGAAAAATCGTTCTGCCCTAATCCTTTCTGCACCGCCCTGAACGGGCGACCACCGATTGGATCTGTACGACTCCATGCCTGGCGATTTCCTGACCCCGGAAGAACGCATCGACCTGTCGCCCGATACCGGCGACGAGATCAAGACGACCACATGCTACATGTGTGCCTGCCGTTGCGGCATCAAGGTTCACCTGAAGGGTGGCCAGATCCGTTACATCGAAGGCAACAAGGATCATCCGGTCAACAAGGGCGTCCTGTGCGGAAAAGGCTCCGCCGGGATCATGCAGCATTATTCGCCGGCGCGCCTCACTAAGCCACTGCAACGCACGGGGGAGCGGGGATCAGGCGAGTTTAAGGAAATCGAATGGGAAGAAGCGCTTAAGATTGTCACCGAGAGATTGCGCAAAATTCGATCGGACGATCCGAAGAAACTCGCCTTCTTCACCGGACGCGATCAGAGCCAAGCATTGACCGGCTGGTGGGCAAGCCAGTTTGGCACCCCGAACCACGCGGCCCATGGCGGGTTCTGTTCGGTCAATATGGCGGCAGCCGGTCTTTACACTATTGGCGGCTCGTTCTGGGAATTCGGCGAACCCGACTGGGAGAACTGCGAATATTTCATGATGTTTGGTGTAGCCGAGGATCATGACTCCAATCCCATCAAGATGGGCCTGTCGACCCTGAAGGGACGTGGCGCCAAATTCGTTTCTGTCAACCCGGTAAAAACCGGTTATTCCGCTATTGCCGACGAATGGGTCGGCGTTCGCCCGGGCAGCGACGGCGCGTTCGTGATGGCGCTGATCCACGAACTGCTACATGCCGACAAAATTGATCTAGACTATCTGGTCCGTTACACCAACGCCCCCTGGCTGGTAATCCGCGACCCCGGCGCGGCGGATGATGGGCTTTTCGTTCGGGGACCGGATGGTGAGCCCATCTGCTGGGACAAGAATACAGAACAGTTAGCGGACGCTCGGCTGGCGGGCGTCGCTCCGGCAGTTGTAGGAGAGTTCACCCTGGAAGACGGCCGCACCGCGTTAACCGCCTTCCAGATCATGGCCGACAGGTACATGGACCTTACCTACAGCGCAGAAAACGCCTCTTTGAGATCGGGCGTCGCCGCGCATCAAATCCGGCGCATTGCTGCAGAGCTGGCCGAAGCGGC
>CAJWUK010000277.1 GCA_913047365.1 uncultured Alphaproteobacteria bacterium | reverse complement strand
GTCGCACCGCATGGTTTTCAGCGGTCCGACGCTGGGATCGCCGGGATAGCCGAAGATTTGCTGAATACTGGCGGCGGTCAGGTACTCCGTGATGACGTCTGAACAGTTCACAAGAATTTATCCGTTTCCCGGTTTCATGGAAGGATTGCATACTAGTATGTTCGGCGCTGGGAAAAGCGGGGAGTTCCATGGCCGGTAACGGCAAGGGTGACGTAACGGCGGCTATCGCCGATCTGGTCCGGACCGCTACCGCAGAAAACGTCTCTGTCGGCGTTCTCGGGCGGGCTAAAACACACATTCTAGACACGCTGGGCTTGGCACTGGCGGGAAACCGATCCGAAGCTGCAGGGATCGTCCGGGACGACATCGTCGGTTTGGGATTCGGTGGTGATGGCTCTTCGATTTTTGGAACAACCCTCCGCGCGCCCCCGCGTTATGCCGCCTTTGCCAATGCTGTCTCGGCCCACGCCGACAATTACGACGATACTGTTCCTCAGGCTCGGCTCGAGCGGACGGGCGGCATTCATGCAAGCGGCGCAGTACTTCCCGCAGTTCTAGCCATTGCGGAACGGACCGGTGTTTCCGGGATGGACGCGATTGTTTCCTATCTGATCGGTATCGAAGTTGCCGGGCGGCTTAACCATGCGATTGGCCCCCGGCACTATGCCGACGGATTTCATACTACGGGCACGTTGAACGTTTTCGGCGCGGTGGCCGCCTCGGCCCGGCTGCTCAATCTCGACGCGCCCGGGACCGTGAACGCCATCGGAATTGCTGCAAGCCGGGCAGCCGGCGTGCGGCGCAATTTCGGGACCATGTCGGAAATACTGCATCCTGGCTTTGCCGCCCAGGATGGGATCGCCTCCGCCGAGCTAGCGGCGCGGGGTTTAACGGCCGCATCCGATGCCCTCGACGGCCCCACCGGTTTCCTGGCGGCCGGGGCCGGGGAATTCGATGCCGGTGACATCGTGGGACGGCTGAGCCGACCCTGGCTTTTTGACGATCCCGGCGTCTGGATTAAACCCCATCCCAACGGCGCGTTGACCCACCCGGGAGCCGGTTGTCTGTTGGAGTTGTTACAGGACAATTCGGTTGTGCCCGCTGAAATTCATGAAATCCGGGTACGGACCAACGACCGTGTCTGGCAGACCTTGCAGCATCACAGGCCCCAGACCGCTATGCAGGCGAAGTTCTCGATGGAATTCACGCTGGCCGTTACCGCCGTTGGCGGACGGGCGGGACTCGCAGATTTCACGGACGAGAACCTGCAACGGGCCGGTATTCAGGACATGATGAACCGGGTGACGTATACACCCTACGATGTTGTCGGCGGCGATTACACCAATGTCACGACGCTGATTGACGTCGTTCTGGCCGATGGCCAAACCCTGTCGGGACGTGCGGATTTTGCCAAGGGTAGTACGAATGCGCCCATGGATTTCGATGCTGTCGCGGAAAAGTTCCGGCAATGTGCCGAGGTCGGCGGGTTTGGCTCTGAAGACGCCCAACTCGTCATCGAGACTGTTCAACAACTCGATAGGGTGGAGTCAGTGGAGACACTGCAGAATACTTTGGTTTCTAAACAATAATTCCCCGGAAAATAAGGGGAAACCGCTCTGGACCTTTGATTTTATTCCTTTACACTCCCAGAGCAAATAATGGCTATTTTGCCTTAATAGACGACATTAACGTCAAACCGACCATAGGGAGATACAAATTATGATCGCGTTTAATAAAAAGACACGCCTGCTTAGTACAGCCTTGGCTGGTGTTTTCGTCCTCGGCGCAAGTGCCGCGTCGGCCCAGACTGTGAAGATTGGTGTCCCAACTTTTCTAACGGGAGCTGGTGCCCCTGCTTTTGGGATTCCTGGTAAACAGGGCGTGGAGTTGATTGTCCGAGGAATTAATAATGGAGAACTACCGGCTCCGTACAACACCAAAGGCCTAGCCGGTCGTCAGATTGAAGCCCTCATTTATGATGAAGCTGGTGGTGGCACGAAACAGGTCACAGAGCTCAGGAATAAGGTTCAGAAAGATAAGGTAGAGGCGATCATCGGCCAGATTTCCTCGGGAACCTGCGCTGCGACTACAAAGGTCTCCGAAGAAATCAAAGTTCTGACGATCCAGACCGTCTGTGGGACCCCGCGTATCTTTGAAGACATCAACCCCAATCCGAAATACGTGTTCAGGACTATGAACCACGGTACGGCGAACAATGTCTCTGCTGCTCATTACATTGTGGCAAAGCATAAAGACAAGGTGGGCAAAGGTTTCACTGGTATCAACCAGAATTATGCCTGGGGACAGGACTCATGGCGTGATTTTAGCCTTGCGATGCAGGCTCTGATGCCGGGCGTTAAAGGTTCCAAAAAGAACCAAATGCCTAAGATCTTCGCTGGCCAGTATGGTAGTGAAATCTCCGCCCTTTCTCGCTCGAAGGAAGGTCTCGTTCACTCAAGCTTTTGGGGTGGTGATCTTGAGGCCTTCATCGGCCAGGCCGGTGCCCGTGGCTTGTTTAAAAGAAAGCTGTTTGTCTTCACTGTCGGCGAAACAGTTGCTTATCGTCTCGGGAAGAAATTCCCAGAGGGTATCATCGTTGGAACGCGTGGCCCGTACGGTATGTATGTCGTAGACGATCCGTCGCCGCTCAACCAGTGGTTCCAGAAGGAATTTCGTAAAGCTTACGGCATGCCTCCTGCTCAGCCGTCGTATCAATACGCGCAGGGTTTCTTGGCGGCTAAATACGCATACGATAAGGCGGCAAAAGCGGCTGGTAAGTTTCCAACTACAGAGCAGGTTATTGATGCTCTAACCGGAGCAACGTTCCCGACTTTCGTTGGCAACGTAGAGATGGCTCTCGGAAAGGGGCATCAGGGTATAACCGATGATATGTGGGGCGTTACTTCCTGGGATAAAGACCGCAAAGAAATGGTGGTCAAGGATGTCGTAAAATTTTCGCCCAAATGCGTTATGCCGCCCGCGGGCGTCAAAGGCGTTGACTGGATCAAGGGTGGGATGAAAGGAGCAAAGTGCTGATCACGCACTAAATTCCTTGAAAACACGTTAAATATCGGGGGGCGGTTAGGCGCCCCCCGCCTTTATGTGAAATAACAAAGCGTG
>CAJWUK010000276.1 GCA_913047365.1 uncultured Alphaproteobacteria bacterium | reverse complement strand
GCCTGGCGGCGAAGTTCGTCCGAAACCATTGGCGGATGGGCGCGGAATGTGCTGACGACGGTGACGCGGACTCCCTGACGCTGAACCGCTTCCACCAGCCGCCGGAAGTCTCCGTCACCGGAAAACAAAACGGCGTGGTCGATATGCTGTGCCATTTCCAGCATGTCGATCGCGAGTTCAATACCCATGTTGCCTTTCACCTTGCGGCGGCCAGCGGTATCGGTGTGTTCCTTCATCGGTTTGGTTACCATCGTGTAACCGTTGTAATCCAACCAGTCGATCAGTGGCCGGATGGGGGAATATTCCTGATCTTCGGCCAGTGCAGTGTAGTAAAACGCGCGAACAAGGCGGCCTTTGTCCCGGAAAACATTCAAGAGGTTTTTGTAATCTATGTCGAAACCGAGCGACTTGGCCGCTGAGTAAAGATTTGGACCGTCGATGAAAAGGGCGATACGTTCCTGAGAATAAAATTGCATCACTGCTTGAAATCCGTTTCTTAAATTCCTGCGAAAAAACGAATGCTTTGGACGAATAGGATAGTGTTAAGTTCCACCGTGTTTCTATCGTATTTTGCTTAGAAATCAAAGTATTGTTGGTGTTCAATGATCCTAATCGGCATTGGGTCTAATCTCGGCCATCCGGCCCATGGATCGCCTTCTAATACCTGTAAAGCCGCTGTTTCGGCGATCCAAAATACCGGTTGTCGTGTGCTGAGCGTTTCTAATTTGTACCGAAGCGCGCCTATTCCCGCATCCAATCAACCGGATTACGTAAACGGCGCGGTTTCATTAGAAACCGAACTAGATCCGACCGAGTTAATGGCGACTTTACATGACATCGAAAACGAATTCGACAGGGTGCGATTGGCCCAGAATTCGGCCCGGACACTGGACCTGGACCTGCTGATTTATGAGGATATCATCCGGGAAGGGCCGGAGTCTCCCATTTTACCCCATCCCAGAATGACGGGACGGGCCTTCGTTCTCCTGCCCGTCAGGGATATAGCATCAGATTGGACCCATCCAATATCGGGCGTTTCCCTCGATACGTTTCTGCGGCAAATTGGGGATACACAGCACTGCGTCCCAATAAACTGAACTAAATGCCGAAACCCCTTAAATTTCTTGCTTTTCAGCGCCTTGCCCCTTATACACCTGTCACTTCCCGAAGCTGGAGATAGGCAGACATGGCCCGCGTCACTGTCGAAGACTGCGTTCTTAAAATTCCGAACCGCTTCAAACTCGTCATGATGGCCGCGCAACGGTCGCGTGAACTCTCCGTTGGCGGAGAACCGACGTTGGATCGCGACAATGACAAGAATCCGGTTGTGGCTCTGCGTGAAATTGCGGACGAGACCGTGCCGCTGGATGAGCTTGAAAACGCCGTTGTCGAGGGGCTGCAGCGGAACATCGATGTCGATGAACTTGCCGAGGAAGAAGACGAAGACATTCTGCAGGTCACCGAAGCACTGAACGAGCTCGCTGGTCTTGATGAAGGCGGCGAGGAAATGACTGCCGATGCACCCGCAGACGCCTCAGCCGATAGTGAAGCTGCGTCGGATGATCCGATGGCCGCCCTTGTCGCAGGTTTCAAAGACGTCACCATAGAGGACGTCTTTAAGGACGACTGATCCATGGGGGTCGCGCAATGAAAACGCGATCCTGTCTCTTATGGCGCCGGAGAAACCCCCTGGCGCTCCTCGGGACATTCCGCAAATGATGCGCCAGTACGAACTGGTTGAGCGCGTGCGTGGTTACGACCCTGCGGTCGATGAAGAAGCCCTAAATCGAGCTTACGTTTTTTCGATGCAGGTGCATGGGTCGCAAATGCGGGCATCCGGCGATCCCTATTTTTCGCACCCGGTCGAAGTAGCGGGCATCTTGACCGACTACCGTCTGGATACCGCGTCCATTGTGACCGGCCTTCTGCACGATACGGTCGAGGATACGGTCGCGACGATCGACGAAATTGAACATTTATTCGGTCCGGAAGTTGCCCGTTTGGTCGATGGTGTCACCAAGCTTTCGCGTCTCGAAACGCAGTCGCCCGATACCCGCCACGCAGAGAATTTCCGCAAGTTGTTGCTGGCAATCTCGGAGGATATCCGGGTGTTGCTGGTAAAGCTCGCCGACAGATTGCACAACATGCGCACGCTTCACTACATATCCGAGCCTGGGAAACGAGAGCGCATCGCCCGGGAAACGATGGATATCTATGTTCCGCTGGCCGAACGTATCGGCATTCAGGAGATAAAGGACGAGCTCGAAGACATGGCCTTTCGGGAATTGTACCCCCACGTTTCGGACTCGATCGCAAGCCGTCTGGAGTTTCTTAAAGAGCAGGGCGATGACATCGTCGAGGGTATTTCTGACGAGCTTTATCGGGAGCTGGCGGAAGTCGATATCGAGACCTGGATTTCCGGCCGCACAAAACGACCGGTGTCGATCTGGCGCAAGATGCAGCGCAAGAATGTCGAGTACGAGCAGCTTACCGATATCATTGCCTTTCGCGTAGTCGTGGCATCCCTGGAAGATTGTTATAAGGCGCTAGGCGTTATCCACACGAATTACCGGATGATACCAGGTGAATTCGATGACTATATTTCAACGCCGAAACCCAACGGATATCAATCTTTGCACACGGGCATTATCGGGCCCAATGGCCACCGGATCGAAATACAGATCCGAACCACGCAGATGCATGACGTGGCCGAACTCGGGGTTGCCGCCCACTGGCAGTACAAACAAGGGGCTGCCCTTACCGAGGGCAAGCGCTACCACTGGGTCCGGCAGCTTCTCGATATTTTGGAAAATTCGAATAATCCGGACGAATTTCTAGAGCACACAAAGCTGGAAATGTTCCCCGATCAGGTGTTCTGTTTTACCCCAAGAGGGGGGATCATCAACCTGCCGCAAGGAGCTACCTCGATAGACTTCGCTTATGCCGTTCACTCGGAAATCGGTGATCGCTGTATCGGAACCCGCATCAACGGAAAGATGGCGCCGTTGCGGACCGAGATCAAAAACGGCGATCAGGTGGAGGTTCTGACGTCCGCGGATGGAACACCGTCGCCCACCTGGGAGCAATGGGTGGTTACTGGCAAGGCGCGGGCTCACATTCGACGCTACATCAGAAGTGA
>CAJWUK010000275.1 GCA_913047365.1 uncultured Alphaproteobacteria bacterium | reverse complement strand
GAGAAATGCAAGGCACTGACGCCGGATTATGTGAATACGGCATCGGGCCTGGAACTGCATCGTTTCCAGTGGCTCGCGGATGAATCATTGATCGGGGAATTGCCGCACCGCTGGAATCATCTCGTTGGCTATGACGAGAGTGTCCCGGTAGACCAAATTTCCAACCTGCACTACACGGTCGGCGGACCGTATTTTGACGAGTTCAAGGATACGGACTATGCGGCGGAATGGTTCGCCGAGCATGCCGCGATGCTGCGCTGCGACCAGAAGTCCTAGCGTCCAGGAATACCGGACCACCGTTTCGTAATAGGGTATCCGCAATCGCAATTGGCGTAGCGAGCGGGATTGCCGTCGAAGATGTCGCCCAAACCGGCCGGCAACGCGCATTGGGCGCATTGCCGGCGGGAGGGCGTGATGCGGCCAGCCTTGGGGTCAGGCGTCGGGCATGTGGTAGCCCGGCGTGGATTTCGACAGGGCGGTCTCTTCTTCGGTCATATCCTCGGCAATACCCTCGAAGAGCGGCGAGGACAGGTAGCGCTCGCTTGTGTCGGGCAGCATGCAGAGTATGACCGAACCGGGCGTGGCCTTTTCCGCCACCTGCATGGCGATGGCAAAGGTCGACCCGCCGGACACGCCGGTCATGATGCCTTCTTGGGCGGCTAGCTTCTGCGCCCATTCGATGCCGACTAGGCCCGGGACCGGAATCAGTTCGTCGAAATAGTTGTTGTCGATCGATTCCTGCAGTACCAACGGAATGAAGTCCGGGGTCCAGCCCTGAATCGGATGTGGTTCGAATTCTGGATGACTGACGGCGGGAGAACCGTCTTCGTTGCGTTCCTGGGCGTGGCCACTGCCGACGATTTGCGCGTTGGCGGGTTCGCTCAAGATGATTTTGGTGTCGGGCCGTTCCTTGCGCAGCACGCGGGCCACGCCTGTGACGGTGCCGCCGGTGCCGTAGCCGGTAACGTAGTAATCCAGTTGCTGACCTTCAAAATCGGCCAGGACCTCGCGTGCCGTCGTGTTTTCATGGATGGTCGCATTGTCCGCCGTTTCGAACTGGCGGGCGAGGAACCATCCATTCGCTTCGGCCAGTTCGACCGCCTTGTTGTACATGCCGAACCCTTTTTCCGCCCGCGGCGTCAGGATGACCTTGGCGCCCAGGAAGCGCATCAGCTTGCGGCGCTCGATGGAGAAACTGTCGGCCATGGTAACGACCAGCGGGTAGCCCTTCGCGGCGCACACCATGGCGAGGCCGATACCGGTGTTACCGCTTGTCGCCTCGACGACGGTCTGTCCGGGCTTCAAATCGCCGCGGCGTTCCGCTTCCTCAATGATGCTGATCGCCAGCCGGTCCTTCACGGATGCGGCCGGATTGAAGAACTCGGATTTGACGTAGACCGTCACACCTTCGGGCGCCAACCGGTTGACCCGGATGCAGGGTGTGTTGCCGATCGTTTCGACGACCGAATCATACAGGCGGCCTTGGCCGCTGGTGGTTCTGCTTTCGGAATTAGGCATGGTTGCTCCCTAATTTTTGCATCGGTTTATCGTGTCAGTAATTTGGTTTCCGGGCCGCCACGACAACCCAGGGAAGACGCCAGCGGGGTGTATCGGCCGATAGCGCGTTCGGTGCTTCCTCGAATGGCGTAATTTCGATGTTCTCGAAGCCGGCCTCGCGTAATGCCCCGGGCAGATCCATCTTATCCAGAGGTTCCATATAGGGCTCATTGTTGCGCTTACCATGACCGTAATGGATGAAACGATCGAAGGCATCTTCGCCAGCCAAATAGTCGAGGTGAATGGCGTGTCCTCCCTTCTCTAGCAGCCTGAAGGACTCAGTGATCGTTTCACGAACGGCATTGGGCGGCATCTCATGCAGCAGCATGGTGGAGGTGACGAGGTCATATCCTTCCGTTTCCAGCCCAGTTCGTTCGGCCCGCGCTTGCCGGTAGGCGATATTGCCCGCATCGTCTTCGACCGCAATCCTGGCGGCCAGTTTCAGGCAAGGGGCGGAGATATCGATGCCGGTTACCGCGGCTTCCGGAAAGTCCTGGTAGATTCCCCGAGCGCTTTTTCCGAAGCCGCAACCGAGATCCACGATGCGCGAGGGATCGCAGAGGCCTTTTACGACCGTATCGAAGCGTTCATGGAGACTGAGATCCTTGCTCGCCGCGGGCCACATCGACCGGGCACCCCGGTCGTAGACGATTCCCGCCAGGCTGTCCCCGCAGGTGCCGCCGGGATGCTGGTGCACATCGATCTCAGTGAAATAGGCCGGCAGGTCGAGCTCGGCGTCGAGCGACAGCAGCCCCTCTGGTACGGGCTGGTCGAGCCATGCCTCAAGCTCCGCACGGTACGGTTCATGTGAGGGGATGATGCCGTACCGGCCGGAATATTTCATTTTCTGGAGGTGCCGCTCCATCCACGCATAGTATTTGTAGACGGTGCTGTCTTTCAGCGATGCGGCGATATCGTCCACGCTTACCGGTGTGTCTCGCCCCAGCTTCTCAGATGTTTCGCCTTTGACCTGGGCATACAGGTCATTTAGCCAGAAAGTCTTGCACCCGAGGAGAAACGATTGATAGGCGTCGTACCGTTGGCCGAATTGCTTCACGCGGTCTTTCCTCTGATATTGCGCAGCAGGGCTGCCGCGAAAGCGTCGCGATCCAGCGCGTCGGCGCGGCGCGTGTCCGCGGCCGGCTCGTAAGTCTCGATTTCCGCCGGATCGATGATTCCCTTATCCGCGAGGATCCGTTCGAGTTTGGTGCAGCGATCTCGTGTGATGTAAAGCTCGGCCGCCAGCGTCATGATCATGCCGACAGCGCTGTCGAGTGCTTCATCCTCGAAAAACGTCTGCTCTTTGCGTTCTCTCATGACTGTTTTTCCGTTGCCGCGTTAGCGCAAAATTCCTTCTAGGCGGCGACCGGCGGGATGATGTGCCGGGCCGGGTCCAGATTGATGATCATGCGTTTTACCAGCCGCCTACTGGACTCGGGAAAGCTCTCGCGTTTGTGCAGAACAACCGCATTGTCCCAGAGCACCAGGTCGCCCGGTCCCCATCGGTGATCGTAGACGTTCTCCGGTTTGACCGTGTGATCCAGTAACCGGTCGAGCAGGTCGTTCGCCTCGTCCTGCGGCATCCCGTCGA
>CAJWUK010000274.1 GCA_913047365.1 uncultured Alphaproteobacteria bacterium | reverse complement strand
ACGCCTGCGGTTCCGGATACGACTTCGACGTTTACGTTCACCGTGGCGCGGGTGCCTATATCTGCGGCGAGGAAACGGCGCTGCTGGAAAGTCTTGAGGGCAAGAAGGGCCAGCCGCGGATCAAGCCGCCGTTTCCGGCAAACACAGGTCTTTATGGTTGTCCGACGACAATTAACAATGTCGAGACCATCGCGGTATCACCGACGATCTGCAGACGCGGGGCGTCGTGGTTTGCGGGGATCGGCCGTGAAAACAATACCGGTACGAAAGTGTTCTGCATTTCCGGTCATGTGAACAATCCCTGCAACGTCGAAGAGGCAATGAGCATTCCCTTGAAGGAGCTAATCGAAAAACATGCCGGTGGCGTGCGTGGCGGTTGGGACAATCTGAAAGCAATCATTCCCGGCGGATCGTCCGTGCCGCTGTTGCCGAAATCTATTTGCGATACGGTTCTGATGGATTTTGATTCCCTGCGGGAAGTGAAATCCGGTCTTGGCACGGCGGCGGTCATCGTGATGGACCAGTCCACCGATGTCATTGCCGCCATCGCGCGGTTGGCGAAGTTTTACAAACACGAAAGCTGCGGCCAGTGCACGCCTTGCCGTGAGGGCACCGGGTGGATGTGGCGGGTGATGGAACGCCTGGTGCGCGGCGAGGCGGAAGTCGAAGAAATCGACATGCTGCTCGACGTGTCCTATGAGATCGAAGGTCACACAATCTGTGCCCTGGGCGATGCGGCGGCGTGGCCGGTGCAGGGACTTATCCGCCATTTCCGTGACGAAATTGAAGACCGGATAGCGTCTAACCGTTCAAAGACGGCGGCCTGAGGGGGGCGGACACAATGGCGAAGCTCACCATCGACGGAACCGAGATCGAGGTTGAAGACGGGATCACCGTACTTCAGGCCTGCGAGGAAGCCGGTGTTGAAGTGCCGCGCTTTTGCTATCACGAACGTCTGTCGATTGCCGGCAATTGCCGTATGTGTCTGGTCGAGATGGAAAAGGCGCCGAAGCCGATAGCGTCATGCGCCATGCCAGTCGGTGACGGCATGGTCATTCACACCAATACCGAAACGGTTAAGAAAGCCCGTAACGGGGTGATGGAATTCCTCCTGATCAACCATCCGCTGGATTGCCCGATCTGCGATCAGGGCGGTGAATGCGATCTGCAGGATCAGGCCATGGCTTACGGCTTCGACCGCTCCCGTTTTCAGGAAAACAAGCGTGCCGTTGCGGACAAGAATCTGGGCCCACTGGTCGAAACCCATATGACCCGCTGCATTCACTGTACCCGCTGCATCCGCTTTTCGACCGAAGTTGCGGGGGTTGAGGTCCTCGGGGCGACAGGCCGTGGCGAAAACATGGAAGTCGGCACCTACGTTGAGAAGGCGATCTCATCCGAGATGTCGGCAAACATCATCGATCTTTGTCCGGTCGGTGCGTTGACCTCCAAACCCTACGCATTTGAAGCGCGCCCCTGGGAACTGGTGAAAACCGAGTCCGTCGATGTGATGGACGCCGTTGGCAGCAATATTCGTGTCGACAGCCGGGGCAGGGAAGTACTTCGGGTCCTGCCGGTTCTGAACGAGGACGTGAACGAAGAATGGATTTCCGACAAAACGCGCTATGCGTGTGACGGTCTGACCCGCCAGCGTCTGGATCAGCCCTACGCGAAGGTCGATGGCAAGCTGCAACCGGTCTCCTGGCAGGATGCCTTCGATGCGATCGGAAGCGGACTGCGCGGGATAGACGGCTCGAAAATTGCCGCCATTACGGGCGATCTCTGCGACCTGGAATCCATGACCGCACTGAAAGATCTGATGTCGGCGCTGGGAAGTGCCAATACCGATTGCCGACAGGACGGCACCAAGTTGTCGGCCGGCATGCGCTCCGGATATCTTTTCAACACCACCATTACCGGGATTGACGACGCCGATGCCTGTCTGATCATCGGGTCGAACCCACGGCTTGAAGCTCCCATCATTAACGCACGTTTGAGAAAGCGCATGGTGGCGGGCGCCTTTACGGTCGGTCTGGTTGGTGAGGCGGTGGATCTGACATACGGTTATCAACACCTTGGTGCCGGACCGCAGACACTTTCCGAAATCGCCGCGGGAACGCATTCTTTCAGTGACGTTCTAAAGAATGCGGAACGGCCGATGCTGATCGTCGGGCAGGGCGCGCTGACCCGAACAGACGGCGCCGCCGTTTTGGCTGCGGCGCGGGCAATCGCGGATACCACGGGTATGGTGTTGGGTGACTGGAACGGTTTCAACGTTCTGCATACGGCGGCATCGCGCGTCGGCGGGCTGGATATCGGATTTGTGCCGGGTAATGGTGGCAAGGACGTCGCCGCTATTCTTGAGGGTGCGGCGTCCGGCGATGTTGAAGCGGTCTATCTGCTGGGTGCGGACGAAATCGACACCTCCCAACTGACCAATGCCTTTGTGATCTATCAGGGGCATCACGGTGATAAAGGCGCTCATGTTGCGGATGTTATTCTGCCGGGAGCAGCCTATACCGAAAAAGAAGGCACTTACGTCAATACGGAAGGCCGGGTTCAGCGCGGCCGCCGGGCGACGTTCCCCCCAGGCGATGCCCGCGAAGATTGGGCAATCATTCGGGCTCTCTCAGATGTTTTAGGCAAGACATTGCCTTATGACGATATCGAGGGTCTGCGCGGCCGGATGGAGCAAATGGCTCCGGTTCTGGGCCGTCTGGACGAAACAGATAGTGGCGACTGGAGCGATTCTCCAATATCAGGCGACATGGACAATGCACCGTTCGCCAGCCCAGTGGCAAATTTTTATATGACGGATTCAATCAGCCGTGCATCCGCAACGATGGCTGCCTGTACCGAGGCGTTTGGCGCCGGTCGGGCCGAAAAGACAGGTACCGATGGCTGAGTTCTGGGACGGATATCTTTGGCCCGGCATTATCATCGTCGGGCAGATCCTGCTAATTATCGTGCCGATCATGGGCGGGGTTGCATATCTAACACTTGCCGAACGCAAGGTCATCGCCGCGATGCAGCTTCGTAAGGGGCCCAATGTTGTCGGGCCTTTCGGGTTATTCCAGCCGGTTGCCGACGGGTTGAAACTGCTGGTCAAGGAAACGGTTATTCCATCCGGGGCAAACCGGGTGGTGTTCA
>CAJWUK010000273.1 GCA_913047365.1 uncultured Alphaproteobacteria bacterium | reverse complement strand
GCCGCAATGCGGCGAAACGATTTCCGATTCGTTCTACACTCTTCCCATGCTTGACCCTAGCTTCATTCATCTTCGCACGCACACTGCCTATTCGCTGTCTGAAGGCGCGATTAAGCTCCCGAAACTGGTCGATTTATGCGTTGAACACGCGATGCCTGCGGTGGCGATTACCGATACGAATAATCTTTTTGGGGCTCTGGAATTTGCGTTGGCGGCATCGAAGGCAGGCATTCAGCCCGTTATCGGCTGCCAGATGGATGTTGCCCGAGAGGGGGAGGCGGCGCGAAATACCAACAGCAAATCCGAAGTATCGCGCCATGATCGGCTTGTCCTGTTAGTTCAGAACGAAACCGGTTACCAAAATCTTCTGGAAATCGCCTCCGATGCGTTTCTGACGACGGAGCACGGGGATACCCACACGACGCTTGAAAAAATTGCCGAACGTACCGAAGGGCTGATCTGTCTGTCTGGCGGACCGGACGGGGCGATGGCGCGGCTTCTGGCGGCTGGGCAACTGCCGGCGGCAGAAGAGATGTGCGACCGGCTGAACGGTATTTTTCCTGGCCGGTTCTATATCGAACTGCAACGCCACGGCCTCGCCATCGAACGGCAGGTGGAACCCGGCCTGCTGACCCTGGCCTATGACCGGGATATCCCGCTGGTGGCGACGAACGATGCCTATTTCGCCTCTGCCGATCTGCATGAAGCGCATGATGCATTGCTGTGCATTGCGGGTGGCACCTATGTCGCGGAACGGGATCGCCGTCACCTGACGGAACACCATCATTTTAAGTCGACGGCGGCAATGCGCGAATTGTTTTCCGATCTACCGGAAGCTGTCGATAATACCGTCGTGGTCGCCCGCCGCTGTGCTTTCATGCCCGGTGAACGCTCACCGATCTTGCCGCCGTTTGAGATTGAAGGTGCGGCGAACGAGGAGGAGGCGCTGCGCCAGATGGCGCGGCAAGGCCTCGAAAAGCGACTGGAGGATCACGTCTTCACCTGCGACATGGATACAGCCGCTCGGGAAGAAACGGCAACGCCCTATCGCGACCGGCTGAAATTCGAACTCGGCGTCATAATCGAGATGGGCTTCCCCGGCTATTTTCTGATCGTCGCCGATTTCATTCAATGGTCCAAGGATCAGGGCATTCCTGTCGGTCCGGGACGTGGGTCCGGCGCGGGCTCGGTTGTAGCCTGGGCACTGACAATCACCGATCTGGATCCGCTGAAATTCGGTCTGCTGTTCGAGCGCTTTCTTAACCCGGAACGTGTGTCGATGCCGGACTTTGACATCGATTTCTGCCAGGACCGCCGTGACGAAGTTATTCGCTACGTTCAGGAAAAGTACGGCCAGGATAAGGTCGCCCAGATCATTACCTTCGGAAAGCTGCAGGCCCGCGCGGTGCTGCGCGACGTTGGTCGTGTTCTGGGCATGCCCTACATGCAGGTGGACAAGATCACCAAGCTCGTACCGTTCAACCCGGCGCGCCCGCCGACGTTACAGGAAGCCATCGATGGTGAACCGCAGCTTCAGCAGTTGCGTCGAGATGATGAGACGGTCGCGCAACTCATCGATAGGTCCTTGAAATTGGAAGGGCTGTACCGGCATGCCTCCACCCACGCGGCGGGGGTGATTATCGGGGACCGGCGGCTGGCGGAACTGATCCCGCTTTATAAGGACCCGCGGTCGGACATGCCGGCGACGCAGTTTTCGATGAAATACGCGGAAGCCGCCGGTCTGGTGAAGTTCGACTTCCTCGGCCTGAAAACCCTGACCGTTCTGGAACGTGCGGTGGAACTGATCGCGGACCGGGGGGTCGAGATTGATCTACTGAACCTGCCGTGGTCGGACAAAAAGACCTTCGAGATGCTGTCCCGCGGTGACACGGTCGGCGTGTTCCAGCTTGAAAGTTCGGGCATGCGCGATGTGCTGCGGAATATGCGTCCCGATACCTTTGAAGACATCATCGCCTTGGTTGCGCTCTACCGTCCCGGTCCGATGGACAACATTCCGCGTTACATCGCCTGCAAGCACGGCGAGGAAGAGCCCGACTATCTGCACCCGGATCTACAGCCCATCCTGGAGGAAACCTTTGGGGTGATGATCTATCAGGAACAGGTGATGCAGATTGCGCAGGTCCTTTCCGGCTATTCTCTGGGCGGCGCTGATCTATTGCGCCGCGCTATGGGCAAGAAGATCAAGGCGGAGATGGATGCCCAGCGCGAAAACTTCGTCGGCGGCGCGGTTGAACGCGGCGTCGATAAGGCCCAGGCCGCACGCATCTTCGAACAAGTCGATAAGTTTGCGGGGTACGGATTCAATAAATCCCATGCGGCTGCCTATGCGCTGATCGCCTATCAGACGGCCTATCTCAAAGCCAACTATCCGGTTGAATTCTTGGCTGCGTCGATGACGTTGGACCTCGGCAACACCGATAAGCTGAACGTATTTCGCCAGGATCTGGATCGGATGCAGATTCCGCTACTCCCGCCCGATATCAACAAATCGGGCGTCACCTTCACGGTCGAAACCGTCGTCAACGGGGCGACCACCTATGCCGTGCGTTACGCGCTGGCGGCGATCAAGAATGTCGGCCACCAGGCGATGGAAGACGTGGTGGCAGAGCGGGATACCAACGGCATCTTCGCCGATCTTGCCGATTTCGCGACCCGGCTGAGCACATCCGGCGCCAACAAGCGCCAGTTTGAAAACCTTGTACGGGCAGGGGCCTTTGACAGCGTGGATCCCAACCGTAAGCGCCTCTACGAAGGGGCGGAAGGAGTTATGCGCCTTGCCAATCAGTCGGCGCAGGAACGTTCTAGTGGTCAGGAGAGCCTGTTCGGCGGCGCGGTGGCCGAAGACGACAATGTCCGCCTGCGCCTCCCGGATACGCTGGACTGGCCGGTGATGGAACGCCTGACCCACGAATTCGAAGCAGTGGGATCCTATTTGTCCGCCCACCCACTGGACGCTTATGCCGGGCAGTTACGGCGGCTGCGGGTGCTGTCGGCTGTGGATATCAGCGCTCGGCAGGCGGGCACTGCGGCGAATGTGGCCGGCGTCGTCATAACCCGTCAGGAACGGACGTCTGCCAAGGGCAACCGCTTCGCGTTCGTGCAGTTGTCCGATACCACAGGTGTATACGAGGTCGTGGTATTTTCCGAACTGTTGGCGAC
>CAJWUK010000272.1 GCA_913047365.1 uncultured Alphaproteobacteria bacterium | reverse complement strand
TATTTTTGCCTCACGGTCGATGTTGCCCTGTATTCCCGGCGAGAGCGCGACCTGATCAAGCGATACAAGCCCAGTGGCCGCACCCGGAACAATGAGGGCTGGGAATTTCAGGCAGCGTTGAACTGGGACCTCGTGAAATGGTTCAAGGACACCTGGGATATTCCCCTGATCCTGAAAGGTATTGCTCGGCCCGAAGACGCCGCACGCGCCGTCGAATACGGCGCGGAGGTCGTCTACGTCTCGAACCATGGTGGGCGTCAACTCGATCACAGCCGCGGCACCATCGACATGTTGCCGGAGATAGTCCGCGAGGTCGATGGACGGGCGGAAATCGTCGTCGACGGGGGATTTTGCCGCGGCACGGATATCGTCAAGGCGCTAGCCCGTGGCGCCGACGCGGTTGCCATCGGAAAAATTCAGGGACTTGGGCTGGGCGCGGACGGTCAGGCGGGTGTAGTCCGGGTACTCGAACTGCTTGAAACCGAAATGCACACCGTGATGGGGCTGCTAGGGCTTAACACGCTTGACCAGCTTTCCGAAGATTTTCTGGAACCCGTACAGCCGGTTGTTCCTCCCAGCGCGTTCAGCGCGTTTCCTTTCCTCAATCTGCCTTCGCAGGAGTACTAGAAGAATGAACCAGATCAGCAAATTCGACCGTCCCGTTGCCGGCGACAACAAACAAATGGAGTGGGTCAGCGATGTTGCGGCGGAAATGCTGCGCAAGCTGGGTATCAAATACGTGTCGCTTAACCCGGGGGCGAGCTATCGCGGGTTTCATGACTCGCTTGTCAATTACCTGGGAAATCAGGATCCGCAGATGCTGTTGTGTCTGCACGAAGACCATGCCGTTGCCATCGCCCACGGCTATTCAAAAGTCGGCGACGAGATGATGGGCGCCATTCTGCATTCGAACGTAGGACTGATGCACGGACTGATGGGTATCTTCAACGCTTGGTGCGACCGGGCCCCGATCATGGTAATGGGTGCGACCGGCCCGGTGGATGCACCGTTGCGGCGGCCATGGATCGACTGGATCCACACCGCGAAGGACCAGGGTGCGTTGCTGCGCGACTACAACAAGTACGACGACGAGCCACGCTCGGCGGAGGCAATCGTCGAAACCATGCTACGGGCAAATATCATGGCGCAGCAGGCCCCGAAGGGGCCGGTGTATGTCTGTCTTGATGCCGGGTTGCAGGAAACGCCGCTAAAGGAAGGCGAGGTGACGATACCGGACGTGTCGCGTTTCCAGCTTGCCGATCCGCCGCCTGCTTCGGATGACGCGGTGGCCGCGACGGCGGACTTGATCGAGGGTGCAAAAAACGTGGTCTTCATGTACGGGCGCATGTCCGCAAAGAGAGAAGACTGGGACAGGCGGATGAAGCTCGCCGAACTTTGCGGCGCTGGTGTCATCACCGATCTGAAGAACCGGGTCGCGTTCCCGACCAATCACGATCTGCATATCGGGGCACCGTCCAACTGGGTCAGCCCGTTGGGACAGGAAGAGTTGATGGCCGCCGATGCGGTTATCGTATTCGATTGGGTAGACTTGGCCGGGTCATTGAAGCCGCTGGCACCGCGAGGGGGCGTGCCCGGCAAGATCGTGAACTGTACGGTCGATTCTTATGCGCATAACGGTTGGAGCGCGGATCATTTCGGTCTTGCCCCGGCAGATATTCCGGTTCTCGCGGATGCCGATGTGTTTGCGGCCCAGCTTCTGGACGCCATGGAACAAAAGCTCGGCGGAAAGTCCCGATGGGACGGCAGCGCGAAGGCGAAGCCCGAAGCGCCGGAACAGGCCGAAAAGGCGGCGGATGCCAAAATCGCCCCACGTGATATCGCGTTTGCATTGAAGGAAGCCAAAGGCGACCTCGACCTGACACTGACCCGGGTCCCGCTGGGCTGGGCGTCGGATGCCTGGCACTTCGAACACCCGCTGGATTATATGGGCAATGACGGCGGCGGCGGTCTCGGCTGCGGGCCCGGCAGCGCCATCGGGGTCGGCCTTGCCTTGATCGATGACGACCGGGTGCCGGTGGCTATCCTGGGCGACGGTGACTTCATGCAGGGCGGTTCTGCTCTCTGGACCGCGGCGCATTATAAAATCCCGGTGCTGTTTATCATTTCCAACAACCGGTCGAACTTTAACGACGAGGTCCATCAGGAAGCGATGGCGACACAGCGGGGACGTCCGGTAGAAAACCGCTGGATTGGGCAGCGCATTGACGAACCGGCACTTGATCTCGCTGGGTATGCCCGGGCGCAGGGTGTCCAGGCGGACGGTCCGATCGAAAAAGTCGGCGATCTGGTTGCCGCGTTCGAAAAAGGGCTGGCGGCTGTCGCCGGTGGGGAGCCCTATCTGATCGACGTGCGGGTGCAACCCGGCTATTCATCGCCGATGGTGACCCGCGCCAGCGGTGAGGCATCGACCGGCACGGCGAGTTAACAGGGGACGAGGGCGATGGCGGATATTCTTGAAATCAAAAACGTCTCTATGACGTACAACGCCGACAGTGATAATCCGGTGAATGCGCTGGATGGGGTGGATTTGAACGTCGCGGAAGGTGAGTTCGTATCCGTGATTGGGCCGTCCGGTTGCGGGAAATCGACCCTCTTCAACATCATCGGCGGACTGATCAACGATCACGACGGCGAAGTACTTATCGATGACCGACCCGTCGATGGCGCGCATAAAGACGTAGGCGTTGTGTTCCAGGAAGAATCTACATTTCCGTGGCGTACGACGCTGGACAATGTTGGCTTTCCGCTGGAGGTAGAGGGCGTCGAGAAGGCTGAGCGGCAAGAAACCGCGCGAAAGTTCATCAAGCTGGTGGGGCTGGAAGGTTTCGAAAACCATTATCCCGCGCAGTTGTCCGGCGGGATGAAACAGCGGACCGCCGTTGCGCGGACGCTGGCCTATGAGCCGCGAATTATGCTGTTGGATGAACCCTTCGGTGCGCTTGACGAACAGACCAGAATGTTGCTGGGCGACAAGATGCTGGAAATCTGGTCTGAGTTGAACCAGACCATGCTGCTGATCACCCATAACATTACCGAGGCGGTACAGCTTTCGGACAGGGTGGTCGTCATGTCGTTCCGGCCGGGGGTCATCAAGGAGATCATTGACATAGAATTGCCTCGGCCGCGGTCGTCGGAGGTTATTTCAACCCCTGAATTTGGTA
>CAJWUK010000271.1 GCA_913047365.1 uncultured Alphaproteobacteria bacterium | reverse complement strand
GCGAACGCATCCGCCAGATCGAAGCGAAAGCGCTGCGCAAGCTGAAGCATCCCAGTCGGAGCCGGATGCTGCGGAGCTTTCTGGATACGTAGAAACGGGTTCACGCCTTATCCGCGATATGGCGGAGGGGAAAACGACAAGGCTGGTCCTGTGGGACAGGCCTTTTTCATAATCGTCATTACGGTGGAACTTGTCCCGGGCTTGAACTGGAAGCCGTAATTTCCCTTCAGAAATCGAATGCGGGCCGCCCCTCATTCTGAGACTGAAGTTCTGAAGAGAGTGAAGGGTATGCACGTCGCCATGGCGAGCGGCCCATTGTTTTTGATCAAGTTAAAATTGGCCCTGGTTGTTATAGTGACTTAGTCACGAAACCCAATCTGGCAATATAAAGCCTGGGAGAATTACCAGCGCTTTGAGTTCTTCTGTGCGCTACTCGTGGTTCACTTTCCAGCCTTCGATACTCAGCAACCCCGTTATCTTGCAACACCCATCCCACGGCAGGCCGAGGACGCAACAATGCTGGTTGCCCGCTTCATCTCATCTCACGCAGGACCTTTACTGCGCCCTCGTCTGAATGATGTTTCAGAGCCCCCGTCGGATGCAAAAATTAATGTCTCAGTATTAGGTGGGGTAGGATAGGAATGACGAAGCCAACAAAAACTGTCATTCTGGGACTTGATCCGGGGATCCATGAAGTTTGGTTTTGTGGATCTTCTGCCGAAGGTGTGAAACGGATAAGGGGCTTGGAGTGAAATCATGTTTGAGGGCAAGAAGTGGCAATAACCCAGTCAGCCTATTTCGACCTGTCGGCGCGCGACATAGCGGCGCCGTCGGGGTGTCCGGTAGATCACGGGTTTTCGCCGTTTAACGATTCCTATGTGGCCGATCCCTACGCCGCGCTAGCGGCGAAGCGTGCGGAGGAACCGGTGTTTTACGCCGCCGATCTCGGTTATCTGGTGCTGACGCGGATGGAAGACGTGGCAGAGGTGCTGCGCCGGTCGGACGATTTCGCGTCCACCAACGTGCAACACCCGGTGTATCCGGTAGGTGATGCCGCGGCGGCGGTGCTGGCTTCCGAGGATTTCAACCCGCAGCCGGTGCTGTCGAACCAGGGTGATCCCGTGCATTCCCGTGTGCGAAAGCATGCCATGGCCGGGTTTTCGGGTCGCCGCATGCGTTTGCTGGAACCGGTGATCCGTAACCGCTGCGAAGCGCTGGTCGATGAATTTTTAGCGGGCGGCCCACCGGGAGAGTTCACCCATGTGGTCGGCCACCGCCTGCCGGGGGAGACGATTTACCGATTGGTCGGGTTTCCGGAGGCCGACGATCCGAAATTGTTCGAATGGTCGACCGACCGGCTGGACTTCACCTGGGGAAGGACGGACGAGGAAGCCCAGGTCTTCATCGCCGAAAGCATGGTGGCGTACTGGCGCTATTGCGTCGCCCATGTGGAACGCTGCCGCACGACGCCGGGAGACGATCTGACGTCGGAACTGGTGGCAGTGCATGCGGAAGACCCTGACGCGCTGTCTCTGCTGGAAATCGCATCAGTGCTCTACGGGCTGTCCTTCGCAGGGCATGAGATCGTCAGCTACTTCCTCGCCAATGGTTTGATACGATTGTTGGGCGACCGCGCCCAGTGGCAGGCGGTCTGTGCCGATCCGTCCCTGATTCCCGGCGCGGCGGAGGAAATTCTCCGCTTCGATTCGCCGCAGACAAGCTGGCGCCGCGTGGCGGTGAGGGATACCGCGATTGCGGAGATAGAGATTCCCGAAGGTACGCAGGTTTTCCTGTCGCTGGCGAGCGCCAATCACGATCCCGCCCAGTTCAAGAACCCTGATGGCTTTGATATCCATCGCGAAAACAGCCGGTCGCATATTTCTTTCGGCCGCGGCATGCATTTCTGTCTAGGCAACCGCCTGGCGACTATGGAGGCGGTGATCCTGCTGGAAACCATGACCGCGCGCGCCCCCGACCTCGCCCTCGTGCCGGATATGGATATCTCTTACATCCCTAACTTCACGCTCCGCGGCCCGCGGGAGCTTTGGCTGACCTGGTAGGGCGCGCGATGGGTCTGACTGACGAACAGGTGCGGGCATACCGGCGGGACGGGTTCTTTTCTCCCATCGATGTATTTTCGCAAGCCGAGGCCGCGGGGCTCTATGCTCGGTTCCGTCGTCTTGAAGAAGAATTGGGGGAGGAGGTGCAGAAGCGCCTCAGGATAAAGGCCCATCTGCCCTATCCTTGGCTATGCGAAATTGTCCGGGACGACAGGCTGCTGGACGCGGTGGAAGCAGTGATCGGCCCGGATATTCTGTGCTGGGGTGCATCGTTTTTCACCAAGAAGGCGGGGGACCAACGCTATGTATCATGGCACACGGACAGCTTCTACTACGGGATAGAGCCGGCGGAGACACTGACGGCGTGGGTGTCGTTCAATATCTCCGACGAGGTGTCCGGCGCGGTGCGTTATGTGCCAGGGTCGCATCTTAGTCCGGCGGAGCATGAATTTTTTCCAAATGAAAAGAACCTTATAACCAACGGCCAGACTGTGCTTGGCGTTGTGGAGGAAGACGCAGTAATGGCGGTGCTGCAGCCCGGACAGGTGGCGTTTCATCATGAAAGCGTGGTGCATGGCTCGGCCCCCAACTGCTCGGATCACGACCGCATCGGGCTGTCAATCCACTACGTTTCCCCGGATGTTAGGGAAACCCGGATCGAGGGCGCGACTGCCATGCTGGTGCGCGGCGAGGATCACCATGGCCACTGGGGGTGGGACCCGGAACCAGTGGAAGATCACGACACGACCTGCCTCGCCGCGCTTGCGGAAATCCATGCGCGGTACCGCTCGGCCGCGGATCAGAAGGTGGTAGCCGGAGTAAAGCAGTAGCCTTGCGCCCGGGCTCCCACTTCCCGCAACGCCGCGGCACTTGGTAAAAATCCGTTATGGCGCCCAGAGAGGTACCTTCCGTCCCCGATGAGAGCCGCTACCAGAGCGTGTCAACCCTGCTGCGCGCCCATGCCGCGGATACGCCCGATAAGCCGTTTCTCGTTGCCATTGATCAGGACGGGCGTTCGTTGACCTTCGCACAATTGTGGCGGTTGTCCAACCGGCTGGCGCGGTTCTTGCACCAGCTCGGTATAGGGCCTGGCGGTCGGATCGCGGTGCTTACGGACAACCGGCT
>CAJWUK010000270.1 GCA_913047365.1 uncultured Alphaproteobacteria bacterium | reverse complement strand
CCGGGCGGGATGAATGTGCCCAATCGCGATAAGGAAATATTCAGCCGTATTGAAGCCAACGGAAAACCAAAGCAAACAGAGCAATTACTTCCGCCGCCAGAGAAGCCGCTGAATCCTCCCAAAGCTATTGAGACGGTTAAAACCCAACCCCCAATGATTTCACCCGCCGCCGGCGGTGATAAAGGTGCAAAAACGCCTGAACTCCCGCCGCCGCCACCGCTCAAAATGGAAAACACAAAACCGCGGCAGGTTGCGAAGGCAGCATCGCCTCTGCCCCCAACGCCGAAAAAACAGGTTGCTGTGTCGAAAACTGTCGCAAAGGCGGCAGTTGCATCAACCGTTGGACGGTATCGGGTTCAGATTTCCTCCCTTCGATCCGAAGCATCCGTTCGCCGGAGCTGGTCGACGATTTCGTTGCGAAATAAGGATATTCTAGGAAACCTCTCACTTCTGATCGAACGGACACAGTTGCCCGGAAAGGGAACTTTTTACCGGATGCAGGCGGGAAGACTCCAGACTAGAGCCCAGGCAGGCGCCGTTTGCAGCAGACTGAAGCAACGCAAGGTTAGCTGCATCGTTGTACGCCGATAACCCCACTTCGCCCGCCGCCGTTGTGTTCGGCTGCGCTGGCCTGAAACTGACCGCTGATGAAAAATCGCTGTTTTCGGATTGCAACCCCGCTGGGTTCATTCTTTTTGCCAGAAACATTGCGAACCCAGATCAGGTGAGGCATCTGATCGATGACTTGCGCCAGTCGGTGGGTCACAACAATCCCCTTGTTCTGGTCGATCAAGAAGGCGGCCGGGTGCAACGCCTGACGGAGCCTCACTGGCCGAAATACCCGTCAATGAAACCCTTCGGTGATCGCTTCGCAGCCGATCCTACGGAGACCATGATCTGTTTGTTACTGAATTACCGGCTGATTGCCAATGATTTGGTGGCGCTCGGGTTCAATGTCGACTGCGCGCCTGTTCTCGATCTGCCGGTGCCAGGTAGCCACGACATTATCGGCGACCGGGCGTTTTCGGCCGATCCCGAAATCGTTGCTAAACTGGGGCGAACAGTTTGTGAGGGATTGCAGTCGGGCGGCGTGATCCCTGTAATCAAACATGTCCCGGGTCATGGACGGGCGAATGCAGACAGTCACCTCGAACTGCCGCACGTCGACACGAAACTGGAAGTCTTGATCGAAACAGATTTCGCACCATTCAAAGCGCTGAATAATACGCCCGCCGCCATGACGGCGCATGTCGTATACAGCGCACTCGACGACAAAGCGCCCTGCAGTACATCGGAACTGGTCATCCGCGATGTCGTCAGAGGACAAGTCGGTTTCGATGGTCTGTTGTTTTCTGATGATATTTGCATGAAGGCGTTATCGGGTCCGTTAGTCGTCCGGATTTCAAGTGTTCTTCAGGCGGGATGCGACATCGCGCTCCATTGCGATGGAAACTTCGAGGCAATGGTGGAAATCGCCGCATCCTGTCCGCCGATGGGCGACAAATCTCTGGACCGGCTCAGACGCGCAAAATCGGTAGCATCCGATTCGCAGGATTTCGACGCCGAAGCCGCAAAACGGCGGATTTCCGCCTTTTTTAAGATCTAGGATGACCAGCTAAAACAGGTGGTTGAATTGGCCTGAATCGGCTGGATCCTTATACTCAGGGCATCTGGGTCGCTGTTTGCATCGGTGGAGTTTTTATCTGTATGGCTGATCAGCCGGATACATTCGATGAAGAACCGACACGGCAAATGTACGATCTCGTCCTCGATCTCGACGGGTTCGAAGGGCCTATCGACCTGCTTCTTACCCTGTCACGTCAGCAAAAGGTCGATCTGAGCCGCATTTCAATTTTGATGCTGGCCGAACAGTATCTGTCGTTTATCGCTGCCGCGAAGAAACTTCGGCTGGAAATTGCCGCAGATTACCTGGTAATGGCGGCCTGGCTAGCCTATTTGAAGTCACGACTGTTACTCCCGGAGACGGAGGACGAAGAAGAAGGCTCCGGCCCCGAGCTCGTCGAAGCCCTGACATTCCAGCTACGACGGCTGGATTCCATGCGCGATGCCGGAGAGAAGCTATTATTCCGGCCGCGGCTGGGGCGGGATATATTCGCCCGTGGTGCACCCGAGGGTATGGAAGTCATCCGGACACCGGTTTACGAGGTCTCACTTTACGACCTGTTGAAATCCTATGGCGACAACCGCAGGCGGGCATCTGCATCTAAGCTTACGATTGAAGCATCCCAGCTTTATTCATTGGGGGATGCAATCGAACGCATGCGAGGAATTATTGGGAATTTTGGGGACTGGACGTCCCTGTCTGCGTTTTTACCCGATGGAATGGCCGATGGCGTTGTCAGACGCTCAGCCGTTGCCTCAACGTTTGCGGCCAGCTTGGAAATGGTCAAGGAAGGCCGCGCAAATATTCGCCAATCTAGCGCATTTTCCCCAATTTTCGTAAAAGGTAAGGAAGCCGTCGCAAATGGTTGAAATCGCCCGAGAAATTATTGAAGACAGCGAGCCCGACTTGGCGCAGGATGGGGAGGAGGAAGCGGAATTTCGAGATTATATGGCTGAAGCGGCTGACATGACCCAGGAACTACGTATCGTCGAAGCGCTTCTGTTTGCGGCGACCGAGCCGATAAGCACAGATTTTCTTGCGGAGCGCTTGCCAGAAGGAACAGATATCGGCGCGATTTTGAGCGAACTGGGTAGAATGTATGAAGGCCGCGGCGTGAACCTGACCCGGGTTGCAGGAAAATGGTCACTGAGAACTGCCGAAGATTTGTCCGCGCATCTTCGAATCGAACGGAAGGTAAGTCGCAAACCGTCCCGCGCGGCAGTCGAATCTCTCGCTATTATTGCCTATCACCAGCCGGTAACGCGGAGTGAAGTGGAGGAAATTCGTGGTGTTTCCGTAAGCAAGGGATCATTCGATGTTCTACTGGAAGCCGGCTGGATTAAACCGGTGGGACGGCGTCGCACCCCGGGACGCCCCACAACTTGGGGGACCACGCAGGCATTTCTTGAAGAGTTCGGCCTGGATTCCCTGGCGGATCTTCCTGGCATTGACGAATTGAAGGCATCCGGCCTTCTGGATACACGGCCCGCTGGAACAATTATTGGTGATACAGGCCAGATTTACGAAGATGCGACGGCAGAGGGTGCGCCGGATGGGGAGG
>CAJWUK010000269.1 GCA_913047365.1 uncultured Alphaproteobacteria bacterium | reverse complement strand
GGAATTTTGGTGGCGCCGGGACGAGTCGATTCCCCACCGATATCGACGATGTCGGCGCCGGCCTCCGCATGCTCCAGCGCCCGGGTGATTGCCAGGCCAGTATCATAGTGATCGCCACCATCAGAAAAGCTATCGGGCGTGACATTCACGATTCCCATAATGAGGGGGCGCCGCACTGACAGCCCGGCAAAATCAGGGCATGGGCGCGTAATACCACTCAGATCGTGATCGCCATCCGAGAGAGATCCAACTTCAGCTTCGATCTCGCCTGCTGGAGAAATAGAGATACTCTCAATCTGGCTGAAAACCACGGCACCGCCTGCCAGTCGCTGGCCAACACCCTGCTCGACCGCGAGCCTTGCAGTTTTTCCATATAGGAATCCGGCCGGATTTAGGTATTTATCAATTATGGCTGGCGGCATCCGGGTTCAGCGATCACCTTGGAACAGCGTCGGGCACGCTACTATTCCGAAGGGACTCCATAAACGACGGAAGTATTATGTGCCCGGCTGAGGTTCCGGTTCCATCCCGCCGGTGTCCTCTCCACCGCGGGTCTTCTTACCCGATGTAGGAACCGAGGATTTTCGACCTTTACCGGCAGGGGGCTCGTCCGCTGAGGGCCGGTTGATATCTTCGCCACGAAGCAGCGCGTCGATTTCATCACCCGACAGGCTTTCATATTCGAGTAATGCCTGGGCAATCGTTTCCAGGGCGTCACGGCGGTCCTCAAGCACCTTCTTAGCCGCGGCCTCGGCTTCTTCAATCAACCGGCGGACTTCTGAATCAATAAGTTGCGCCGTCTGATCAGACATGTTTTGGCGCTGGGTCACCGAATGCCCCAGGAAAATCTCTTCTTCGTTGTCCGAATAACGTAGCGGTCCCAGTTTTTCGGAAAACCCGAATTCGGTCACCATCCTGCGCGCAAGGCCGGTCGCCTGCTGGATATCATTGCCCGCGCCGGTCGTGACGTTTTCTTCGCCGAAGACCATTTCTTCGGCCACACGCCCGCCAAACATCATCGCCAGTTTCGACGTCAATTCGACCTTGGAATAGCCGTACTTGTCTCGCTCCGGCAGCGACATCGTAACACCCAACGCCCGCCCGCGCGGAATTATTGTCACTTTATGCAGCGGATCATGCTGGGGCATGGACAGACCCACTAGCGCATGGCCTGCCTCGTGATAGGCTGTCAGCGCCTTTTCGTCCTCGGTCATAACCATCGAGCGCCGTTCGGCCCCCATCATAACCTTGTCTTTCGCGTCTTCGAATTCAGCCATGGTGACAAGGCGTTTATTCTTGCGGGCCGCTAGAAGCGCCGCCTCGTTCACTAGATTCGCGAGATCAGCACCCGAAAACCCGGGCGTTCCACGCGCAATAATTTTTGCATCCACATCAGGGGCAAGCGGTACCTTGCGCATGTGGACCTTGAGGATCTGCTCCCGGCCTAGGACGTCAGGGTTCGGCACCACAACCTGGCGATCGAAACGTCCGGGACGTAGCAGCGCGGGATCCAGAACGTCAGGACGGTTGGTCGCGGCAATAAGGATGACGCCTTCATTGGCTTCGAAGCCATCCATTTCGACGAGAAGCTGATTGAGCGTCTGCTCGCGTTCGTCGTTGCCGCCGCCGAGGCCGGCGCCACGATGCCTGCCTACAGCATCGATTTCATCGATGAAGATGATACAGGGAGCGTTCTTCTTGCCCTGTTCGAACATATCGCGGACACGGCTAGCGCCCACGCCGACAAACATTTCAACGAAGTCAGAGCCGGAGATCGTGAAAAACGGCACATTGGCTTCACCGGCAATGGCGCGGGCGAGCAGGGTCTTACCCGTTCCGGGAGGCCCCACCAGCAGCACGCCCTTCGGAATTTTGCCGCCCAGACGCTGAAATTTTTGCGGGTCACGGAGGAATTCAACGACTTCTTCGAGTTCCTGCTTCGCTTCTTCAATACCGGCGACGTCTTCGAACGTAACTCGGCCTGCCCGCTCGGTCAGTAGCCGCGCCTTGGACTTGCCGAAGCCCATCGCCTTGCCGCCGCCAGACTGCATCTGGCGCATGAAGAAAATCCAAACCCCGATCAGCAACAGCATCGGAAACCAGGAAATCAGAATATTCAGCAACGATGGCGATCCATCGTCTGCAGGAGCAGCATTGATAGTCACACCGGTAGAGTTAAGCTTCTCGACAAGCCCCGGGTCATTGGGTGCGTAGGTTGAAAACACCCTGCCGTCTTTGCGGGCGCCAGTAATATTCCTGCCCTTGATGGTGACAGTGTCAATTTGCCCGTTCTGGACCTCTACCAGGAACGTGGAATACGGCACGCTCGACTGACTGCTCTGCTCGGACGGTTGCTGGAACAGATTGAACAACGCAACCAGCAACAACAAAATGATGACCCAGAGAGCGATATTCTTACCAAAATTATTCACGAAAAACGTTTCCCGACATGCACTCGGGGCCCACCAGACACTAAAGTGTGGCTCCCCTTTAAAACCTTAGAGAATAGATAATGTGTTGGAACGGTTAAGCAACCCAAAACGGCGGTGCGGTTAATGGCGCCCGACAACGCAAATTGACACTTTTAACAATGTTTTCAGGTAGTTGGGGATCCAGAAGTCCGAAATGTGGCGCTTCGACAATATTTTGTCCCCGCCAGATCGCAGGCAGGCCGAAGCGAACCGGTCCAGGAACTTTTGCAAAAAATCCAAATTTGCTCGTCTCACGGGGCCAGTTTGAAACTGCCTGCCAACCTTTTTCGCCCAACGCCCGGATTTCAAGATCGTCGTCGATAGATGATCTAACCGTCAGGATAAATCGGTTGTCCCACACGGCCAGACCCGGCTTCACCGGCAGTACGTGTTTGGCTGCTTTGTGTTCTCGAATAATTCGAACGACGCCTTTCCTCGGAGAGATCACGCACCCGGCCAGCGTCCCTGTCCAATCGCCTCGCGTGTTCAGGCGATCCATCAACCGGCCTAAACTGAGTCGGCGCGGCCGATAGTTCCGCCCCCCAACCAAGGTTAGTAATACCGAAATCAGATTTGCTTTTAGCTCCTCTGGCGCATCCTGCAATTTTGCTGTCTGAATATCGGCGAACCCGGTGGGATGTAGAACGACGCATCGATCCGCCAGGTTTCGCAAATCGTTTTCGGCATCAGCCCTAAGCTGCCCAAAAATTCGGGCGGCG
>CAJWUK010000268.1 GCA_913047365.1 uncultured Alphaproteobacteria bacterium | reverse complement strand
GCGATGGCGGAGTTGATGGCGTCATCCTCCGCTTCGCGAAGCTCGTCATCCCCCATTTCTCCCGCCATGTGGCGACGCCGCATGTCGAGTAACCCGGGTGGGCGCAACAGGCTACCAATATGTTCCGCACGGAAGGGTGGTTTTGCCATTCTGATTTTCCTGTCTTTTTATCTGGGAATCCTAAGCCTATTCCATGGGAATTACATCTGCAGTCAAAACCCGACTGGCAGTCCTCGCCGTTTCAGCTAAACTGCGAAAATGCCCCTGTTTTTTCGTGAAAAGCACCGGATTGATTTTCTTGCCCTCGCAACCCGCAAGGAGAAAAACCCGTGGATGGAAAAGTTATACGTCGCAGTCGGGTTAGCGTTTTTCGGCTATGTCCTCTACACGGTGCTTTTTGGGCAATGATGCGGCGCTCATGAACCGTCCGCGCAACCGCGGCCCAAAGAAAATGTCCGAAAAACGGCTGCGCAACATCGCGGTCTGGTATTGCGAGCGGTATCTGGTCTCCCGCCAAAAACTGGCCGATCATCTCAGGAAACGGCTTTACCGGGATGTCCGCGACGCAGAAGAACGGGCCGGTTTAGAGGAGATGATCCCCAAGATTGTCGCCGATTTTATGGAGCTTGGCCTGGTCAATGACCGGGAAGCGGCCTCGGCGCGTCTTCGCACGGCGCTTCGATCCGGCTATGCCAGCAAAGCGGCGGTGACAGTGGCGGCGCGGGGCGCCATGGTCGACCGGGAAACGGTGCAGGCGGAACTGGACGTCGCCTTGATCGAGGCCCTGCCAGAATTGGAAGAACCCGATATTGACGACCGGTCAGGCGAAAAGGCGCAGGCAGTACTGGCCCTCAAACGGGGGCGGCGCGGCCCGTTCCGCTCACGTGGTCAGGACGAGAAGACCCGCCGCCGCGACGCCGGATGGCTGCAACGGCGCGGATTTCGCATGGAGGCCGTGCGTGATGCCCTGGATATCGATCCGATGGAGGAATGATCCTTAGTCCAGTTCGAACCCGTTCTTCAGAAGAAAATCCCGAAACCCGGGCCGCTCTGCGACCGATAGTTGCCGCGCCACATTTTCCGACCAGGTACATCGGTCAGACACACCGTACTTATCGGCATGGCGCTGGTTTTCGGGACCGATGGGATTGGATGCATGCCGGCGGCCGTCATATGCTTCGATCAAATTATCCAGATTTGAATCATCGTATTTTTCTCGGTGAATGACCGCATCGATCGGCAGGCGGGCGTTCATGCGCCCCTCCCAGGCGGGAAAGCCAAGGGTCAGCCCGGCAATCGGGAAAACGCCGTCCGGGATATCCAGCGCGACGCAAAATTCCTCCATTCGATTTCGGACCTGGCTGATCGGCGCACAACCCAGACCCGCTGCCTCCGCCGCGGTGATAAAGCACTGCATCGCCAGGGATGCATCGACCACGGCATTCAGAAACGTATCCATATTGTTGTTGGCAAAATCGTATCCGTGTTTTTCAGTCAGGCGCTTTGCGCGACGCATATCAGCGCAAAACGTGAGGAACACCGGGCAATACTTCATATGCCCCGTATCGGGATTCAGATCTGCCAGTTTCATCCGCTGGTCGTGATCGGTGGTCACGATGATGGAATATTGCTGCAAGTTCGATTTCGTCGGCGCCGACTGGGCGCAGGCCAGCAGCGTATCGAGTAGATCGTCCGGTATAGGGGCGTCAATATAGCGCCGGATGCAACGGCGGTTGAGGAGTTCCTCGATCGTCGCCGGCAACCTTTTAGGAGGTGTCCATTCCGCTTTTGTACCGTATCGCGCTGTAATCAATTCTGCCTTGTCCGACATGTCTTTGCCCTGCTTTCGTATCTGCAAACTGTTCAATACTATAGCGTCCCCAGAAGGAGCCCCACCGCATGCCTTCCCGAACCGGCGAAATTCGTATCGCCCACTCTTCCGATCTGCACGTCGATGACGGCTATACCATGCGCGCGTGGAACGGCGACGGCAACGGGCCGCTGGAAGCGGTGATCGATGCAGCCCACAGCGCGGGTGCCCATGTGCTTTTACTAACCGGGGACGTGTTCGAACATAACCGTCTAAAAGACGACATTCTTAGCCGCACCCGCCAATTGCTGAGGGAGGCACCCCTGCCGGTGGTGATGCTGCCCGGGAACCATGACCCGCTGACAGAGGAGTCAGTCTGGCGGCGAGGAGAGATCACGGCCCTGCCCGGCATTCACGTTCTGGGGGACGACGGGTCGGAGACCGCAACCTTCACAGAATTCGATCTGGATATCTGGGGCCGCGCGCATGTCGATTACGATGATATGGCACCGCTGTCGGGATCACCAGACCGCCGCGCGGTACACCATATAGCCGCAGCCCATGGCCACTATGTGGAAACGCGGCCGGAAGGATCTGCGCCCCGGGCTTCGTGGCTGATCACAGCGGACGAGATCGAAGAAACCGATGCGGATTATGTCGCTCTAGGGCACTGGAACGTTTTCACCAAGGTCGGTTGCGGCGGGGTTCCGGCACGATATTCCGGCGCGCCGGATTATGCCAACACGATCAACATCGTGCGGTTATCCGAAAAAGGCGATACGGAGATAGAGAGATTTCCTGTCAGAGGCCCGGGCGTCATCTAGGCGCGGCGGGGGCGAAGTCCATCAGAAACATCCCCGCACCGAGGATGCCGAGCCCCCAGGTTCGGGCATTGCAAGGATGGTCGTGCTCGACAAATATTCGGAACCTTGGATGTCAGAGTGTAACGGCGACGACTTTCTTAGGGTATTCGTCGCGGGGTCATTGACGAGACATTCTGTTCGCGCCTTGCCGTTTTGTTCGGTCCGGCTGTCTCCATGTCCTAAAATTTTGACATTGATATTGGAGAAAAAGGTTTTCGGTTTTAAATGACAAATATTCCAGTTGGTTAAAGTTCGGCCGCAATCGCCTCGGACACCATTTTGCGAAGCGCAATGCCTGGCCCGTCTACATTGATATCGACCCAATCCTTCGGGTTGTGGGTGTGGCGTTGCATATTCATTTGTTGGGCAGCCAGGATATCCACGTCCTCTTGAAAGGCAGCGCGCAATTCGCGGCCGAATTCACCGTCCATGTCCGGGTCGTCCTGGGCAAAATTCCGGGAATGCGCATAGAAATACCAGGTCGATGTCTCTGTTTCCGGCGTGATGGCGTTGAGATTGTAGAACTCGAACCCCTCTCC
>CAJWUK010000267.1 GCA_913047365.1 uncultured Alphaproteobacteria bacterium | reverse complement strand
ACCCATTCGATTCCATCGAGTCGATGCGCCTGCCCGAAGGGTGTGCGCTGGTGGGAATAGAGCTGGACGACCAGGCGATCGACCTGCCTAGTTTTCGACATCCCCGCCGTGCGGCCTATGTGCTGGGGATGGAGCGGGTCGGCCTTAGCGATGCCATGATTGAATGCTGCGATCACCTGGTAAAAATACCGACCCGGTTCTCGCTCAATCTGGCGACGGCTGGCGGAATCGTGATGTATGACCGCATGTTATCCATGCAACGCTTTGCGGACCGGCCGGTCATGGTGGGGGGCAGGCCTGAACCGCTGCCGGAGCACGTGTTCGGCACACCTGTGATCAGGCGTCCCGCCGGAAAATCGGAAGGAAGACAATGACGCGTTTGTTCACGGCCCTTGCGGCCGGTTTGATGTTGTTCTCAACGCCTCTTTTGGCGAAGCAGATCGGTGCTTTCAAGGACTGGACTGCCCACGCTGAGGGCAAGGGAAAATCCAAGACCTGCTGGATATACAGCGAGCCCGTGAAAGACGAAGGGAAATACAAGAAGCGGGGCAGAATCTACACAATGGTCTCCTACATACTCGGCGAAAAAACTGTCAACCAGGTGCAGTTCACCGCCGGGTATACCTTCAAGAAGGGCAGTAGCGTGAAGGTCGTCATCGGGAAACGGAAGTTCGATCTGTTCACCAATGTCGATACCGCCTGGGGGCGTAGCAAAAAGGAGGATGCCGCGCTGATAAAGGCGATGCGGGCGGGGTCGAAAATGATAGTTACCGGCGTGTCGTCCCGCGGCACCCGGACCAAAGACACCTATTCGCTTTCCGGAATTTCCGCCGCGCACAAGGCCATCGGTAAGGCCTGCGGGGTGAGATAGGCACGCTGGCGCGCGGGAACCCTCGCAGTTAAACTCTGCATATGTCCGCGACCGCTATCCCCTATATGAAACGCAACGTGACGCTTCTGGCGCTATGCCAGGGCTATGCGCAAACCAGCGTTACAGTGGTAATCAGCGTCTCGGCGCTCGCGTCCCTGCTGATCCTCGAAGACAAGGCGCTGGCGACGCTGCCGCATGCCTTCATGTGGGTGGCAACGGCGATTGCCGCCACGCCCGCCTCGCTGCTGATGAAAAAATACGGCCGCAGGGGCGGGTTCGCCATCGGATCGTTTTTCGGGCTCGCCGGTTGCGGGTTCTGTACGCTAGGCCTGTATGTCGGTGATTTCTGGATATTCATTGCCGGAACGTCCAGCTTTGGCGCGTTCAACGCGTTCAACCAGTATCTGCGGTTCGCGGCTGCTGAAACGGCGAATGACGAATACCGGCCCAAGGCGATTTCCTGGGTAATCGGCGGCGGCATCATCGCCGCCTTCGTGGGCGGCACGCTGGCCGGGAACACCGCCAACCTGATGGTGCCGCAATTCGTCGCGACCTACATCATTCTCGCCGTCACGCCCATCCTGATGGCGATCACCATTCAGTTCGTACGCATGCCGGAACCGGAGAAACCGGCCGCGGCATCGCCCGAAAAGAAATCGTCCGGACGGCCTCTAACTCAAATCATGAAGCAGCCGGCATTCATCGTGGCCGCCATCGGCACGTCCGTTTCCTGGGCTGGCATGATCCTGATGATGGCGGCGACGCCTTTGTCGATGAAGCTGTGCGGTTTGGAAACGGATGTGCCGTTCGTGATCCAATGGCACATGTTCGCTATGTTTGCGCCGTCATTTTTCGCGGGCCATTTGGTGAACCGTTTCGGTCATCTGAAGGTGATCATGATGGGCTTCGGACTGTTCGCCCTCGGCATCGTGTCCGGACTGACGGGCGTCACGCTTGCAAATTTCTTCATCACCAACATGGCGATCGGCGCGGGCTGGAACCTGATGCTGATCGGGTCCACTACGCTGCTAGTCACCTGCCACACTGAGGAAGAAAAGGGCAAGGTGCAGGGCGCCAACGACACCATCGCCTATATCTTGGCGGCGGTTTCGTCCTTTTTCGCTGGGTATCTGCAGATCGAAATTGGCTGGAACGCGGTGATGATCGCCATCGTGCCGCAGGTTCTGATTGTTGTTGCCGCCGTCTGGTGGATGCGCTCGGTCAGCGCCCGGACGGTCGCTGCGGAATAACACAATCTATGAAATGATCTGTAGCGGGTTCAAATCAGTGCCCGCCTTCCTTCATGGCATGCCGCCAGGTGCCGAAGAAAATCACCGCCGCGCCGACCATCGCCCAGATGCCGGGGACCTCCGCGAAGAAGAAATATGCTGAAAACGCCGTGATCGGTAGACGGATGAATTCCATAGGTATGACGATGCTGGCATCGGCGCATTTCATTGCCTGTGCCAGGCACATATGTGCAGCCCACGCGGTCACCCCCATCACCAGGATCATCGGCAGGTCGGCCAGGGTGGGTGTGTACCAGTCCATCGCCGACGGGATGGCGGCGAAGACGATCAGCCAGATGTTCAGGTTGAGGACGATCAGTCGTGACGGTTCGGTGCGCGACAGCATCTTTGTGCAGATATCACCGCCAGCGTATCCGATGGCTGATAAAAACACCGCCAACGCCATATAATCGAATATGGCGATGCCCGGCCGCAGGATTATCAGGACGCCCAGGAATCCGATTCCCACCGTCACCCAGCGATGATGGGTGACGTGTTCCCGCAATATGAGGGCGGAGAGGATAAGTCCGAACACCGGCAAGGTGAAATGCAGGGCGACCGCTTCCGCCAACGGCATGGCGGCGATGGCAAAAAACCATGCCGATACGCCCGTAAACGTGCAAAACGCCCGCATTGCATACAGCCTGCCAAGACGGTTAGGACGGAATGTTTTCAGCGCCTGACCGGCCACGCCAATTACGGTGGGCAGCGTAATGGCGAGGCCGATCACGCTGCGCAGAAGTACCTGTTCGAACGGCGGAATCGTCTCCGACAGGAAGCGCACGGCGATAATCATCGCCGAAAAGCTTGCCGTGCTGGCAATCATCCAGAGCATGCCCTGCAGAACGGGGGACAGCGCCATCAATCTTCTTTCGGAGGTGGCCGAAACAGCCGTTGATCGGGCGATGGGTGCGCCTATATTGCCGCCATGTCAACGACAGTCGAAAACATCGCCGCGCCTGAGGCGGGTGAAAGGATCGACCTGGTCGGGCTTTCCCGCGACCAGATGGAATCCCTGTTTGCCGATATGGGTCTGCCCAAGTTCCGGGTGAAGCAGGTCTGGCACTGG
>CAJWUK010000266.1 GCA_913047365.1 uncultured Alphaproteobacteria bacterium | reverse complement strand
CTTTGGCATTAGAGGCAGCTACTGTTGCAGCAGGTGCGGATATTTCCCTCGCTGATCCTGGGACCGGCGCGGGCGCGGGATCGGAAGTGTCAGCACCATCGAGCGCGGCGTTATCTTCGTCCTCTTCCAGCAGCAATCCGATGGTTTTGTTGACGGCAACCGCTTCGCTACCTTCAGGCACCAGGATACGACCGACGATGCCTTCATCCACCGCTTCGACCTCCATGGTCGCCTTGTCGGTCTCGATTTCGGCAATCACGTCACCCGGATTGACTTCGTCGCCTTCTTTGACGTGCCATTTGGCGAGATTGCCTTCCGTCATTGTCGGTGACAGCGCGGGCATCAAAATTTTGATGGTCATCTTCGATTATCCGCCGTCAGTCAGTATAACAAACGGCTTTCGCCGCATTAACAACATCCGCCGGCCGGGGCAGCGCCAGTTTTTCGAGGTTCGCAGCATAGGGCAAGGGCACATCCGCCGCACAAACACGCGCAACCGGCGCATCCAGCCAGTCGAAAGCATGTTCCATCATAATCGCAGCTATTTCAGAACCGATGCCGGCAACAGGCCAGCCTTCTTCTACAGACACAATCCGGTTGGTCTTCTTCACCGAATTCACGATCGATTCGGTATCCAGCGGTCGCAGGGTGCGCAGATCAATCACTTCGGCATCGATACCCTGCTGCGACAGTTCTTCCGCTGCGGCTAGGGCGTGGCCAACCATGATAGAAAATGCCGTGATAGTCACGTCGCTGCCTTCTCGCACTACTTTCGCCTTACCTATGGGAACTGTCCAGTCCGGATCGTCGGGCACATCGAAGCTCTGGCCATATAGAATTTCGTTCTCAAGGAAGATGACTGGATTGGGATCGCGGATTGCGGATTTCAATAGGCCCTTAGCATCGCCCGCCGAATACGGGGCGACGACATAGAGACCCGGTACATGGGCATACCAACTCGCGTAGCATTGGGAATGCTGGGCAGCGACCCGGGCGGCCGCGCCGTTCGGTCCACGAAACACAGTGGGACAGCCCATCTGGCCCCCTGACATGTAATTGGTTTTCGCTGCCGAATTAATCAGATGATCCATTGCCTGCATAGCAAAGTTAAAGGTCATGAATTCCACGACTGGTTTTAGTCCGGCGAACGCCGCGCCGACGCCAAGACCGGTAAAGCCGTGTTCGGTTATGGGCGTATCAATGACCCGGCGGTCGCCGAACTCGTCCAATAAACCCTGGCTGACCTTGTAAGCTCCCTGGTACTGGGCCACTTCCTCGCCCATTAGGAACACGGCCTCATCGGAGCGCATTTCTTCGGCCATTGCGTCGCGCAAAGCTTCACGGACCGTCAATTTCACGGCGGAGCCGCTAAACTCCTTCTCCGCAACCACAGGTTCACGGGTTGGTTGGACGGCGCCTGATGCATCTGTTGTCTTTTCAGGCGCGGGCGCTTCCTGCCCCGCTTCCGCAGCATCTGGATGGGCTACCGCGCTTCGAGCCGACGCCTTGATATCTTCGGGGTCTTCACCGTCTTCCAAAAGTACACCGATCACGGCGTTGACCTGGACGTTCTCACTGCCCTCGGACACGACGATCTTGCCAAGAACTCCTTCGTCGACGGCTTCGACCTCCATGGTTGCCTTGTCCGTCTCGATTTCTGCGATCACGTCACCTGAGGAAACATTATCACCCTCCTTTTTGTGCCATTTGGCGAGGTTGCCCTCCGTCATAGTCGGCGACAGAGCGGGCATCAGAATATCGATGGACATTTTCTTTTCCCCCGGCCTAGGCTTCGACCAGTACGTCGGTGTATAATTCCGACGGAGCCGGTTCGGGGCTTTCCTGAGCAAATTCCGCCGCCTCGGAAACGATGGCGCGAACTTTCTTGTCGATTTCCTTCAATTCTTCCTCACTTTTTTTACCGGCGTCGACAATGATTTTGCTAAGATTTGTGATGGGGTCATGCTGTTCTCGCATTTCCGCCACTTCCTCCTTAGTGCGGTACTTGGCCGGGTCCGACATTGAATGACCGCGATAACGATAAGTCATCATTTCCAAAATATAGGGGCCCTTTCCTTCCCGGCAGTGTTTCACGGCCTTGTCCGCAGCTTTCCGGACGGTAAGCACATCCATTCCGTCCACCTGTTCGCCTGGTATCCCAAAGGGTTCGCCCAGCCTGTACAAATCCTTGGCAGCAGAGGCACGGTCCACCGACGTTCCCATGCCATAGCGATTGTTTTCGATGACATAGATCACGGGCAGATCCCACAACTCAGCCATATTAAATGCCTCGTGCACCTGGCCCTGGTTGACCGCGCCATCACCCAGATATGTCAGCGATACGCCGTCTGTACCTTTGTACTTTGCCGCAAAGGCCAAACCTGTACCGATCGGCACCTGTGCGCCGACAATGCCATGACCGCCGTAAAACTTTTTCTCCTTGGAGAACATGTGCATCGAGCCACCCTTGCCCTTGGAATACCCCCCAATTCGACCCGTCAGTTCTGCCATGACGCCTTTGGGGTCCATACCGCAGGCCAGCATATGTCCGTGGTCTCGATAACTGGTAACGACGGCATCCCGGTCGTCGATGGCGCCCTGCATGCCGACCACGACGGCCTCCTGGCCTATGTATAGATGGCAGAACCCGCCGATCAGTCCCATACCATACATCTGGCCAGCACGCTCCTCGAACCGCCGGATTAGTAGCATGTCACTGTAATAGGAAATTAGCTGAACGGCATCCGCGGATGATTTTGATGAACGCTTGCGCGTGGACGTTTTCGATTTTTTCCCCACGGATTTCGGTTTGGACGCTTCGGCCATTAAATCCCTCCAGAGACAATGCGTGTATATACGCGTTTTTTGCTCTTTTTATATTGTATACAGCATATATGAACGTGCTGATGCCGCAACAACAACAGTGGAAAGTATCGTTCTTTATACAGCGTAAAGGTTTAACAAAATTTCAAACGGGGCAAATATGCAACAATTTACAGGAAATTATCTGCCTTCGTCGAAAATGATGTATTCACCCGGCAGAACTAAACCCGCCATAATCCGGGCCCTTTCGTCCAGCATGTCAGGATCAAGCTTTTCCGTCCGCAGCAACGAGATACGCCGTTCGTATTTGATCCGTAAAGTCTGGGTTTCTGCGACCGTCTGTTCCGCTGCGGAAACTTGTTTCTGAAGATGCATCCAGGCGAGAATGCCGCGCTCACCGTGGAAAGCATGAACCAGGAAATAAGCCACGAA
>CAJWUK010000265.1 GCA_913047365.1 uncultured Alphaproteobacteria bacterium | reverse complement strand
GGCCGACCGCCATCGTCGATAGTGACATAGGTAAACTGCCCTTCGGTAACCTTCGCTGGACACCGGAATTCCGGCGCCGGGCTCACACTTCCACGCTCGCCTTGATTGATGTATTTCCCGTCCGGGTGATCTGGGCATAATAGCTTACTTCATCGCCAATGGAGACAGGTACATGAAAGGCGATTTCCTATACGCTAACGGTGGCCAACCGGCCGCGGGCTGAAATGGACGCGGCGTTTCCGCCGTCCAGATCCATCTGCGACATGATCCAGTCGCCGGATATATCTCCGTTGCCCTTAGCGTCCGCCGGTATAGTGATTGCCCGGATGGTGGGTTCTATGCCCGCCGGGCGATTCGTCGAATTCTCAGCGTACGTCATGGTTTCCACAAGATATGGCATGTATAATAGATTGCTCTACTCTATGCTGTAGGCTTTGACGCAGCAAAGATTGATTTGTGGTCCCGCGGTCTGCGTTTATATAGGGTGATATGGCTGATCTTTTCGAAAATTCCGGCTCCAAGAAAAAACGGTATACTGCGAAGGATATCGAGGTCCTCGAAGGGCTGGAACCTGTCCGCAAGCGCCCTGGCATGTATATCGGCGGCACTGACGATCGCGCGCTGCATCACCTTGCCGCAGAAATTCTCGATAATTCCATGGACGAAGCCGTCGCGGGCCAGGCGAACTGGATCGAATTCGAACTGTCGTCAGACGGGTTTGTCACTGTCCGCGATAACGGTCGCGGTATTCCGACAGACCCGCACCCGAAATTCAAAAACAAATCCGCACTTGAAGTTGTTCTCACGACTCTCCATTCCGGCGGTAAGTTTGGCGGCGACGCCTACAAGACATCCGGCGGCCTTCATGGCGTGGGATTGTCGGTCGTCAACGCCCTGTCGGCCGAACTACACGTCGAAATTGCGCGCGAAAAGAAGCTTTGGACACAAAGTTACAAACAGGGCAAACCGCGCGGAAAACTAAAAGACAAAGGCAAGGTAGCCAACAAGCGGGGAACGGCCATCCGTTTCAAGCCCGATCCCGTCATCTTTGGCGATAAGGCCGCATTCCGGCCGGCAGCGCTTTACAATATGGCCAAAGCAAAGGCTTATTTGTTTAAAGGCGTGGAGATCCGCTGGTCCTGCGATGCGTCCCTGCTGCGCGGCAAAGAAAAAATTCCGGAAAAGGAAACCCTCCACTTCCCTGGCGGTCTGCTGGATTACCTGGATAGCGCCCTGGACGGCCGTGAAACCGTTACCGGCATGGCGTTTACCGGCGAAGCGGACCTGAACGGCGGCAGCGGCCGGGTCGAATGGGCGGTGGGCTGGCCGAATGTCGGCGACATTTTTCTCGCATCCTATTGCAATACCGTCGCCACGCCGGAAGGCGGCACCCACGAAAACGGGTTGCGATCTTCGCTTGCCAAGGGTCTGAAGGCTTATGGCGAGCTGGCGGGTAAAAAACGGTCCAGCATCATCACCGGCGATGATGTGATGGGCGGGGCAACCGGCATTCTGTCGGTGTTCGTTCCCGACCCAGAATTCCAGGGTCAAACCAAGGAAAAATTGTCATCCCCCGGTATCGCCAAACTGGTAGAAACGTCGGTCAAGGATCATTTCGAGCACTTTCTGACGGGGAATCCGCAGGCCGCTAATTCCCTGCTTGACCATGCGCTGGAACGGGCGGAAGACCGCCTGCAGAAACGCAGGGACCGGGAATTTGCCAGAAAAACGCCGACGCGGAAGGTCCGTCTGCCCGGCAAACTGGCGGATTGCGCGGCTGGGTCAGCAAAAGGAACCGAAATCTTCCTAGTCGAAGGGGATTCCGCCGGCGGTTCAGCCAAACAGGCACGGGATCGCAAAACTCAGGCTGTGCTGCCACTGCGCGGAAAGATACTGAACGTAGCCAGCGCAACCGAAGACAAGATGCGGGCAAATCAGGAAATCACCGATCTGATCCAGGCATTGGGATGCGGGTTCAGCGACGGCTATGACCCGGCGAAGCTGCGATACGAACGGGTTATCATCATGACCGACGCCGACGTCGACGGCGCCCATATCGCGTCATTACTGATGACATTCTTCTTCCGCGAGATGTCCCAGATGGTCGCGGACGGGAATTTGTATCTGGCGATGCCGCCGCTTTACCGGATTTGTCAGGGCGGTAAAACGGTTTATGCACGGGATGACGCCCACAAGGACGAGCTTCTGGAGAGTGAATTTACCGGCCGCGCAAAGATCGATATCAGTCGCTTCAAAGGCCTTGGTGAAATGCCACCCGCACAGCTCAAGGAAACCACCATGAACCCTGATACACGTACACTTATCAGGGTGGTGTTGCCAGCCAGCGAAGAACTGACACCAATCAAACGCGGACGGAAACCGTTGAAACTAAAGGCCGGCACCACTGCAGATCTCGTAGAAAGACTAATGGGGCGGAAACCGGAACTGCGACTTAAATTCATTCAGCAGAACGCGGGAAAGGTCAATTACGTAGACATTTGAGTCTAATGGCCTGCGATCGTCAAAATTTTAATTTTCATCTGCCAAGGATGAACTGGACCCTACGGGTGTTAATACCTATGTCCTTGTTTCACCGTGCTGAGGAAATGCATCATGAACCTTCATAAGTGGCTTGCCTTCCCCGCTGCCGCGCTCGCAATTGCGTCGTGCGATACCGTCCGCGTCACAGATCTTGAAAGTGGCATGGCGTTTTATGATGGCTCGTTCCAATACGCCACACGGTCCGGAGCGATCAAAACATCCGTCATCGGTTCTCCGTTTTCTGGCAGGGCATCCGACGGCTTTGCCGCCAATGTCAGGAACGCGATGGGAAACGCTCCTTTCGGACACGATGTGGCCTTTGTCCCAGCAACCCGGGACAAATCGAAGAATGCCTTCCATGTGGTGGCACTTTTCAACGGTGTAAATCCGCTCAACGAGCGGGAAATCTGCGAACGCGATGTGGAAATAGCGACGCAGCCGAATACGAGCACGACATCGATGGTCGCTATCTTCTGTCAGGGCAAACACCCTATCAGTTATGCTTCCGGCTTTGTCGACAGCCTCAGCGGTCCCAACGACCCCCGGTTCCGCAAACTGGTTGTCCAGGTCGCCCGTGCCATGATCCCAGGGTACGACGCCGACTGGAATTCGAGCGGCTTCACACCCTTTTAATCATGCTGCATACGCCCATGATGTATCACTTGGCCCCTAGATCAGGAGAACGGTAGCCGCAACACTACCCAACCCTAATAAAACCCTATTGTCGTTATTTTACAG
>CAJWUK010000264.1 GCA_913047365.1 uncultured Alphaproteobacteria bacterium | reverse complement strand
CGACCGTGTATCCTTTTTCCGCGAGCTGTTCGGAAACCATACCTCCGATTCCGCGGGTGCCTCCTGTGACGACTGCAACTCTCGGCATTGATTTTCTCCCGTCAGAATCCGTTCACGAAAAGGCCTCTTGCGCCGCTGCGTCAATCGTGGATTAAATTTCGAGGAACGACCGTTCCTGGCCGTCCGTTCCATCAGCGCGTCAGTCGCGTTCAACGCACATTGCGATGCCCATGCCGCCGCCGATGCAAAGCGTAGCCAGGCCTTTTTTCGCATCCTGTTTCTGCATCTCGTAGAGAAGCGTGGTCAGAACACGGGCGCCGGATGCGCCGATCGGGTGACCGATCGCGATCGCGCCGCCGTTTACGTTCACCTTATCCGTGTCCCAGCCCAAGTCTTTGTTCACGGCGCAGGCTTGTGCGGCGAATGCCTCGTTTGCCTCCACAAGATCCAGGTCGTCTGCGGACCAGCCGGCTTTTTCCAGCGCCTTGCGGCTTGCAGGGATGGGGCCGGAACCCATGATGGCTGGATCGACACCCACCTGGGCCCAGGAAACGATACGGGCCATCGGCGTGATGCCGCGTTTTTCGGCTTCCTCTTTTGTCATCATGACAAGCGCCGCGGCACCATCATTGATGCCCGACGCATTGCCGGCCGTTACCGTGCCTTCCTTGTCGAAGGCCGGACGCAGCTTGGTCAGATTGTCGATGGTAGTGCCGTGTTTGGGATATTCGTCTTCCTCGACCGTCACGTCGCCCTTGCGGGTGCTGTAGGTGACCGGCGCGATTTCATCCTTGAATTTTCCAGCCTTCTGAGCGGCTTCTGCCTTTTGCTGGGAATTGACGGCAAATTCGTCCTGCTGTTCGCGGGTGATCTGCCATTTCTCCGCTACGTTCTCGGCGGTGTTGCCCATGTGATAACCGTTAAATGCATCCCACAGACCGTCCTTGATCATGGTATCCACGAATTCGGTGTTGCCCATCTTTGTGCCGTTGCGCAGATTGGCGGCGTGGGGTGCTGCGCTCATGGATTCCTGACCGCCGGCGACAACGATGCCGGAATCCCCGTTCAGGATTGCCTGAAGACCCATCGCGACCGACTTGAGGCCGGAACCGCACAACTGGTTCACGCCATAGGCGGGAACTTCGACCGGCAGCCCCGCGCGGATGGCGGCCTGACGGGCCGGGTTCTGGCCCTGCGCGGCTGTCAGAATTTGTCCCATGATGACTTCGGAAACGTCTTCCGCGGCGATGCCGGCCCTTTCGAGGGCCGCTTCGATCGCAACCTTGCCCAAATCGGACGCGGTGAGGGAACTAAGGGCCCCGTTAAAGGACCCTACCGGGGTGCGTGCGGCGCTGGCTATTACGACATCGGTCATCGGAAACTCCCTCCTTGGTGTTATGACAGCAATATAGACCTATTGAGCTGAGTATTCAACAAATATTGTGCAATGCACAATAGAAATTACCTAGTTCATTGAATAAAAAACATATTTAAATTACTGCGATGCGGCATCATACTGTTTTGAGCCATTCGCAAACAGGCTCCCACAGCTTTTTTTTAGCACTCCCGCCAACCATCATCCCGATATGCCCGGCATCCGGCGAAATCCATTCCCCGTCCGGGATGGTTTCGATCAGGGCACGGGCAGAGGCAGGAGAAACAATTCTGTCCTTTCCGGGGATGGCCGCCAGTACCGGGCATCGAATTGCGGAGGCGTCGATTTCCGATCCCGCCACCGTCCAAACCCCACGCGCCGGTTCATTATCGAGATACCACCCAAACAGGCAGCCGCGGGCGACGGCGGCCGTTAGCGGGGTGCCGTCGTTCAGCCAGTCCTCCAGCGCAACGAAAGCTCGCGCTTTGGCACTATCCGGTTTCAGTCGGGAAAAGGCGCGGAACTTACGCCACCCAAGCAGCGGGTCGAGGGAAAAGAACATGGATTGCAGGGCATCGACCGGCAACAAACCGAAACTGGAAATCATTGCTTCAAGGCCCGGGCGGGCCGCGGCGATGCCGGGATGAGGGCCGTTGTGGTCGCAATGGAAATCCCACGGCGTGGCCAGCAATACCAGGGAGGAAATCTGTTCCGGATGCAGCACCGTTAACGCCGCGGCAAGGGTGCCGCCCATGCAGTAACCGATAACGGGAACTGGATTGCCATTGTTGACATCGGTCGCTTCTCCCAGCGCCTTCGACAATATTTCGGCAATATACCAGTCCAGCGTGCGCTCGCTCCTGTCCGCGCCGGTGTCGCCCCAGTCAATCAGAAGCGGCCGCAATCCTCGAGAGGCAAGGAACCTGAGAAAACTTCCGTTCTCCATCAGGTCCATAATGTAGGAACGGTTCACTAGGGACGGGACAACCAGCACCGGGCGCTGCGGGGGAGGTGCTTGCGCTGAGGCGCCATAGTCCAAAAGTTCGATACCGTCCATTTCCCATAGCGGCGGCGGCGGTATCAGCGTTCGGCGATAGGGATGGGCGCGATAGGCTTCCAGTCCTGACAGGAACTGCGCGTGACTTTCAGTTAATTCTGCAAGAAGGGCGAGGCCGAAAGTTAGAGGATCAATCTTTGCGAGGTCGTTTTCCAGTTCCCTTCCGGCTTCCGCCAGATCTTTGCTCCAGGGCATCCAGCCGTTTCTCAAGTGTATCCATGCGGCGGACGAGTTCGCTGAGATCGCCGCCGCTGCCGTCAGATGTAGAGGAAGCGGCCTGGGTCCTTCGCGGGTCGTCGTCATCGGTATTCCCTGATTGATCCGGACCGAACCCCTGCAGCATCGCCATTATGTTCGATAGCTCTTCGGCACCGGCCGTCAGCGTTGTATCGTTTGCCGTCTGGGAGAGATGTTGTTGCCATAATTCGAGATACCGACGGGCAAGTTCGCGGGGATCGGGTGTTTCGACCATGTCTGACTATAGGCGAGCGCTTCCGGACACGCCAGATCACCGGTTTTCTGGCGCTGCATCAAATTATTGATGCAGCGCAACAAAAGTGCGAGACTCTACAAATAGTTAGCTGAACGGTTTTGGGAGAATCGCGTCATGGCCCGGAAGAAAGCTTCGCCGGACAATGCGGCTGGGGACACGATAACGATCAAGAAATACGCCAACCGCCGTCTCTACAATACGGCGGAAAGCACCTATGTGACACTGGATGATCTTGCGCGCATGGTACAGGAGGGCATCGAGTTCACGGTTCACGATGCCAAAACTGGCGAAGATATCACCCGCACCGTACTGACGCAGATCATCGTCGAACAGGAAGCCAAGGGAAACAATCTGCTGCC
>CAJWUK010000263.1 GCA_913047365.1 uncultured Alphaproteobacteria bacterium | reverse complement strand
AGGTCGAACAGGGCACGCGGCGCGTCTTCCGGCGCAACGTCGAAGGCGCGGCCGATACCCGCCATGGCATCCGGTGCGGCGTCGCGGTTGTAGCTGGTCGAATGCGGCAGGACGACAGCATGGGTCGGTCCGTGGGGCAGATCGAACCCGCCGCCCAGCACATGGGCAATCTTGTGGTGAATGGTTGTGCCGGACGACATCAGCGTCATCCCGCACAGCCAAGCACCATGCATGGCGTCTGACCGGGCTTGGATATTGCGTGGATCCCTAGCCAGCTTCACCAGCGCCTTAGACATAGTGCGGATACCATTTTCAGAAAACATGTCGGCTACCGGGTTGGCATCCTTGCCCAGATAGGAACTGACGGCATGGGAAATCGAATTGAAGCCGCTAGCGATGGACACATCCAGTGGTACATTAAGCATCAGTTCGGGATCGTAGATCAACACGCGTGGCAGCATCGCCATGTCGCGGTAATTGGTACGCACGCCATCTCGTCCGATGATGCCCTGTAACGCCGTGGTTTCCGATCCGGAATAAGTAGTGACGATACTGATAATCGGCATCGCGTGTTCCAGCGCAGTCGCCTTGGCGAGACCCACCGCCGTACCGCCGCCATAGGATACAACGCAATCAGCCTTCAGATTCGCCGCCATTTTCCGGGCAATTTCAACCGCTTGGATGGGAACGAAGATCTTCGCTGCATCGCAGATGCCGGCAACCCGGTTGCCCAACCGGGCGGCCAGTTTCTCAATCTCTGGCACCCGACTCTTAGTGCAGCAGAACATCACTCGCTCAGCGCCTAGGGCCTTGATCTCCGCCGGCAGGTCAGCGACCCGACCCGACCCGTGCAAAACCCGGCACGGCATGTTGACATGGTTGAACGATTTCAAAACACGTTCTCCTGCATGTGTAGCCCGCCCGAATTGCGCGGCGGGATTGGATGCCACAATATTGCGAAAATTCACAAAAGCGGGAAGATGCAATGGCCGATAACAAAATTCACTCCGACTTTATCGTCAACCGGGCGAAGGATAATCCGTTCGTCAGCGGGGGTCTCCGCGTTTACCGCGAATACCGCGATCTCGGCATCGGCGAGGCGACAGGCGGCAAGGTACACGCCCATATCATCCGCACCACCAAGCCCTGCCCCGAAGGCGGCAGTGGCCTGCACTACCACGATGTGGACTTCCAAATGGTGATGGTGATGAAAGGGACGTCGACAGTCTGGTTCGAGGGCCATGGCGATGTGACGTTCGAGGAAGGCGATTGCTGGATTCAGCCGCCCGGCATCAAGCACAACGTATTGTATTATTCAGACGACTATCAGGTGCTGGAAATCACCCTGCCGCAGGATTACGAGACGGTTCAGGTGGAGGAGTAACTAGGTAAAAGGATCCCCTCGCCTCAGCGAGGAGAGGGTCGGACAGAGGGAGAAAGGCCATTAACCCGATAAACATCTTGACCTGGGTGAGCCGCGCTCTCACAACCCCTCCTTCTGAAGGGGGAGGGGTCTCAACAAAGCCTTTCTCTAGTCGAACGACCTGTTCATCAACCTTTCGGCATTTTCCTTGTAGAGTTTTTTCTGCACGCCGGCTTCCAATTCCATCCGTTTGAGGGATTCAAAGGTTTCCGCCACCGGCGCAAACGGCGCGTCGGTGGAAAACACTACGTGATCCGGACCGAAATAGTCGATCCCTGTCGGGAACGCGGAGGATGATCCGAACATCGCGGTATCCCCATAGAACATCTTGAAGTACTCGCCGTGCGGTCGTTTCAGTGATGACAGGACTTCGGAATAATCCTCATCCGACGTCCGTGCGCCCAGAACCGCCAGCCCGGCGCCGACCCGTTCTTCAAAATAGGGGATCATGCCACCCAGATGGTGGGTTAAAATCTTGATCTTGGGATAGCGGTCGAACAAGCCCCAAAGCACCAGCCGCACCATGGCGACTGACGTTTCATATGGCCATCCCAGCGCCCACCAGATTTCGTAGCGGGATTTTTCCTCCGCCGCATAATCGGTCATATCGGAGGTGCGGGCGGGATGCATCCATATCGGCAGATCGTAATCGGCCATGGCGGCGAAGACGGGCTCGAAATCCGCATGGTCCAGCGGCCGGCCGCCGACGTTGGTGAAGATCTGCACCCCCACCGCGCCGAGGTCGCGCACGGCCCGGTGGAGTTCGTCCATGGTTTCATCGATGGAATGCATAGCAAGGGCAGCCACGAAACCAGGGAACCGATCGGAGTTCCTTTCCACCATTTCGGCCATCGTGTCGTTGCCGATCCGCGCCAGTTCAATGCCTTGTTCCGGCGTTGTGATGTCTTCCAGCGGCGGGTTGGGCAGCGAAATGATCTGGCGATAATCGCCGAAGGGATCCATAGCCCGGAAGCGGGCATCCAAATCGTGCACTTCGGTCACGCTTTGCATGCGCTTTCCGATATTACCGAGCTTCGGCGCGATCTCGCTCATCCGCTTATAGAAATCGGCCGGAAAAATATGGGTATAAATATCGACGAACATGGCACGCCCCTCCGTTTTTAGGAAAGTAGCGCGTTTGTTGTTGGGCGGACAGACCGCACGCTCGTTGCCGTGAGCGGATCAGGAATTCAATGGGATCACCATGCGAAAGGTGAAACGCCGTTCAATCGTCCGGTGTGTGGCCCCGCAATTCTCTAACGCGTCTATATTCATCGTAGGGCCGGATGTCGCCGCCCGTGATATGGTAGCCGGTCCCGGCCAGCTTGGTGTCGGACCCTAGGGCGCTCATGGTGCCGGTGACGGTGACCGCGGTGAATAGCCCGGTGGCCCTGAAGGGTTGTTTGGCGGTTACATAGACGATTTGGTTCTTAGGCGGTGGCGGCACATGGATGCAGGCCCCAACATAAGGCACCAGAAGGAACTCGCTGACCCTAGTCCCTTCGTATTTGAGCGGCACAACATATCCCGACAATCGCACACCCCGGCCGTCGAGCGAAGCGACCACCGGCGCGGGCCGCACCTCGTCGTAGATCAGGCCCTTGACGATCTGCAGGACCGGCGAGACCCGCGTGTAGTCAGGCCCGCCGCGGCCTTCGGGGACAAGCTGGTCCCAGGTTAGATCCAGCGGTTTCGCAGCCACCGTTGCACCGGTCATCACGATCAAACCGACCATCACAGCCATTGTTAAAACATTTAGACGCAAGGCATTCAGCTTTCCCAATCCAGGTGATTGTATTCGATTATAGCGGGCAATCATCGCCACCAAAACTGAGGTGCCATGCTCCCGATCCCTGCTCAGCCAC
>CAJWUK010000262.1 GCA_913047365.1 uncultured Alphaproteobacteria bacterium | reverse complement strand
GCCTTTTCCTGAAGCGGCCCCCCCCCCCGGGGGGGAGGGTGCTGCTTTTTTTGTGGCGGTTTTGCAAGTCCGCTGGACTTCGGTTAAGAGAAAAATACGAAAAGCGGATGACCGATCCGGGATTGTCCGAGAACAATAATCAGGAAAGGGAGACATCATGGCCGTAACCGAAATAACCGTTGCCGCATCAGGGGGCGGAGACATCCCCTGCATCGCCGACTTCCCTGAGGGCAGCCCCGGCACCGGGGTAGTGGTGGTTCCGTCCATTTTCGGCGTCGATGACGACATGGCGATGGTGGCGGAACGCCTCGCCGGACAGGGCTATGCTGCAGTTGTCCTCGATCCGTTCTGGCGGGACGAGGACTTCGGTGTCATCGGCCACGATGAAGAGGGCCGAAACCGCGCCTTCGCCCGCCTCGACCGGACACCCTTCGAACAAGCCTTCGGCGATGTCACCGACGTGATCGAAAATCTACGGTCGCGGGAGGAATGCAACGGTAAAATTGCGGTGATGGGGTTCTGCTATGGCGGGCCCTTCGCCATCGTCGCCGGTGCCCGGTGCGGTATCCAGGCGGGTATCTCGTACCACGGTTCTTTCGTCGACAAGTATCTTGATTCCGTGCCGGATGTTGGCTGTCCGCTCAGCTTCCACTGGGGGGACAACGACCGAGCCGCGCCGATGGCGCTTATCAACAACGTGAAAGAATCGTTCACCAAACTGAATGATGCGGAGGTGTTCCTTTATCCGGGCGGGGTGGAGCACGGCTACATGCTGCCCGGCCACGGGGCGGCCTATCACGAGGCGGCGGCCGAGCAGTCCTGGGAACGGACCTTTAACCTGCTGGAAAAGGTTTAAGGGTAATAGGTTCGAAAGGAGCGCGGTGTCTTCAGGACCCGAGCTCCCGGTTGACCATTGCTGCCCCGGCGGCCAGCGCCCTCATCTTTCCTTCGGCGGAAAAACGGCTGCGCGGCACCATGCCGCAATCTGTACAGGCGATCAGGTGATCGGCCTGAACATGCTCCATGGCCTGGCGAATGCGGTCGGCGACGACTTGGGCGGTTTCGACCTCTTCGGTGCCGACGTCGATGACGCCGACCATCACTTCTTTCTCAGACAGGCAGTCGAGAACTGACAGATCGACACCGGATGCTGCGGTCTCTACCGAAATCTGGTCAATGGAACTGTCAGCGATCAGCGGCAGGGTGACGTTGTAATGGCTCCAGTCGGTGTTGGCGTTTTTCCATTTCAACACGACCTCGGTGCCGTAGCCGTAGCAGATATGCACTGCTCGCTTGGCGCGCACGCCGTCGAAGGCGCGTTCTAGAATTTCCATGCCCCAGTCTTTCACCTCTTCTGTGTAGATGTTGAAGCAGGGCTCGTCGATCTGGATTACGGCGGCGCCCGCATCTGCCAGCGCGCGGGCCTCTTTGTTCAATAAATCGGCATAGGCAGCCGCGAAGTTCGCGTCTGACCGTCCGCCGACTTCGTCATATACGCTGTCGGCCACGGTCATTGGGCCGGGCAGGGTGACCTTCACGGGCCGGTCGGTGTGGGCCTTGGCGAAGCGCAACGCGTCGAGCAGCACCGGGCCGTTCCACGCCCATTCTTCCAGCACACGGGGCGCCGCGGTTTCTTCCGAATAGCGCTGGCCCCGGCTTTGCTTTTTCGCTGGGTTTTCGAAATCGACTTTTCCCAGATGATCGATAAAACCCCAGATGTAGTGGCGGCGGCGCTGTTCACCGTCGCATACGATATCCATTCCGGCGTCCACCTGCGCGGCGAGGGAAAGTGCTACCGCGTCGTCCTGACCCTGTTCCAAAGCACGGCCTTCCTGCCGCCAGGGTGCGCGCAGCTCCTCCGGATCGGACAGCCATTCCGGCTTTGGCAGGCTGCCGACGATAGTGGTGCGAATGGGACCCATTAGAATACTCCCGATAATTCTTCTAAGTTTTTGCCCGTATGGCAGAGCGAAGAAGGATACTTGCGACGATCATCGGTACACCGGCCAAAACGAGAAAGGCAAGCCGGTAGGAATCGAATATCTCCAAGATCACACCGAATGCGGCGGGCATCAGGATCATCCCGAGATAGGCGAAGAAAACTGCACCGCCCGTAATCACACCGGCCATACCTGGCGGCGAGACCCTCGCAATCTCGGCCAGCAGCACTCCCTGATAGCCGATACCAGTCAGCCCGTAGGCAAAGGCGATGCACCATACCGCGTGTACCGGCCAGTCCGCACCCACTAGGGCCTGTGCCATGCCGGCGAACGCCATCAGGAAACCTAGCATGGCCAGCAGGTAGAGCGGCGGCATGAAATTCGATCCGACCCAGCCCCAAAGGATACGCCCGATGATTCCGGCCACCATCGCTACTGAATATGCGATGCCCGCTTCGGTCAGCGACCAGCCGAGGCCGAGTGAAAGGAACGACACATAGAAGGACGCGAAGGCCAGCTGCAGGCCGGTGAAGGCGAACAGTGCCATGGACAGTTCGCGCACTCGCGGATCGCGCAACACCGTCATCATAGTGGCGCGCACGTCCGTCAGTTTCAGGCCGCGGCCAGGCTGGCGGTCGGAATCGAATTCGGCCCGTAGCGGCTGCAACAGAAGGGCCAACCCTACCGCCATCAACGCCGCACCCACTATGGCCCCGCGCCAGCCGAACTCGGAAACGTATATCGGGAGCAGGACGCCCGCGAACACGCCGCCCAACGGCACACCGGTCTGCTTGATGGAAAAGATAAGCGGCGCCCGCGCCGGATCGGCATAACGCGCGAGAATTTGCGAACTGGCCGGGGTCGACGGTCCACCACCCAGGCCGGTGATCAGGGCACCAGTGACAAACAGGAATATATAACCCGGTGCATTTATGAGCAGGCCGATGGCGACCACGAGCAGACACGCCTGGCTGACCCGGAGCGCACCGAACCGCAGCAGAAAGCCCCCGCCCGTGAGGGAAGAGATCATGGAGCCGCCATACAGAAATGCTGTGTAAAGCCCAACCAGCCCGGGACTGAGCCCCGTTTCCGCAGCGATCGGCGGTGCAAGCACCGGGATGGTCAATCCACTCATCGTCGACAATGCCTGCTGAAACAGCATGGCGAAGACGGCGAGATAGATGACCGGGATCTTCATATTTCTCCTGTGCAAACTTCGTTGGCTGGCACCTGCCCTCTCCCCCTCCCGGCCACCAACGGTAAGATCCTATTGGGTGGCCGGGAGGGGGAGAGGGCAGGTGCGGCCATTCAAAAAACCGTTTGTTTTCTAGTTGTTCTCAATCATGGCGAAGACCT
>CAJWUK010000261.1 GCA_913047365.1 uncultured Alphaproteobacteria bacterium | reverse complement strand
TACAGCAGCGGATAAATCGCGTTGCCGAGCATTTCCATGGTTAGAAAACATAGATATTACACCGGTATTTTTCGCAAGGACGAAAAACCGCAAGGACGCCGATAATGACTGACGTAATGCCGCGACCGCCACCAACAATACCCCACAAGACAGGTTTGATCTCGATTTCGGTAAAATAGACGACAATCAAGAAGACCGCGTCAGGGAAAAAAGCTAGCCGCGTTTCCTGATACACACCATGAAGAAAGGATTTTTCGATTACCCGATCCGGCGTAACCCAGTCGGGAATTTATGGATGCTCTCCCAGCCGTCTTTGGTAATCAGCAGGCATTCCCCGGTCTGAACCCCGGCCTTGCCGTCCTGGCTGACGACGTTTGGCTGGACCACGATCATCATGCCGGCAGTCAGGGTCATGTCCGGAATTGGCCCGGCCGGGCGGCTGGCGGATCCGACGATGGGCGGCAGATACCCGCCACCATAACCGTGGACCAGATCGTCACAGGTCGTAAAACCTGCGTCTTCAATCACCGATGATGCCGCAACGATTTCTTCCCCTGTGACGCCTTCTTTTAGCACCCCACAGATTCCGTCATAGGCGGCTTCCGCGGCGACATGCAAATCTCGATAAAGCGGCGTGGGATCCTCTGAAACGGCAAAACTACGCAGCACCTGGCCAGAATAGCCGCGAAACGCGCCGGAAATTTCACAGAATACGATATCTCCAGCTTCTACGGGCCGGGTCGATGGCAACTGCCGCGGCACCTTGCAGTTGGGATCAGCCATCGGCGTGGATCCGAAGAAATGGATCACTGTTTCGCCGCCATGGGGTACCCAGGCCCGCTGGCACAGATCGCCCAACTCCCGTTCGGTGATGCCAGGAGCTAGATTGTCGTCCACGGCCTGCATAGCGCGGTCAGAATACCAGGCGCCGATCCGCATCCAGCCCACCTCTTCATCCGACTTCACCAGACGCAGCGCGCCGAAGGCACGGTTCATATCAACCACATCGCCGAATGCCTCTTTCAAGCGTGCCACGCCGGCCATGCCCAGCGGGCCGATTACGCCGATCCGGTCATCCGCGCCGGCGCCACGATTGCGAAAGTCGTCGATCACGGTTGCCATAGTATCCGGGCCACCCCAGTCGACCCGGCAATGGGTCGCGCCAACGGTGGCCTGGGGCACGTGATTGTGAAACTGAATATAGAGGGTCTTTTCCTCGCCCGGTGCTACGACAAGTGCGGCTTCGGCCGATGTCGGCCAGTGGGTCAGCCACGGGATTGCGGGTCCGTTCCAAAAAAACCCGTAGACCAGCAGGTATTTGACGTCTGCCTTCGCCATCAGCGCATCGATGGCGGCGTGCCTTGCCTCCATCTCAGCATCTGAAAAGCGCGGCCATTCGGCGGTAACGAGATCCGCCAGATAGTCCGGCAGCGCATAGGGTCTGTCGAGTTCCATCACAACGTGACTCCCATTTCTTCGATCACTTCTTTCACCGCGTTCACCGCCGCCCGCATGTCGCCGGAAAACACCTGCCCGATGCAGCCGATGCGGAAAGAATCAGCCTTTGTCAGCTTACCTGGATAGATGGTGAACCCCCGATCCTGAAGGCCGTCATAAAACACGGTGAAATCGAACTTAGGATCAGCTGGGGTGTGAAATGTCACGATGGTGGGGGCCTGCAAATTGTGCGATAGGTACGGCTGGAAGCCAAGCGCGCGCATGCCGTCTAACAGAACGGTGCAGTTTTCGCTGTATCGTTTATTGCGCGCGGCGACACCCCCCTCTTCTTCCAATTGATGCAACGCCGCATCCAGCGCGGCGACTACATGGGTGGGCGGGGTGAAGCGCCACTCGCCGGTTTTCTGGAAACCGACTGACTGGGCCTGCAAGTCCAGAACCATGGACGGTGCGTTGCCCACAGACGCTGCGAGCGACTCATTCCGGGCGACGACAAAGGCAAGGCCGGGTGCGCCTTCCAGACATTTGTTGGAAGACGAGATCAGCACATCAATCGGTGCCGCATTGACGTCAATCGGAATGGCGCCAAAGGAACTCATGGCATCTACGATCAACGATCGGCCTGTATCGGCGACGACGGTTGCTATTTCCGCAAGAGGATTAAGAATACCTGACGTGGTTTCGCAATGAACTAGGACGACATGGGTGATATCGTCCCGGGCCGACAGACGCTCCCTTAGCCCGGCGGGGGCAGGCGGCGTGTCTTCCCCGGTCTCGATGATGGAGACCCTACGCCCCAGAATTTCAACGATATCAGCGATCCGGTGGCCATAAGCGCCATTTGCCAGCACCAGCACATGGCCGTCCCCCGGCACAAAGGTCGCTATCGCGGCTTCCAGCCCGTAGGTGCCACTACCCTGCAGCGGCACACAGGTATGGGTTCCAGCGCCGCCGGCAAGATCGGTGATGCGGGTCCGCACGCGCCGGGTCAGATCGATAAAGGCGGGGTCCCGAGATCCCCAGTCGCGCATCATGGCGTTTCGGGTGGCCTCAGAAGTTGTGAGCGGTCCAGGCGTTAGCAGCAGTTGAGGCTTTTCAGACATGCCCCTGTTTAGCCGAATTCCGGCCTTTCTCCGAATCAATGATGGGATATTTCCCACTATTGATAATTAAAATTATATTGGGATAAAATCCCAAAAACGCGAAAAAAAACATCCCAATAGAGACAGGGGGATACCGAATGAGCGAACACGGGGCGCTGATCGAAAAAATTGCAGCCTATTGCCGACAGGCGGAAATCGCGGAATCCACCTTCGGTCGCCGGGTCGTTAATGACGGGAAATTTGTCGGGCGCCTGCGTGAAGGCAAACGGGTGACGACATCGACGATTTCCCGGGTTGAGAAATTTCTGGAGAAAAATGCCGAAGCCGGCGATCAGACGGAAACATACGATCCGCGCCTCAAGACACGGGCGCCGATGCAAACCGTAACGCAGACCCACCAAGACGCCGGCGGCGGATCCGGTAAATCCCATTTCCGTTTTTACGACAACCGGCAAAAATATCTGCTGTTCGTGAACACGTGTTCGGAAAAATGGGCCGTCGCCGACCGGGTTGGGCAGGAACTTTCCCGGCTGCAGGTCCGCCCCCCGTCGCTTCGGGTATTCGACGCCGGGATGGGAGACGGCACGGTCCTGAGCCGTGTCATGCGCCATATGCACAAGCTATATCCCACTGTGCCTTTTTACGTGGTCGGCAAGGAGATCAGTCTCGAAGACGTGCGGCTGACGCTCGAAAAACTCCCGGACCGGTTCAACGAGCACCCTGCCATGGTGGTGGTGATCACCAACATGTTCTA
>CAJWUK010000260.1 GCA_913047365.1 uncultured Alphaproteobacteria bacterium | reverse complement strand
AGGTCGGGCTCGGCTTAAAGCTCGTTTTGCGCAAGACCTTCTCTTAATTTGGAAGATGGCGCGCAACATATTCGCGGTCGAGGATCGTGTCTTCGAGCATGGTATGCTCGCAGCCGGTCAGTAGCTCGAGCGCCGAGAAAACGGCGGCGAAACGCAATCCAATACGATGCATCCGGCACCTCCAGTCGGTCATTTCGGCTGTGCCGAAGGCGAAAATTATCGCGGGCCTGGCTTAACCGCGCGTTAACAGGTGAGCGATCAATGGCGCAATCTGTTAACCATAACGCGATCCTCAAGCGGCGAGAGCGTCGAACGCGTCGCCCGACGAATTCTCTCCAGCGATGTGATGCTGGTGCCACAGCGCGTAGAAAAGCAGGGTCCAGGCGGCAAACCTCTCGCGCTTGCCGTCTGACCGGAAAACGGCTTCTACTGCCTCCGGATGGCAGCGTTCGGCAATACCGGGCTGGCGCGCGACCAGCGGCCCGATATCCGCACCCCGCGCGGCAATCCACTCTCCCACCGGGACGGTAAATCCCTTCTTGGCGCCAAAAGCGTCAGCCGCAGGCGCCGCGGAATTCAGCCATTTGCGCAGTATCCACTTGCCGCGACCGCCGCGCACTTTCAACCGGTCTGGCAAGTTAAACGCCGCGTTGGCGACCGCGGAGTCCAGAAACGGCGTTCGTCCCTCGACCCCATGTGCCATCAGACATCTGTCGAGCTTGGTCAACAAATCATTTGGCAGCCAGTCCGCGCAATCAACCGCCTGCGCTGCCTGCAGCCGGGATCGACCACCGGACTGCGATAGCGCTTCGCTGGCAGTAAAACCATCCCGCCAATCCGTCCGCGCATCGCGCAGAATTCCCAGTCCCTCCATGATCCCTCGCCGTCGCATACCACGCCCGCCAAGCCAGGTGGGACGCATTACGCTTCGATGCCGGCCATAGCCGCCGAATATTTCGTCACCGCCCTCGCCGGACAGGATTACTTTGTGGCAGCGAGCGGCAGCTTCAGCCAGTTTCCAGGTCGGCAGAATGGCATAGTCCGCAACGGGTTCATCCATCGCCGCAGCCACCGCCGGCAATACCTGCCAGAAATCCGTATCGTCGAATGATATCTCGACATGTTCGGCACCCAGCGATTTGGCTATCTGGCGGGCCTGATCCCGTTCATCCGCCGCGCCGGTCCCCGGAAATCCCGCTGTATAGGCGGTGACCGTATGTTGGTTCAAACGCGCCATGGCGGCAAGCACAGACGAGGAATCGATCCCGCCCGACAGAAACATGGCGTAGGGCACGTCGGATCGTTGGTGGACGGCAACACTGTCCAGCAGCGCATCTTCCACTCGGCGTAGCGCATCGGCTTCACCGCGAGAAACGGGCCCACCTTCTGGCAATCCCGCGCGGCGGCGGCGCTTGACGATACGACCAGAAGAGATGACCAGCGTTTCGCCGGGCAGAACACGATCAATTCCCTTGAACGGTGTTTCGTTGCCCGTTGTGAACTGTAGCTGAAGCAATTCGTGGGTCTGCCGCTCCCTTGTTTTTCGTCTCCCGAAGCCGGCGGCCAGCAACGCCTGTGGCTCGGACGCGAAAGCAAATGAGGTGTCCGATTGGGCGTAATAAAGCGGTTTAATGCCGAACGGATCGCGTGACAAAACGAGACGGCGTGCCGCCGGGTCATAAAGGGCCAGCGCGTACATGCCGCGCAGCCATTCAACAAACTCGATTCCGTAATCCCGATAATAGTGAAGCACCGGCTCGCAATCGGAGTTCGTTTTGAACGCGGTGTCGGGTCGTTCGGCGCGCAGTTCAATGTAGTTGTAAATCTCGCCGTTCGCGACCAGAACTTCGCCATCAGGTCCAAACAGAGGCTGAGCACCGCTCTCCAGATCGATGACGGCTAGGCGGGTGTGAACCAGTCCGATATCCCCCTCAGACCAGATGGCGTCGCCATCCGGTCCGCGGTGAACAAGGGCGGATTTCATCTCCGACAGCGCGGCACCATCTGGCGCACCACCATCGACCGTCATAATCCCCGCAATTCCGCACATCAGCCGCGCACCCGATCGAACAGTTCCAGGAATTGCCTTACCACCGCTTCCTGCGTGAAATCCGCGTCGTATCGGCTCAGGCCGGCAACGGCCAGATTTGCTGCGAGGGCCCGATCGTCGCACAAACGGCGAATGGCGTCAGCCAGCCCGGCGTGATCTTCGACCGCGACAAGAAGGCCGTCCTGCTCGTGATTGATCAGCCAGCCCGGCCCTTCCGATGCGGCAGCCACCACCGGCACGCCACCCGCCCAGGCTTCAAGCACGACATTGCCGAGCGGTTCGATACGCGACGGGCAAATCAGCATGTCGGCAGTTGCCAGTAGATCAGGTATGTCGCCCCGCCAACCCAAGAAACGCACCCGATCCTCAATCCCCAGCGCCGCTGTCTGAGCCTTCAAGGCCGCTTCGCCGTTGCCATCGCCAGCGATCATCAAGTGCGCGTCGCCGGTTTCAGGCATGGCCCGAAGCAGAACATCGAACGCCTTGTTCGGGTGCAGCCGTCCCGCCGCAAGAAGGAGAGGAACGTCCACCGGCACGTCTAGATCTTCCCGCGCAAAAGCCTGGCCGGGCGTTGACGTGACGAAATTGGGCACGAAGTGCGCGCGGTCCACAGGCCAGTCATTGTCGACCAGGTACCGCACGATATCGGGGGTGTTACCGATCAAATGATCGCACTGGCTGAAATATTTCAGCTGGTAGTATCCGCCAAGACGGCCGATCAGGACCGGCGCCGCCCTACTTCGATAGATCGCCTTGCCGGACAACCGGCTCGCGCGGCCCATCCACGACAACACGACATCGGGGGCAAATTCGTCGATTTGCCGCGCAAGTGCGCCTGCCGTCTTGAAGTCCAGCCAGCCACCAAAGGGCAATTCACTCAAATGTGCCCCTACGGCGGTTATTTTTTTATTCCGGGTATCGTTGGGCCGGGCAACAATTTGTTGGTCGACGCCCGCCTCATCTAAGGCAACTGCAAGACGGAGGAAAAACTCCTCCGCGCCGCCGACCGCGCCGCCGGCCATCGTCTGCATCAGCTTCATGGGGCCATCAGCTTTTCGAAGGCAGCCGCTGCATCGTCCCACCTCCAGCTTCGCTGCCTTTCGAGGGACGCGCGGTGTTGGTCGTGCCACAGCGCATCGTCCGTCAGCAACCGGCACGCCTTTTCAGCGAAATCCCTATCGTCAGCAGCGACAGAGCCGGTGACGCCATCAACCACGCGTTCAGCGACGCAGCCGATATCCTGCACGATGGACGGCACTCCGGAGGCCTGGGCTT
>CAJWUK010000259.1 GCA_913047365.1 uncultured Alphaproteobacteria bacterium | reverse complement strand
TTCGCCGTCCTGACCTGTGAACGTTTTGCCGACGCCATCTATATTGATCAGCATATCGGTCGCCGTCACTGCACCACTGGTATCGGGCATCACGTCGTCCCATCGAAAAAACTGGCAACATCCTGCCACCGCACCGGTGTCGCGTTCAGTTCCGCCTTGAACGGGCGCAGCGCGTCGCACACCGCATTGGCGATAACCACCGGTGGCGCGATAGCACCGCCTTCACCAAGGCCTTTGACTCCGAATGCGTTCAGCGGTGACGGGGTTTCTAAATGAACGACCTCTATGGGTGGTACATCAGATGCAGACGGCAGCAGGTAATCCATCAGGCTGCCCGTCAATAGCTGACCCTGGTCGTCATAGGCCAGTTCTTCCAGCAGCCCGCCGCCCAGGCCCTGCACCAGTCCTCCCTTGACCTGACCGTCGGCCAGGCCCGGGTTCACCAGAACGCCGGCATCGTGGACTTCCACGTATTTCTCGATTTTCACCTGACCGGTTTCGGGGTCAACCTCTACCACCGCCGCGTTGGCGGCATAGGCCCAGGTGACGGTCGGCGGTTCGTAATAGGATGTCGATTCCAGTCCGGCGGCGACCCCTTCCGGTCGCTTGTTGTCCCAACCCGGCTTGGCGGCTCGAGCGATCTCCCGCCAGGTGATATGCATATCGGGCACGCCCTGCACGCCGATGCCTGAATCGCGCATTTCCAGATCGCTTTCTGCTGTTTCCAGCATGTTGGCGGCGATGGAGAACGCCTTTTCCTGCACTTCGTCGCTAGCGATCTTGATCGCGCCGGAAGCCGTGACCGTGCTGCGGCTGGCGATGGTGCCGTATCCCTGGGTTACCTGGCCGGTATCGGCGACAGAGACGTAAACGTCCTCTATCGGCACTTTCCACATGTCGGCGGCGAACTGGGCGAAAACGGTTTCATGACCCTGCCCCTGGGGACAGGCACCAGCAGCGACCATGATTTTTCCGGTCGGATCGATTTTCACCGTTGCGCCCTCAAAAGGACCGACGCCTGTGCCTTCCACATAACAGCCGAGCCCAAGTCCCAGATACCGGCCTTCGGCCAGCGCCTGTTTCTGACGTTCGCGCAGTTTTTCCAACCCGCCGACGGCATTGATGGCGCGCTGCAATGCCTTCGGATAGTCGCCGCTGTCATAGACCATTGGCACGCCGTCCCGATAGGTCAGGCCGACGTCGTAGGGCATATCTTCTGCGGGAATCATATTCCGGAACCGCACCTCCGCCGGGTCCAGGTCCAGATGATTGGCGACCAGATCGACCGCGCGTTCCATAGCGAAGCCGACCTCGGGACGTCCTGCCCCGCGATAAGGCGCGTTCGGCGTGCGATTGGTCAACACAACCTTGCAGTCGGTTTCGTAGTGGCGAATGTCATACGGGCCCAGCATGTGGGCGATGGAATTACCGGCAATTCCCGCACCTACCGGCGTGTAGGCGCCGGAATCCACCAGGAACGAGCTGGTGACGGCGTGGATACGGCCGTCATTGTCGAACCCGATTTCCACGTCGTAAATGTTATCGCGGGAATGGGCGGCGTTCAGAATGTGCTCGTGCCGGTCTTCCACCCATTTCACCGGGCGGCCAAGCTTTTTTGCCAGCCACGCGACCAGAATATCCTCGGGGTAGACATGCCCCTTGCCGCCGAACCCGCCGCCGACATCGGGCGCAATACAGCGGATACGTTCTTCCGGCATGTCGAGTGCAGTGGCAACCTCGCGGCGGACCCAGTGGACGATTTGGGTGGATGACCAGACGGTCAGCGTGTCGGTACGTCCGTCGTATTCCGCCACCACGCCGCGGCATTCCATGGGCATGGCCGCATAGCGATGATGGACGAAACGCCGTCTCAGCCGGTGCGGACAGGATTCCAGCGCCTCTGCGCCGTCGCCCTTTTTGGTATGTAGGAACGCCGCAACATTTCGGCCCAGATGTTCGTGCACCAGAGGTGCCCCCTCTTCAATCGCCGCCTCGGCATGGGGCAGGGGCGTTACCGGTAGTAAATCCGCCTCTATCACGTCCAACGCGTCTTCGGCGATATACCGGCTGTCGGCGACAACCAGTGCATAAGCCTCGCCGACATAGCGCATCTTGTCTTCCGGGATCAGCGGCTGATCGGGAATAACGATGTCGGTATCGACACGGTCGCGCCAGCCCTGCGGCGTCACGACCTGCATGCCGTTGATCGGCGGCAGTTCCGCGCAAACCGCCTTGCCGTCCGCCGCGAAATGCACACCTTCGACAGTCCTGGCTGCCTCCAGATCTATTTTGCCTATTTCGGCATGAGCCAAAGGACTGCGGGCAAAGGCAGCGTGCACCATGCCGGGAAGCTGCATGTCGGCCACGAATTCACCCTGACCCAGCAGCAGGTTCCGGTCCTCCCGTCGGGGCACCGACTGGCCGATATAGCCGCCGGATTCGGTACGAATATCGTCAGCCATTGCCGGCGTCCTTCCCGTGAACCTGCCGGGCGTATTCCGCGACCGCATTGACGATGCCCTCGTATCCCGTGCATCGGCAGAGCGCTGCTGACATGCCGATGCGAACCTCTTCTTCCGTCAGGCTGTCGTGGCTATGAACAAGATCGATCGCCGTCATCAGCATGCCGGGTGTGCAGAATCCGCATTGAAGTGCGCGGTGTTCCGAGAAAAGTTTTTGTAATGGATGCATGTTGCCGTTTTCGGCGAGGCCCTCAATGGTGTTGATTTCGGCGCCGTCGGCCTGAACAGCGAACATCAGGCAGGATCGCGCAGCGAACCCGTCGACGATCACTGTACACGCGCCGCAGACCCCGTGTTCGCATCCCACATGGGTGCCGGTCAGACGCAGTTCGTCACGCAGGAAATCCGCCAGCAGGGTTCGCGGTTCCGCCTCGCCGCTATGTGCTTCGCCGTTAACGGTGACAGTGACATTACGTTTTTTCGTCATGCGACGGCTCGCGCTCGCTCGGCAGCCTTTTGCAGCGCCCGCTTGGTCATAACGCCCGCCAGCTTACGCCGGTAACCGGATGTCGCGTGCACATCGCTGTCGGGGTCTGCCTGAACCACGGCCGCGGCTTCTGCGGCGGCGAGGGACGCATCGGTCAACCCGTCCGACCGGATCGCGTCTTCTGCACCCGTCAGCCGAACCGGGCCGGAGCCGACGCCGCAGGCAGCCAACCGGACGTTCGTTACCGCATCGCCGTCCAACGTTATCTGCGCTGCAACGCCTGCCAGGGCGAAATCGCCGTGGCGGCGGGATACTTCGACGAATGCCGCTCCGCTGCCGGGTGGTACCTTTGGCGCGCGGATCTCGGTCAGAATTTCGTCCGGTTCCAGTGTCGTGGTCAGCGCGCTGTCAAAAAATT
>CAJWUK010000258.1 GCA_913047365.1 uncultured Alphaproteobacteria bacterium | reverse complement strand
GTATTTTGCCGTCCGATTGGCCGGTCACGGTAAATGCCGTGTCGGGATATACGGGTGGCGGCAAATCGTTGATCGCGCGGATGGAGGACGCGGGAAGAGACAAGGCAATCGACAGCGCGTGGTTCGGCTACGGGCTGACCCTCGCCCATAAACACGTTCCCGAGATGCAGAAATATGCAACGTTGGACCACAAGCCGCTGTTCACCCCCAGTGTCGGCCGGTTCCGCCAGGGAATGGTTGTGCAGGTGCCGCTTCAACTCTGGAACATGTCCTCATCTCCCAGTGTTGAAAGTCTAAGAGGCGTTCTGGAGGCCTACTATGGGGATGGGGGGTTTGTATCCGTGGCGGGGGAGGAAGAAACCGCAGAACGTGCAGCGCTGTTGGACCCGGAAGAATTGAACGACACCAACAAGCTATGCCTATATGTGTTTGGCAATGACGATACCGGCCAGGCAGTGCTCGTGGCCCAGCTCGACAATCTAGGCAAGGGCGCGTCGGGGCAGGCCGTGCAGTGCTTGAACCTGATGCTGGGACTCGACCCGGCGACCGGCCTCAACTGAGATAAATTACGTTCGAAGGGATTTGCGATGACCCAGGTTCAGGGAACGGTCCTCCCCTATAGGGGGAAATATCCGAAAATTGCCGACGATGTGTTCGTCGCGCCCGGGGCGATGGTGATCGGCGACGTCGAAATCGGCGCTGGATCTTCCATCTGGTTCAACTGCGTTCTTCGCGGAGATGACAACCCCATCCGCATTGGCGAACGCGTCAATGTGCAAGACGGGTCCGTCATCCACGTTCATTCCAAATTTCAGGGCACCTATATCGGCAGCGACATCACCATCGGTCACATGTGTCTGCTGCATGCCTGCGAACTCGAAGACAAGTCGTTTGTGGGCATGGGCTCGATTGTGCTGGATCAGTGCCGGGTGGAAACCGGCGGCATGCTGGCGGGCGGAGCGATGCTAACCCCCGGGAAAACCGTGAAGTCAGGAGAATTATGGGCTGGCCGTCCGGCGAAACCCATGCGGGATCTCAGTGAGGAGGAGATCGACAATTTCGACTGGTCGTTCAATTCCTATGCCGAACGGGCCCAAGAGTACCGGACCGAACTGGCGGCGCTCGCCAACGCCTAAGCCGCTGAATAACAAGCAGGGAAACGACAAATGACAAGAATAGATCCGCTGACTGACGAGGAAATCGGCGATGCGCTCGATTTTCTAAAGCCGACGATCGAACGGCTGGGCTTCCTCCCGAATTCCCAACGCATCATGGCACACAAGCCGGAATTGCTGCATGGCATCAACGCGCTCTACAAGGCAATCATGCACCCGACGGAGGAATCCGTTTCGCCCGGTTTGCTGTATTTGATAGGCAATGCGTCCAGCCTGGCGGCGGGCTGTATGTACTGCGTCGCCCATTCCGGCGGAGCGGCGGCTCATAACGGGATCGAGGAAGAAAAAATTGCCGCGATATGGGAATTCGAGACTAGCGATCTATTTACGGAAGGCGAACGCGTAGCCCTGCGGTTTGCCCAGGCGGCGTCCGCCGTGCCCAACATGGTGGCTGACGAGGACTTCGCGGAACTGAAGCAGCATTATTCGGATTATCAGATTGTCGAAATGCTCTCGATCATTTCCATGTACGGCTTCTTCAATCGCTGGAATGATACCTTGGCCACCCCATTGGAACACGGACCGTCGGCCTTTGCTGAAAAAGCGATTTCAGGCGCCGGCTGGGCTGCCGGAAAGCACGGCGAAGCAGCGGAATAAGGTCTTTAGACAACGCTTCTTTGAAGCGCATATCCATCAGGCCTGAGGGCCTCTGCGCGACCGTCAGTTTCGCCGGGTGTACTAAAACGATTTTCAGCTATATGGGCTTGCGGCTTTCTCAGCGAATGCTGTCACCGGTTAAGTGCCTGTGGGGATCAGCGCTGACAGAGGACGCATATGGTGGGCAGCTTTTGAAGTCTCCGATGCGTTGGTGGTTTTGGAAGGCTGCGCCGCCGCGCTTTCTCCCGAAATCGGGAGATAAATGCCATATCCCTGACTGCCGCTGGAGGCGGCGCAAAAGTTCGCAATGGATAATGACGCACCCGATCTTGCGTTGGATCAAATTGGTTTTGTGCAGGAAAGACTGACTCGGTTAACCCGCGACATCATGGCATTGTTCGCGGATAATGCGGCCACGTTTTGAATCTAGATTTATAACGATGAATATTCAGGAGAACGAAGAATGAGCCGGGTCAGAATGCTGAGGGACGAAGAACTGGAGGCCTATGGAGACATTATCGAGCCGAGTAAAAAACGCCTCGGTTTTGTGCCGAATTCCCAACGCATCATGGCGCACAAGCCGGAATTGCTGGAAGGCTACAACGCTCTCGGCAAGGCGGTAATGAACCAGACGGGCCAGTCAATCTCGCCGTCCCTGAAATACCTGATCGCCAACGCCGCCAGCTTAGCGGCCGGGTGTCTTTATTGCCAGGCTCACACCGGCGGTGCGTCGGCTAGGGCAGGAGCCGAAGCCGAAAAGGTGGCGGCTTTGTATGAATTCGAATCCAGCGACCTGTTCGATGAAGCCGAGCGTGCGGCGCTGCGTTTTGCGCAGTCGGCGGCATCGGTGCCGAACATGGCGTCGGACGCGGACTTTGTTGATCTCCGCAAGTACTACACCGACTACCAGATCGTCGAAATTGTCGCCGTGATTTCTATGTTCGGTTTCCTGAACCGCTGGAACGATACGCTGGCCACTGCGCTGGAAGAAGAGCCCATCGAATTCGCGTCAGAACATCTTGGGGGTAGCGGCTGGTCTGTCGGCAAACACGTGATAGGTGAAGCAGCGGAGTGACAAATGATGCACCCAGCAAGGACGGGTTTAAATCCGCTTTGCCCATCTTTTCGATAGTTCGGGAAGCCTATGCACATTGGCTCTGTAATCTCAGGCTCGGGGCTACTCTGCCGCCGTCTAAGACGCGGTGCCTTTGATCTATTGACCCTAAAAGAGCAAATTCTGGAACCGGGGGTGCGTAATCCTAATAAGCCGGTTTCCGCGCTGCCATTGCCAGTCCCCCTGCAATGACCAGCGCCCCCGTCGCCGTCAGGGTCGGGGCCGTGAAGTTGCCCATGACGTCTGCCAGGTAACCGCCAAAGGCGGGGCCGATCATCTGGCCGGCGCCGAAGGCGGCAGTCAGCAGGGCTAGCATGCGGCGTGGATCGCCGGCGGCCATTTGGCGGGCGGTGATCAGGCCGACCGCGGTGATGCCCATAAACGTGCCGCCCAGCAGTACGCCGCCCAGGATGACCGCTGAGGCACTATCGAACATAACCGTCGCGGCAACTCCGATGGCTTCGACGAGGCAGGCCAGGGCAATGCACTGGGCGTTGCCGATCCGCCGTCCGACCC
>CAJWUK010000257.1 GCA_913047365.1 uncultured Alphaproteobacteria bacterium | reverse complement strand
GTAGCCCGAGTAGCTTAGGCTGTCGCTCGAATCCGTTACGAAAATGATGTTCTGCTGTTGGTAAATTTCGGACGGCTGGTATAGTCCGAAAAACCAATCGGACGAGACCTCCATGCCCACTTTCTTCAACCCCGACCTGGGCACCATCCCGGATAGCCCCTTTGCCCGCGACGAAAACAATAAGCTTGTCCGCCGTGACTTCTGGCTGGGGATGAGCGACCAGTCGATGGTCCTCGCCATGACCCAGGGTATCGGCCAGCCACTAACGGCCGACCAGAAACGTGCCCACCTGGAAGATGTGGGTCGTGGACACCTGATCAATCAAGTCTGTACGCAGGAAATCCTACCACCGGAATAAGTTACTCCGCCGCCACCTCATGAGCGGCCTGCTGACGGTGCACGTCGACCAGCACGTCAGGGCTTAGCTCGTCGATCATCCCCCAGCTCCGCATCCAATCGTAGGTGCGCTGCAGCTCTTCTTCCGGGATCGGTGCGGGGTCGACCATCTGAAGCCGTGACAGGCGAAAATCGCTCACCGTAAGGCTCTCAATACCCGGATGCTGGCCCAGATGGCGGTCGATGAAGTACTGCATGTATTTGCGTTTATCCGCATTAATCATCCGCACGGCTTTCTTCACCGCCCGATTGAACGCGGCATAGGTATCGGCGTCGATATCGTCGGAAGCGACTTCGGTGCCGTGATACATGCCTTCAATGATGATCCGGCAGCCGTTTTTCTCAGCCAAAGTCAGGTAGGGCTCCGTAAGGGTGGTCGCCTCGACATCGCCGTTGACCAAGGCATCGTAGCGCGCGGCGGACCCATTCGGCGCACGGCAGGTCTGGATCAGATCACGCGGCAGAAAACCCTCCAGCATCTGATAGGTCAGATAGTGCGTACCGAAATAATACGGCACCGCAACCTGTTTGTTCGCCAGCTGCTGTGGCGAATAAACGTCAGACCCGGGCGCGACAACGATACCGGCCCACACCATGATCGACCGTCGGCCAAGCTGCCGGCCTTTTGCCTCGGTATCCTGAACGCGCCGGTAATTGCCCCATTCGCAGGCGTTGTACATATCCGCACCGCCCTTTTCGAACGCCTCGCCGTGACTGGCGAAAGCCGAAAGCCCGTCCGGCGTCGTGATCTTGGGGTCGACCTCGCGCGGCGAATTCGCACGCTTCACCCATTCGATCTCGATGCCTTCCTCGGCAAACAGGCCTTCATCGTCGGCGACAAGTTCCGCCAAGCCTTGGAAGGGTGACGTTGTTTCCAAGCGCATTTTTTTCATCGGGTCCTCCTATCCCGCGGCAATACCGGGGGTGTTTCCGCCCAGTTTCTTAAGAGTCGCGAGTTGTTCTTCGCCAAATTCGGTTCGAATAAAGCCTTCGGTTATTTTGCCATCGCGCAAATCCGCTGCCAATGCGGCGTCTGACCGTTCGGAAACCGGGCCGAATCCGCCACCGCCAGGCGTTTCAATACGAACAATATCGCCCTTTTTCAGGGGATCGACCCCTTTGGATTTAAGAGGTGCGTCTTCTCTGCCCGGATTAAGAACGAAACGCCCCGGCTTGCCGTGGCCGCCGCCTTCCGCACCCGGCACCACGTTCTTCTGGCGGTCGCCATAGCGGGAAAACACAACGCCGTCAGTCATCACTTCCACATCCCGGGCCAACCCCAGCGCGCCACGGAATTTTCCCGCTCCGCCACTGTCCGGCAGCAGTTCATAGGACCAGACGCGAACGGGATATTCGTGTTCGATCATTTCGGTCGGCGTGTTCTTGAAACGCGCCATGTGCGTATCCTGCGCATCGCGTCCGTCCTTGGCCGGGCGGGCGCCCGCCCCTCCGCCAAAAATATCGTTGTAGCTGAAAGCCCGGCCGGTTTCCGGATCCGTGCCCACAAACGCCACATGGCTGATCTGCGCATGGCTTGGCGCCATCATCCTGCCGGGCATCATCTTGCCGAGCGCCATCAGCACAGCTTCCTGTATTTTCAGGGAAACATTCGTCCGCGCCGCCGTCGCCGCCGGTTTGACGGGATCGACGATAGAGCCCTTGCGGGTCTTGATGTCAACCACGCTAAAAACGCCTTGGTTCGGCGTCACTTGTTTATCCAGTGCAATCATGAATCCGTATTGGACCGCTGCCAGCGTCGTCGCCAGCGGACAATTAATATTGCCCCTCACCTGATCGGCGCACCCGGTCAGATCGACTGTCACGTCGCAGCCCTTCTTGACGATTTTTACCCGGATCGGAATGGCGTCTTCAGTTATGCCATCATCGTCAACGACGTCTTCACCGGTAAATTCGCCATCAGGAAGTTTATTTAAACCGCGCCGCAGACGATCTTCGGTTTCCGCGATCAACATATCCGCCGTGCGTTCGATAGTCTCCAGTCCAAACCGGTCAACGGCTTCGAGGAACCGCCGAATACCGGTCAGGCAGCTTGAGGCCTGGGCCCGGATATCACCCAACGTCTTGTGCGGCACCCGTATGTTGTTTTCGATCATGGCGAACAAATCGGGGTTTTCCTCGCCGCCGATATAGAGCCGCACAAAGGGGAAGCAGAGCCCCTCGGCATATATCTCCGTAAGTCCACCGGCGACCCCGCCCGGTGACGCCCCTCCGAGATCGGAATGATGGGCAACGGACCCCACATAGCCTACCAGTTCGCCCTCGCGGAATACCGGTGAAATCATCATGACGTCCATGATGTGCTGACCGCCGCGGAACGGATCGTTCGCAATAAGCACATCGCCCATCTGCAGCGGCTGACATGCCATGTGCTCCATCGCCTGCGACATTGTGAGCGACGAACCCGCCAGCAGCATCGGTGCGTGTTTGGACTGGACGATCACCCTTCCCTCGCGGTCGAACAGGGCGCAGGAAAGGTCCTGCACCTCCTTGATCACAGTGGACCGGGCCGTGCGCATAAGGGTGGAAGCCATATCTTCAGCCACCAACTCCAGCGCATAACGGATGACCTGAGCCTGCACCCTGTCGCGCATGTCGGTATTGGAGTAATTGGGTTGGTGAGTATCTGGCAATATTCCAGTCCCTGAATTCTGTCGCTATTTAAGCACGATTGGCGTTTTTTCAGAAGAACCGCGTCATGTCCGACGGATATCCAGGTTCAGGAAACCGTCAACCACCGCTTCCCAACCCGGCGGTATCAGCGCAGAAGACCCCTCGCCTTCTATCACGGCAGGCCCGGTAAATCGGTCACCTTCCCGCAGATATGCGCGGTTCCACACATTCGCAGCCTTTGCCTTTCGGGACCCGGTGAAATAAATCTCCCGCGTTCCCGTCGATTGTGCGGGATCACTGTTATCCGGTGTCACCGGTTTCGGAAACGGTATTTCCTCTCCGCGGACCGATATCCGCAACTGAACAATCTCCACTGTTTCGTCTTCCGA
>CAJWUK010000256.1 GCA_913047365.1 uncultured Alphaproteobacteria bacterium | reverse complement strand
GCCGTTGAAGAAAGACATGGAGATAGCCGGGCCGATCATCCTGGAACTACAGGCATCGTCGACCAACACCGATACGGATTTCATCGTCAAATTGTCCGACCAGCACCCGCAATCGAAAAAGGAACGGGAGGCAGGTCTCCAACCGGCATCCGCGGTTGTTTCCAAAGGGTGGCTGCGCGCTTCCCACCGGGAAAAGGATAATAAGAACAGCACCAAATTACGGCCTATTTACACCCATTCGAACCCCCAGCCCATCGAACCCGGGGAGATTTATACCTACGAGATTGAGGTGATGCCGTGCGCCTACCGCTTTAAGAAAGGCCACCGTGTTCGGCTAGAAATCCTGAATGGAGATTCACCGCTGACGGATTCGCTGTTTACCCATCAGTATCTTTACTACAAGGTCGGGTCTGACACGTTCTGGCACAATGCGAAAAACGCGTCTTGCCTCAAGCTGCCCGTTGTGCCGGCGAAATAGCGTCAGATCAGAAGCAGCAATCCGGCGATAATCGCCATATTGTTGGTGATAAGCAGGAAATGATAAGTGCGGGTCATCGGGTCCTTCATTTCCCAGAACCGATGATGAAGCGTACTTGCCAGGATTGTGAATGCGATAAGCAATATCGCGCCGTATTTGGCATGCCAATCAAATAAGAGCAGAAAAGCACCAATAAACTGGATTGCAAATCCGAACAGCAAACATGGAACGGCGGGCAGATTTTGGACCGCGATGCGTTGAATGTTCATGTCCCACAAACGGATGTTCTTGACGCCCATACAGATGAAATAGACAGCAATGACGATTTGCCCAATGACCTGCAGCGTCGTGTGATTTTCATACATTTTTGAGCGCCTCGACTATCCGTCGTTTCTATCGTGGAACGTTCGCCACTGCTATAGTCTCGACATGCGTCTAGGCTTTTTCACCCAGCCGGTACACCCGCCATTAAAAGACTATCGCCGGGTTTTGAAAGAGGATCGCGAAGCAATCCTGTTGGCGGACAAACTTGGTTATGTTGAAGCCTTTTTAGGGGAACACATCACAGACCGCGCCGAGCCGATCACGTCAAACCTGATGTTTATCGCGTCCCTCTGTCATGACGCGAAGAAAATTACATTTGGTAGTGCCGCGGTGACATTGCCGTCATACCACCCGGCAATGGTCGCAGGTCATGTGGCGATGATCGATCATATGACTGACGGCCGATTCATATTCGGGATAGGTCCGGGAGGGTTGCTATCGGACGCCGAGGTCTTCGAGAACATGGATATCGATCGCAGCGACAAAATGTTGCAATCAATCGAAATGATCCTGCAAATCTGGGCCAATGAGCCGCCATATAATCTGAAAAACGACTACTGGCAGACGACCACGGAACGCACGCTGAATGAGGCAATAGGACAGGGAATAATCTCAACGCCTTTGCAAAAGCCCCATCCACCGATTGTCGTCACATCGATCACCCCTTATTCGCGGGGTATTACCGCCGCTGCCGCCCGCGGCTGGGACCCAATAACGTCAAATTATGTTCAGGCGCATTGGGTCGCGACGCACCTGCCTAAGTATTTGGAGGGCCTGGAGCAGGCGGGGCGGCCGGAAAACGGATCAGGCTGGCGTGTGGCAAAATCGATATTCGTTGCCGACGATCATGGCAAAGCCCTGAAATATGCCAAATCGCCCGAAGGCCCATACGGGTTTTATTTTCGCAATATCATGACCAAGCTGGTCGGGAATGGCCGGCCTGAACTGTTTCGGGTGCGGCCCGACCAACCGGATGAAGAAGTAACTTTGGAACAGTCGCTGGATACACAGGTGATTGCCGGCGATGTGGATTCTGTCGTCGATCAGATTCTTGCCTTTCGCGAGCAGGTCGGTGATTTCGGCACTTTGTTGTACACCGGGCATGATTGGATGGACCCGCCCGCAGACAGGCGGTCCATGGAACTGATGGCGTCGGCCGTAATGCCGCGCGTTAACGAGGCTCTCGGTGAACGCGAAGCTGCAGAGTAACATTCTTATACGCTTCGCACCGCCACCGGTTATCGCAGGGGCCTTGGCAATGCTGTGTTGGGCGGCAAGCATTATTGTGGTTCGCGACGTGGCGGGCATCGTTCCACCCGCCGCGATGTCCTTTTTGCGCTGCGTATTGGCGGTATCCATTCTCTACCCCCTTTGCCGGCCCAGCCTCCACGCCCAATGGCCATTAATGAGACGGCACTGGAGAATTATTCTTCTCCAGGGGGTTCTGCTGTTTATTGGTGGAAACGGCATGCTGTTTGTCGGGTTGCAGTTTACGACTGCAATCAATGGCGCCTTTATCAATTCCGCCGAACCGGTCGTTATCGTTGCTGTCGCCTGGATAATGCTACGTGATCGTCTGACGGCTATCCAATGGGCGGGTGTCGGTATCTCCATGATTGGCGTTTTTTATCTTATCGGACGTGGAGAGAAACAGGTTCTGCTAAATCTCGACCTCAATATTGGTGATGTATTTATTCTAATTTCGGTTGTTTCCTGGGCGTTTTATGCGGTTCTCATGCGGCGAGTGCCGCCCGAAATAGACCGGCTTAACCTGGTCTTCGGCATCCTTGTCGCGGGGGCATGTGTCGTCTTTCCGTTCTGGATTTTGGAGAACATTTATTATCAGCCGACGCCCCTTATCTGGGAAACGCTTTGGACAACCTGTTTCAACGCGGTATTCGCGTCTATCCTGGCTTTGTTCTGGTGGAACCATACGGTGGAAGGCCTCGGTCCTGGGCGCGCCAGCCTATTTGTGCACCTGATACCGGTTTACACCGTCATTCTGGCCGTCTGGCTGCTCGGAGAAGAACCTTTCCTTTTCCATGCGATCGGTATTGGGCTTATTGCCATTGGCATTTATCTGACCACAATGTTGAAATCCAAGCGGGAGAAGTCGGTATGAGCAGGAAACGTATTCGCTCCCCGGAAGTGGGTGAACCGCCGAAGGGGACCTGGTCGAACTGTCTGGTTGTTGGCCCTCACGTCTATATTGCAGGAATGACGTCGCGTAGTGATAAATTCGATACCATTGTCGGCGACAACGCATACGAGCAATCAATAGTCATTTTCGACAAAATAAAAGCTCTGATCGAATCTGCAGGCGGCACGATGGCGGATATTGTGAAGGTCAATATTTTCCTGACCGACGTAAATGACCGGCAACAGGTCTGGGAAGCTCGGAGAGAGTATTTTGAAGGTGATTTTCCGGTCTCGACGCTGCTAGAGATTTCGAATCTGGTTCATCCAGACATGTACGTAGAGATAGAAGCGGTCGGGTATCTTGGGAGCGTTGACTAATATCGGTGGACCTGTAGGAGGCAGTTCATGCTGACAATGCGTTCGGCCCTCGAACGCGCGTTGCGCCTTTATGGCGCCAACAGAGCGATCGTTGATTCCGAAG
>CAJWUK010000255.1 GCA_913047365.1 uncultured Alphaproteobacteria bacterium | reverse complement strand
TAAGAAACTGGCGGCGCATGTGCTGGAGGCTGCCGAGACGGATATCGAATTTAAGGATGGACAGTTCGGCATTGGAGGAACGGATCGTCAAATTGATCTCTTCGAACTGGCCGGGGTGTTTGAAAAACATGAAAATCTGCCTGAAGAGTTAGGCGGGGGGCTTTCCGTTATTGAAGATAATGTGATGGAAACGCCGGTATTTCCCAACGGCTGTCACATTTGTGAAATCGAAATTGATCCCCAAACCGGAGCTTTTGAGATTGCTCGTTACACTACAGTGGACGATGTTGGACGTGCGATAAATCCGTTAATTGTAGATGGGCAAACCCATGGCGGGATTGTCCAGGGCGCAGGAGAAGCGCTCGGCGAATTATGTGCCATGGATACGGAAACGGGTCAGCCGCTGGCTGGATCTTTCATGGACTATCACATGCCGAGGGCAGACGAATATCCGTCATTTTCGACAGCTTTGAACGAAGTACCGTCACCGACGAATCCGCTCGGCGTAAAAGCCGGCGGAGAGGGAGGAACGACGCCTGCGTTGGCGGTTCTGGTAAACGGATTTGTTGACGCGCTTCGACCCTACGGCGTGCGCGATATCAAAATGCCTGTTACGCCTCGCAAGATTTGGGAGCTCATTCATGCGAACTCCTGACCCTTAGCCCAGAAAGTAGAATGGGGCCAAAAACAATGCCTAACTGGCGGATACCCATGCTTGGAAGCGTACAAACTTCAGGCGTGGCGACCAGCCGTTTTCCCTGGTCTGGTGTCCAGTGCCGGTTGTGGCAACATCAGGATGAGACAGAATGGCAGCTTGAACCATGATCATTCTTCTTTCCCGGTGCCAGATTAGGTCTCTCAATCTTACAAACCGTTAAGCTCCCCCGGTTTCGCATGGTTCCATGCCCTCGTGGCCGGGTGCGGGGCTACCATACGGTATCGAATGCCGATAAGTTTAGCGCTCCGGCGGGCTTGCGGGCTTCCGGACAAGAAAACCAATTTCTGTCTGATTGAGGCAAATTTTAATGAAAGCTGCCGCCTTTGACTATGTGCGTGCTGTCAGTGTTGATGAAATATGCCAGCTTTTGGCGGGCGCAGGGGACGAAGAAAGAAAGATTATTGCCGGGGGTCAGACGCTTGTCCCTCTGATGGCGATGAGGATGGCGCGGCCAGACCTGCTGATCGACGTGAATGATGTTGCTGAGCTATCCGGTATTACGGATCAGGGCACATATATTTCTTTTGGGGCATGCACGCGCCAGCGGACCATCGAACGATCCGACCTTGTTTCTTCTCGTGTGCCGTTGGTCTCGAAAGCAGTCCGAAATGTCGGGCACCAACAGACCCGTAACCGAGGCACGATTGGGGGTAGCATCGTCCATGGTGACCCATCGGCGGAGTTACCTCTTGCTGCGTTGGCGCTCGACGCATCAATAGTGCTGCGTCGCGCTTCGGGAGAGCAAGAGATACCGATCGACGGATTTTTCGAAGCGGCGATGATTACAAATATCGAACCGGATCAATTACTGACCGAGATACGTGTGCCCGTCTGGGAAGGTGCAGGTATCGGCACGGGTTTTCAGGAAACGGCCAGCCGGCAGGGGGACTTCGCCATTGTTGCAGCCGCCGCGCAGGTGCAATTGGATCCGGCCGGAAATATAGGACGCGTTGCTATTTGCGTCGGCGGCGTGGCACCGGCACCTGTACGGTTAAAAGTGGTTGAGGAAAAGCTAACCGGTGGCTCCTTAAACGATGTCGAGAGAGCGGTTTCTGAAATTGACGACGAGATCGACCCGGAAACGGATGTCCATGCTACTGCGGATTACCGGCGCCGGGTCTCCCGTCGTTTGGTAGCCAGCACGATCGCTGAGGCTATGTCGGAGGCGGGGTCATGAAGCAGACTGAGATCACGCTCAATGTAAATGGACGTGAGGTTAAAACGACTGTCTCTCCTAGGATGACATTGGTGGACTGTCTCCGCGACCTGCTGCGCCTAACTGGTACCCACGTGGGGTGCGAGCATGGAATCTGCGGTGCGTGTTCCGTTCTGTTTGATGGTGAGCCGATTAGGTCCTGCTTGATGTTTGCCGTTCAGGCGGAAGGACACGAAATTCGAACGGTAGAAGGATTGGCGGATGAGGACGGCACCTTAAGCGACCTTCAGGATTCATTCTGGGAGTGCCATGCAATGCAGTGTGGTTATTGCACGCCGGGAATGCTGGTCGCGAGTTCCGCATTGTTGTGTGAGAACCCCGATCCCGGCGAGGACGACATTCGGGAAGCGATAAGCGGAAATCTATGCCGTTGTACCGGATACCAGCAAATAGTGGAGGCGGTTCAATTGACCGCGAAACGGCGGAAGGAGGTCGCGTCAAATGGCTGATGCACCCACGCTTCCAAACTATCGTTATGTGTCGCGAAAACGAAGAACCAAGGAAGATCGTCGTTTCATAACCGGCCGTGGGAAATTCGTTGCGGATGTCGATGTTCCCGGCATGAAACATGTCGCGGTTCTTCCCAGCCCGCATCCCCGCGCAAATATCTTGGATATAGACACGTCGGCGGCACTTGGGCTGCCGGGCGTCCATTATGTTTTGACAGGTGAGGAACTCTCGGCCGGAACGAACTCACTATTTCACGGACTGGACCTGCCCAATGTGAAGTGGTTCCCGCTCGCGGTGGGAATGACCCGATATGCTGGGGAATGGGTTGCCGCGGTGGTCGCTGACTCCCGATACATTGCCGAAGACGCGGCCGAGCTGATCGAGGTCGAGTACGAAGCGCTGCCGGCGGCGATCGATTCCGAAAAGATGCTGGAAGAGGATCAGCCGCTGGTTCACCCGGATCATGGAACGAATGTCCTTTTCCGGAATACCTGGACTTGGGGTCCGGTTGCAGATGACTTCGAGAGTGTTCCGCATACTGTCAGTTACCGGGCCCGATGGGGACGGTCGTCTACGGTGCCAATCGAGACCTTCGGTGTTGTGGCGAAATGGGATGAAATCACCGAAATTCTGGATGTCTGGGCGTCTATTCAGATGCCCCAGTATCAGGATCAGATCGCCGCAGCGATGCGCTTGCCGATGAACAACGTCCGGGTTCACAACGATGTGGATGTCGGGGGGTCTTACGGTGTGAAACGTGGCATCAAGCACACAATACTGGCCAGCTATCTTGCCAAAAAACTGGGTTTTCCGGTCCGTTTTATCGAAGACCGGTTGGATAATATGTCCGGCGGAGATGCGCATGGACCCGACCGGATATTCGACATCACGATGGCCTTTGAAGACGACGGCGTCATCAAGTCCATCAAGATCAGGGCTTTAGATGATGTTGGCGCCTATCCAGGGCGAGCGCCTTTGCAACTGGGTAAACCGATAACCGCCCTGTGTGGTCCCTATCGGGTCAACTCCATCGAATACGAGGCCATTTCCGTCACATCAAA
>CAJWUK010000254.1 GCA_913047365.1 uncultured Alphaproteobacteria bacterium | reverse complement strand
GGATGAAAGCCGTCTTCGCCAGCCACCCCAGCGCGCGACCGGGAATAGAAAGTCGACAGCTTTTCGCGCAACTTATTGGCTTTGGAGACCGCCACATCGACGACCTGCAGGCCCTCCAGGTCGGTAACGCGGAATCGCTGTCCGGTTTTCACGACCTGTACCAGCCCTGTGGCGGACGCCATGACAGTTTTGAATACCTGTTCCATCAGAACCGCAATGGTTGTTATGCTCGTCTGAGAGTAACGCTTATTCATCAGGTGTGAAACGAAGGAGGATGCGATGGGTGTTGCCGACACCAAGCGCGAACTAGGGGCCAACCGGATGATTTTCGAGGTCCGCCGCGATCCGGCGCTGTTTACGGATTTCGCCGACAATTTCGAAAATATCATGGAAAGCTATGACCTTACGGAGGATGAACGCCAGGCGTTCCGCGATCTGGATATCAGGCGGCTGGGTGAGCTGGGCGTTCACCCCTATTTCCTGCCCCAAGTATCGCGGCTGTTCCACGGCGGCGCCTATAATCACAACCGGTCACCGTCGGCGCAGGCATATGGCAAAAGCGTTGTCGAAGGGCAAGGGAAGGTTCGCTGATGGCCGAACTTGTTTTCGTGACGGGCCTCAGTCACGCGCCGGGACTGACCGGCTGGCTGGATCAAGCGCCGGAACACGAGCAGAAATCCTTGACCGACGGGTTCAACATGCTGGGCGAAATGCTCCGCGCTACCCAACCCGACGTAATCATCGGCATCGCCAATGATCACGTCCTCAACATGCCGCTCCACGATCTGCACGATTTCTGCGTCGGCACGGCGGAGGTGTGGCAGGGGCCCGCCGAATGGTTCCAGGACTGGGTGAATGTGGAACCCTATACCGTCCGCGGCGCATCCGGCCTCGCGAAAACCCTGTATGAAGGTCTGTCGGGACGTAGTTTCGATATTACGTCGAAGCCCGAGCTGCTATTCGACGACAACTGGTCCGTGCCGCTGACATATCTGACACCGGAATTCGACATTCCGTTAGTACCGATCCACATGAACTGCGTGGTGCCGCCGGTGCCGTCGCCGGAACACTGCTATGACTTCGGCAAGGCGGTGAAGGAGATCGTCGAAAACGACCTACCGGACGGGCTGAGCGTCGCCTTGATGGGAACCGGTGGTTTAAGCCACGATCCGGGCGGCCCAAAATATTTCGACGTTGACGAGGAATTCGACCGGTGGTTCCTCGACATTCTGGAACAGGGAGATCCAGAGATGGTGCTGCGCGAATGCACGATGGAAAAGATGGTCGCGGCGGGCGACGGCGGCACGTCCGAACTGATCGCCTGGATTGCCGCCATGGGCGCGGTGGGCAACCGCGAAGCTCACACCATCTGCTACGAGCCCGCCGTCGAACTGCGCTGCGGCATGGGCTGCGTATACTGGGATATGGAAAAGGAGGCGGCCCATGCCTGAACAACATCCGGGACTGCTGAACGGGCTGGAAGAAATTCTTGACCCCGCCCACACGGCCATTGTCGTCGTAGACATGCAAAACGATTTCTGCGCCGAGAATGGCTATATACATACCACCCAGGGCGCGGATATGAGCGGCAACAAACCGCTCGCGGAGCACATCGGCAAACTGGTTGAGGCCGGCCGCGCGGCGGGTTGCGAAATCGTCTGGATCAAGGCGATCTACGACCACGATCTTTTGCCCGCACCGATGCTGTCCAAGATGCTGGACAAGGGCAATGGTGCGGTGTGCTGCGCATCCGATTCCTGGGGGGCGGATTTTTACGAGATCGGCCCGGAAGACGGCGAGCAGGTGATAGAAAAGCGCTGCTATTCCGCATTCCACAACACCCAGATGGACGACATCCTACGCCGCCGGGGCATCAAGTCACTGGTGATGACCGGCGTCGCCACCAATGTCTGCGTCGAATCTACCCTGCGCGAGGCGTTCTTCCACGGCTATTACATCGTGATGCCACCGGACTGCGTCGGCAGCGCCAACGTGCCCCTGCACGAAGCGACTATAAAATCGGTCGAGTTCATCTTCGGGCACGTGCCGGAGAGCACCGAGGTGATGGATGTCTGGACCGGCAAGGCGGGGGCAGCCTAGGCGACGGAGTGAGGCGGCTTAATTTACCGTAAACCCGCTCCCCGGCATTAATCTTGTCTGAAACATACCCTTTTCGGCCCCAAAGTCAGGCTGATTGCCTGCACCACGGCTTTCACTATGATCGCCCCGATGCCCGCCTCCCCCTTACAACCCGCCCTCGTTCTCGAACCCGCCTACCGCTGGGTAATCGTCATCGCGTCCGCCATCATGATGGCGGGCAGCCTAGGGCTGATCCTGAACGGTGTGTCAGTATTCCTGGTGCCGCTGGAACAGGAATTTGGCTGGGGCCGCGGACCGGTTTCCTTCATCAATTTCGCCGGCCTCGCTGGCATCGCCATCGGTGGGATCGTCATGAGCCGTGTCTCCGAAGTAATCGGCGTCAGGAAATCCGTCATGCTCGGCGCCGTGGCGATGGGCCTGTCAGTGCTAATCGCCAGCCAGGCCGATCAATTGTGGCAGTTCTACGCGATTTTCTTCGCCGGCAGTTTCATCGGCGGTGGCAGCCTGTTTGCGCCGATGATCGCCAATACCAGCAGATGGTTCAAAACGGGGGTCGGCCTCGCCATCGGAATCGTGTCGGGCGGCCAGGCGCTGGGACAGGGCCTGGTCCCCTATTTCGGTGGCATGGCGATCAGCGCGATTGGCTGGCGTGGTACGTTCCTGTGGATGGGAGTGTTGATGCTGGTGATCCTGCCACTGCTGGCGCTGCTGATCCGGCCGCCACCCGCGCCTACCAAACCGGCAGTCGCGGAGACGGATCAAGTGCCGGCCACGCACACACCGGATATCTCGCTGTCGACCAACACTGTAATTATCTGGATGAGCATCGCAGTCATCCTTTGCTGCACCACCATGTCGGTACCGCTGATCCACTTGGTGCCCTATGCGCAGAGCTGCGGTATTCCCCTGTCGGATGCGGGTGGGATCATTCTGGTGATGCTGATCGCCGGTATCTGCGGCCGGGTGGCGTTTGGAAAGCTCGCCGACATGATCGGCGCTGTCAGGGCCTATTGGGTTGCCTCTGCCTGGCAGACGACGCTGGTGATCATATTTCTGCAGTTCCAGTCGCTCGAAAGCCTGATGGTCTTCGCGGTCATATACGGGTTCGGATATGGTGGCGTGATGACCACCATTCTGGTCAGCATGCAGGTCCTGACCCCGGTCGCCAGACGCGCATCGGCAACCGGCATTGTCACCATGTTCGCCTTTTTCGGCCATGCCATCGGCGGCTATCAGGGTGGGCTGTTCTTCGACCTGATCGGCAATTACGGCTGGGCTTTCGCAAATGCGGCGATCGCCGGTGCCATCAACCTCGTCGTCGTCGGGGGGCTTTATTTCGCCATTACGCGGCGTCCGGAAACGCCGACGGGGACCGCGGCGGC
>CAJWUK010000253.1 GCA_913047365.1 uncultured Alphaproteobacteria bacterium | reverse complement strand
GTGGAAAACCGCGAACAGATCGGTGGGCTGGCGGAGCTCGGCGTGCTGCTGTTGCTTTTCCTGATCGGCACTGAACTCAGCGTCCGCGTGTTCATGGTCACATGGAAAATGGCGCTGACCGCCGTGGCCCTGCAAGTCTCGGGCAGTCTTGCCGCAATATTCGTGTGTTCGATGATCCTGGGGTTCACCACCGCGGAATCGATCCTGTTGGGATTCGTAATCGCCCTGTCCAGCACGGCGGTCGCAATCAAGATTCTGGAGGAAACTGGTCAGATACGCACCCGGACCGGCCGTATCACCATCGCCGTTCTGATCGGCCAGGATCTCGCCTTCCTGCCGATGCTGCTGATCGTGGAAAACATCGGCAGTGGTACGCTGGGGTTCTGGGCCATCGTGCAGATCACGATATCCATCGGCGTACTAATCTTGCTGGTCCAGACGCTGAACAAACGCCGGGTCAACCTGCCCTTCGCCCGAATCGTCATGGGCAATATCGATCTGTCGCCCCTTACCGGGCTGGTCTACTGCTTCGGGTTCGGCGCGGTCTTCGGCCTGATGGGGCTATCGCCCGCCTATGGCGCATTTCTGGCAGGCTTAGTCGTTGGCCGATCGACCCAGCGCGAACAGATGATCCAGGCCGTCCGCCCGGTACAAAGCGTCCTGATCATGGTGTTCTTCCTGTCGGTCGGCCTGCTAATCGATCTGAAGTTCATTGGCGAAAACCTCAGCACCGTTCTGGTCCTGCTACTGATCGTCACATTGTTCAAAACGGCGCTGAACATAGGGATAATGCGGTTCCTCGGCGAAACCTGGCAGCGGGCCTCCTTGCAGGGGCTGACGCTGTCGCAGTTAGGAGAATTTTCTTTCCTGCTGGCCGCGACCGGCCTGTCCGCCGGCGCCATCGGGGAAGAACAGTCTCGGCTGGTCATCGCGGTGACCGTTCTTAGTCTCGCGGTCAGCCCGCTGTGGCTGACCAGTGCGCGCCGCGTTCACGGACTGGCCAGCCGCCGTATCGACACGCTGGAGGAATTGGTGGATGCCACCTACGGCGACGAGGTGAAGGTCGTCCGTCACGGCTCGCGGCGCTTCATCCTGATGTCCCGCATTCTGCTGCGGACATCTTGGGACAAGGCGGTGGCCCGTTTTCCGGCGTTGGAGTCCATCAAGACGCCCGATAGGAGACTTTCCCGCTCGACAGAATCGTTGCCGGCATCCAAGAAGGAAACACCACGCCCGCCGAAGCCAGAAGCGGAGGGGCCTGAGAAGAAAAAGGATTCGCTTGCGGAACTCGGCGATCAGGTGCTCGCGGCAGCCAGTGGCGAAGATGATCCGGAGCGGAAAAAAGATGAAGACGGGAAAGATGCCTGACCTTTCCATCGAACAAACTTGCGAGGGCATCGTTGCCGGCATCGACGAGGCAGGCCGCGGGCCCTGGGCGGGTCCCGTGGTCGCTGCTGCTGTCATCCTGCCGGACGATATACCCGAAACGCTGCGTTACGGACTCAACGATTCCAAGAAACTGAAACCCGCCGACCGGGAACACCTGTTCGCGGAAATCCGCGCTAGTGCGGATTACGGCATCGGTGCGGCCAGCGTGGCGGAGATCGAACGCGACAACATCCTAGCTGCCACGTTTACCGCCATGCGTCGCGCCGTGGCCAGGCTGGACCGTCTGCCCGCGACAGCCCTTGTAGATGGCAACAAACTGCCGCCGGACCTGCCCTGCGAGGGGCGCGCAATCGTGAAGGGCGATGGGCTGAGCCTGTCCATCGCCGCAGCCTCCATCGTCGCCAAGGTGGTCCGCGATCGGGCCTTGGCGGCACTGGGCGCACGATACCCCGCCTATGGCTGGGAGCGGAACGCGGGCTACGGCACGCGAAAGCACCAGGACGGCCTCGCTGTTGCCGGCGTCACGCCGCACCACCGGCGTACCTACGCCCCCATCGCCAAGATGTTGTTTCCCGGGGAGTCACAGACTCCAGATATTGGGTGATTCCCCCCTAACCCCTTGACTCCAAATTAGTTCTTGACGGCGAGTCCCGAGGGACTCATGTTCTTCGGGTAAAGCCCGCCCCATAAAAAAACAACGGGGCTCTTGGTGGGACATATAATGAAACTGCCTTTGGACCGCGTCCTGATCGGGGACTGTGTCGCGGAACTGGAGAAACTTCCTCCAAATTCTGTGGACGTCATCTTTGCCGATCCACCATACAATCTTCAGCTTGCCGGCGAACTGCGACGGCCAAACCACACGCGGGTCGACGGGGTCGATGCTGCCTGGGACCGCTTCGGCGCCGACGGGGAAGACCCGCTGGCCAGCTTTTCCGCCTATGACGCGTTCACCCGCGAATGGCTCGCCGCCGCCCGCCGCGTGCTGAAAGAGAACGGCTCGATTTGGGTGATCGGCAGCTATCACAATATTTTCCGGGTCGGCACGGCGCTGCAGGATCTTGGCTACTGGGTGCTTAACGATATTATCTGGCGGAAAATCAACCCGATGCCAAATTTCCGGGGCACAAGGTTCACTAATGCCCACGAAACCATGATCTGGTGTTCGAAGGAAAAGGACGCGAAGGGCGTCACCTTCAATTACGAGGCCATGAAGGCCCTGAACGACGACGTGCAGATGCGCTCCGACTGGACCCTGCCGCTCTGCACCGGGCCGGAACGCATTAAGAAAGACGGCAAGAAGGCGCATCCGACCCAAAAGCCGGAAGCGCTGCTCTACCGCGTGCTGCTGGCGTCGACCAAGCCAGGCGACTTGGTGCTGGATCCGTTCTTGGGGTCCGGTACGACTGCCGCAGTCGCCAAGAAAATGGGCCGACACTTCATTGGTATAGAACGCGACAAGGCCTATGCTGATATCGCGGAGGAACGCATTGCGGCCGCCGAACCACCGGAAGACTTTTCGGGTTTCGATATCCCGTCGAAACGGACAGAGCCCCGCGTACCGTTCGGCACCCTGCTGGAACGGGGTCTGCTGCAGCCTGGCGCGAAACTGTTCGACACCCGCAAGCGGTTTTTCGCCAAGGTCCGTGCCGACGGCACCCTAATCGCGGAAGGCCGCCGCGGATCGATCCACAAGATCGGTGCCGAAGTCCAGGGTGCGCCAGCCTGCAACGGCTGGACGTTCTGGCACTATGAAGAAGACGGCCGCACTCAGCCGCTGGATCACCTGCGCCAGGTGGTTCGCGACGGGATGAAGGAGAGCGCTTAGGGATTTAAGTTTTATTCTTCCCTAATGCCAACCGCACCACCTTCTTCATCGCTGTCGGCAGCGCATAGTCACCGAAGCCGTCGGGCGGGCACCACGTGCCACCCAGGTTTGGTTTGGCATCGACCCGGCCCGCTACCAGACTCAGTTCCAGATGAAAATGGGTGAAGGTGTGCCGCACTAAACCCTTAACCGGCTGCCAGTCCGCCACGGCAGGCGCGTGGGATAGCGCCTCTTTTTGATCCCACCCCCCTTCCACCCACTCCGTCGACGGCACCTCCATCATCCCGCCCAGCAGGCCCGATTC
>CAJWUK010000252.1 GCA_913047365.1 uncultured Alphaproteobacteria bacterium | reverse complement strand
GTCCGGCCGAGATCCACCCCACGGGAATCGGTGATCAACGAAACCCGGTAACCGCGCTTTAACATCTCTTCGGCTACCGAAATGGCAGGAAATATGTGCCCACCGGTTCCCCCGGCCGCGAGCATGATTTGGCGATCCCCTGTCATTGGACGGTCTCCGCGCCGATGCGTCGACGGGTTAACGCCAGCAAAAATCCGATACACAGCCCCATCGCGATCAATGAAGATCCGCCATAAGACACAAAGGGGAGCGTCATGCCCTTGGTCGGCATCAGGCGAAGCGTCGACCCCATGTTTATTAGCGCTTGCAGGCCGAACTGGACGATCAGGCCCGATGTTGCCAGCAGGACAAACAAATCTGTTTCCTGAAGCGCTTTGGCAAACCCGCGTAGGACGACAAAGGCGAACAGGCAGACGATGACCAGGCAGACGAAAAGGCCGAATTCTTCACCCGCGACGGCGAATACGAAATCCGAATGGGCGTCCGGCAGCACTTCTTTGACTGTGCCTTCGCCCGGGCCCCGACCGAACCAGCCGCCATTGAGAAAGGCTTCCAGTGAACGGTCCACCTGGTAGCTGTCACCGGAAGACGGGTCGAGAAACCGGTCAATCCGGCTGGCGACATGCGGCAGGATCAAATAGGCAACAATCAGACCGCCTATGCCCAAAACTCCCAGTAGCGCTGCCCAATACAGAGGCAAACCCGCTAGGAAGAACTGGCAGGCCCAGACCGCTGAAATTAGAACGGCCATACCGACATCCGGCTGCATCAGGAGTAGGGCGACAAGGAAACCGTATGCCGCCATGGAGATCAGATTGCCGTGCGTCAGAGAGCCGTTTCTCGCTGCGGCAAAAAGCCAGGCCGCAAATACGGCAAATGCCGGTTTCAGGAATTCCGACGGCTGGGCAGACAAGGGTCCCAATGTAATCCAGCGCCGCGCACCTTTGATTTCTGTTCCGAAGAGGAACGTCGCGATTACCAGTAGCGTAAAGATCGCGAGAAACAGCGTCGCGGCCCGGAGCACGCCCGCTGGCGACAACAGGGACGCCCCCAGCATAAAGGCAAGTGCGATCGGGAGATAGATCAATTGACGGCGGGCGAAATAAAAGTAATCGAAGCCCACCCGCTCAGCCACCGAGGGACTGGCCGCCAGCGCCATAATGATCCCGAAAGCGATAAGGGCACAAACGGCGGTCAACGTCCATCGGTCTACTGTCCACCACCAACGGCCCAGAATTGATGTGTCTGAACGGGCAAATATCGTCATTGACAGCCCTCCGCACAGATTGCGGTGGCCAGTTCGCGGAAGCGGTCACCTCTTAACGCGAAATTGGGAAACTGATCGAACGATGCGCAGGCGGGTGACAGAAGCACCACCGCCTCACCGCCTACCGTCCGAGCTTGTTCGAAAGCATTGGCTATGGCGGTTTCCAAGTCGCCCGAAATAGTTACCTGAATCCCGCGTTCCGAGAGTATCTCAGCGAAGCTTTCAGCCGCTTCCCCGATGAGGAAGCCGTGTGCCACCCGATCCAGCCAGGGGAAAGTCGGGTCTAGGCCGTCCTCCTTCGCGATGCCCCCGGCAATCCAGTATATGTTCCGGTAGCTCGACAAGGCTTTGGAGGCCGCCTCGCCGTTGGTCGCTTTGGAATCGTTGATTAAACGTATGCCGTCTATTTCGCCGACGGCTTCAAGCCTGTGGGGTAGGCCAGGATAATTGGCAAACGCTTGTCCGATCACCACTGGGGAAAGTCCCCGTAATCTGGCGACCGCCCATGATGCGACAGCATTCTGCCAATTATGACGGCCACGCAGGGTTTCGAGGCCGGAAATATCCAGATTATTGCCGTCAGCGTCGTGCAGAATGCCATCAAGCACGTAAACACCGTCATTTCTCGTGCCGATAGAGACCGGTATGACCTGCCAATGATCGTCCGCAGAGAGCTCTGAGCAGATCTTTCTGCCGTATTCATCATCGGTCCCGATAACGGCGACCTGACGGTGGCCTTTTCGGGATCTGAAAATCCGCTTTTTAGCGGTGACATACCCCTGCATGTCGCCGTGGCGGTCCAAGTGGTCCGGCGTAATATTCAGGAACACAGCGATATCGAAAGTAGCCGTTTCCGTAAGGTCCAATTGATAGGAAGACAGTTCCAAAACGACGGTTTCGCCGTTATTGGGCGGTTTTAGTCCCAAGACAGGCGGGCCGAAATTGCCGCCAATCTGTGCTGCGATACCCCCGACGTTAAGCGTGTGATGAATCAATGCCGATGTCGTGGATTTTCCGTTAGTTCCGGTAATGCCGATTAGCTGTGCATCTCTCACATTCTCTGCGAGTAATTCGATATCTCCCACGATGGGCCTATCTGCGGAACGGGCGGCGGTCACAACCGGGTGGGGTTTCGGATGCGTCAGCGGGACGCCCGGGCTTAGAACTAGGGCATCAAGTTGCGTCCAGTCGGCGGTGACAAGATTCGTCAGCGCAATGTTTTCGTTTGCTGCTGCTTGTCGGGATACTTCATTATCATCCCAGGCAACAACATTGCCACCGCCAGCTTCTAGGGCATGTGCAGTCGATCGCCCAGAAACGCCCAGGCCGAAAACGGCGATCGTACAGTTGGAACGGGACGTCACAGGGATCATCTGGGTTTGATTACCTCAATTTCAGTGTGGCGAGGCCCACGAGGGCAAGGATAGATGCGATGATCCAGAACCGGATCACAATGGTGGATTCAGCCCATCCCTTTTGTTCGAAATGATGATGTAACGGCGCCATTCGGAAAACGCGCTTTCCCGTCAACTTAAATGAAGCCACCTGAACGATGACCGAAACGGTTTCCAGCACGAACAAGCCGCCGATAATGGCCAGAACGATCTCGTGCTTGGTCACGACGCTGACGGCGCCGAGTGCGCCGCCGATAGCGAGCGACCCCGTATCGCCCATGAACACCATTGCCGGGGGAGCGTTGAACCAGAGAAAGCCGAGGCCGGCTCCGACAAGGGCGCCGCAAAATACAGCCAGTTCGCCTGCTCCTCGGACGAAATGAATTTGCAGGTAATTCGAGAAGACGAAATTGCCCGCCACATAGGCGATAAGCGCAAAACATGCAGCCGCAATTAGCGCGGGCATGATTGCTAGACCGTCAAGGCCGTCGGTCAGGTTCACAGCATTGGATGCGCCCACCATGACTATGATCGCCCATGGTAGGAAAAACCATCCGAGCGGGACGAGCAGTTCCTTGAAGAAGGGAAGGGCGAGACTACCTGCCAGGTTCGGTTCCGCGATCGCGGAGATCCACACGGTTGCCACGCCGCCGATAATAATCTGCAGTAGCAATTTTGCTTTCCCAGACATGCCCTCGCTGGAGCGTTTCGTGAGCTTTTTGTAGTCGTCGATAAAGCCGATGGTCCCGAACCCGAGCGTAACTAGCAGGACGGCCCACACATATTTGTTGGTCAGGTCCGCCCAGAGCAGGGTCGCAATTCCCAGGGCGAACAGGATCAATACGCCGCCCATTGTAGGGGTGCCCTTTTTGGTAATCAGGTGAGATTGCGGTCCG
>CAJWUK010000251.1 GCA_913047365.1 uncultured Alphaproteobacteria bacterium | reverse complement strand
GTCGTCTTCTTCTTCGGAATGAAGGTGAAGTCGATGACCGATACATTCGGCGTCGGCACCCGGATGGACGTGCCGTCCAGCTTGCCATTCAGTTCCGGCAGCACCAGGCCGACAGCCTTGGCCGCACCGGTCGAGGTCGGTATCATCGACTGACCCGCCGCCCGTGCCCGGCGGGGATCGCTGTGGAGCGTATCCAAAATACGCTGATCGCCGGTATAGGCGTGGATGGTCGTCATATAACCCTGCTGAACGCCGAAAGCCTTATGCATCACGGAAGCAACCGGTGCCAGGCAGTTGGTGGTGCAGGACGCGTTGGAAACGATAGTGTGCGACTTGCGCAGCTTTTGATCGTTGACGCCATAGACAACCGTCAGATCCTCGCCACTTGCCGGGGCGGAGATCAGAACCTTCCTGGCACCCGCTTTCAGATGCTTTTCCGCCATTTCACGCTTGGTGAAGATGCCGGTGCATTCCAGCACCACATCGATGCCGAGCTTGCCCCAGGGCAGGTTTTCGGGATCGCGTTCGGCGAAAACCTTCATAACGCCGTTGCCGGCATTAATGCCGGTCGCGGTCGTTCTCACCTTTTTGGCGAGCGGCCCGTGGGTGGTATCTCTCTGCAGCAGCAACGCGTTCATGTCCACCGAACCGAGATCGTTGATCGCGACGAATTCGAGATCCTTGCGGCCCGATTCTAGCGCTGCGCGCAGTGTCAGCCGGCCGATGCGGCCGAAGCCGTTAATTGCAACCCGAATTGGCATATCCAAATCCTCCGTACTTAAACCTTATAGATGAAGTTCAAAGTCGTTCTTTCACGGCAGCCGCCACCGCGTCGGCCGTAATTCCGAAATGTTCGTAGAGCTGGTCTGCGGGAGCCGACGCCCCAAAGCTTTTCATACCGACGAAACCGCCGTCAGGGCCGGTCCATTGTTCCCAGCCGAAGCCAATCGCGGCTTCAACGGCGACGCGCACGCCGTTCCCCAAAACTTCTGCCCGGTAGGCATCGTCCCGAGCCGCAAACAGCTCCCAGCAGGGAAGGGAAACAACCGCCGTCGGTACTCCGTCGGCCTGAAGTGACTCCCGCGCCACGAGAGCGATTTCAACTTCGGACCCGGTGGCCAGTATCGTCGCCTGACGGTCGCCTTCGGCTTCCGCCAGGACATAGCCGCCGCGCGCGGACAGGTTTTCGTCCGTATGCTCCGTCCTTACCGTGGGCAGACCCTGGCGGGTCAGCGCCAATACGGACGGGCCATCCTTTTTTTCGAGGGCCAGCTGCCAGCATTCAGCGACCTCTACCGCGTCCGCCGGCCGGAAAACCTGAACATTGGGCATCGCCCGCAGACTGGCCAGATGTTCGACAGGCTGATGGGTGGGGCCATCTTCACCAAGGCCGATGGAGTCGTGCGTCAGCACATGGATCGCGCGCACGCCCATCAGCGCCGCAAGCCTTAAGGACGGGCGCAGGTAATCGGAAAAGATCAGGAACGTGCCCGAATAGGGAATGACACCGCCATGCAAGGCCATGCCGTTCATTGCCGCGGCCATGCCGTGTTCCCGCACGCCGTAATACATATAGCGCCCGGCATAGTCAGGCGGCGCAAGCGCGCCAAAATCGGCCGCCTTGGTGTTGTTTGAGCCGGTCAGGTCCGCCGAACCGCCGATCATTTCGGGAACCGCCGGGGTAATCTGGTCCAGCGTCTTGCCGGACGATGCCCGTGTCGCCAATTTTGGGGCATCTTCGGAGAACCCTCTCTTAGCGCCGATGACAGCGCTTTCCCAGCCATCCGGCAAATCACCGGCCACAGCGCGCTGAAATTCAGCCCGTTTGTCGGATTTCATCAACCGGTCGGCCCAGTTTTCGCGGGTTTCCGCGCCCCGCCCGCCGGCCGCCCGCCAGGCAGAAAGAATTTCGTTAGGGATGACGAAGGGATCGTGCGGCCAGTTCAAGGCGTCGCGGGTCGACGCGATCTCTTCATCGCCCAGCGGTGCACCGTGTGAGCCGGATGTTCCGGCCTTGGTGGGCGCACCGAAACCAATCACCGTGCGACAGGCGATGATCGACGGTTGATCCGATGCGAGCGCCGCATCTATGGCTGCCGACAGCGCGTCGGCGCTGTGTCCGTCGCATCGCTGCGCATGCCAGCCATAGGATTTAAACCGGCCTAGTGCATCATCCGACAGCGACATGTCGGTGTCGCCATCGATAGAAATCTCATTGTCGTCGTACAGCACGATCAGCCGGCCGAGTTTCATGTGCCCCGCCAGCGACGCCGCTTCGTGGCTGATGCCTTCCATCAGGTCGCCGTCAGACGCGATCACCCAGGTACGATGATCAACCAAATCTTCGCCGTAGCGCGCATTCATCGACCTTTCTGCAATTGCCATGCCTACCGCGGTGGAGACACCCTGACCCAGCGGCCCTGTGGTCATTTCAATGCCGCCGGCTTCGCCGTATTCCGGATGTCCCGCTGTCTTGCTGCCCAACTGGCGGAAATTGCGAATCTGATCCATCGTCATATCCGCGTAGCCGGTCAGGTGCAGCAGCGAATACAGCAACATCGACCCGTGTCCGGCAGACAGCACAAAACGGTCGCGATCCGGCCAGTCAGGATCGGCTGGGTCGTATTTCAGATACTTGGTGAATAGGACGGTCGCCATATCGGCGGCACCCATGGGCATACCGGGATGGCCCGAATTCGCGGCCTGCACCGCATCCATAGACAGCGTGCGAATGGCATTGGCGAGTTGGGCGTGATCGACGTTGGGGGATTCGGTCAAGGCGCGGTCTTCATACTGGTCCGCGCGGTGGCGCGCGGACGGGTTTAGCCAAGGAATTCAGTTGCGGATACAGGCCCTTTGCCCGGCCATTCGCGGTGACCGGGGCGGTGGGGTCGGTCCGTTACGGAACGGGCGCAATGTATCCGCCCCACCGGGTGATTCAACCCCCTACAGGCCGAATCGTCAGGACTTTATGGAGAATCCCGTTCGATAGACTCTCGGCCGCCGGAATGCCTAAACTCAGTCACGCAAAAACAGGGATGAAACCCGATGGATACTGTGATCGTCACCGGGGCCGGCAGCGGTTTCGGGCTGGCACTGACCCGGCGCCTTCTGGAGGAAAGCTTCCGCGTCGAAGCCTGGGACCGGGACGAAGGCAGTCTCTCCGATATCGACGACGACAGCCTCTCCTTTCGGCAGCTCGATGTCTGCGATGGGCGGGCAATGGCCGATGCCGTTGCCGCCATCGAGACATCTGCCGCCATTACCGGGCTCGTCACCTGTGCCGCGATTTATCGCGTCGCTCCATTTTTGGAGATTACGGAAGACGACTGGGACGCGCATCTGTCCATCAACCTGAAAGGAACGCTGCTGACCTGCCAGGCGGTGCTACCCCGGATGTTGGACCAGAGGCGCGGCAGTGTTGTCATGTTTTCGTCGCTGATCGCCCGCCGCGGGGCGGTGAACAGCGGCGCCTATGCGGCAACCAAGGGCGGCGTGCTGGGCCTCATGCGGGCACTGGCGCTGGATCATGCCCGCGCCGGCATTCGCGCCAACGCCATATCACCGGGCATCGCCGATAC
>CAJWUK010000250.1 GCA_913047365.1 uncultured Alphaproteobacteria bacterium | reverse complement strand
TCGCTATCCACATTGACGGGCACACCGAACGCGCGTTTGGACGTTCTAATGGCCAGCGCCGATTTGACGACGCTGACATTGGGCGCCGGTGTTAGGTTCGATGTCAGGAACTTCTGATAAGCATCCCAGTCGGTGGCAACGATCTTGAGGAGGAAATCGGTTTCACCCGCCAGCATGTGGCATTCCCTGACCTCCGGCCATTCGGCGACGCGTTCCTCAAACGCTACAAGATCGGCTTCGGCCTGGCTGTGCAGGCCCACATTTGCAAAGACGGTAACACCGAAACCCAGCGCCTCAGCGTCCAGATCCGCGTGATAGCCGCGAATGCATCCGGCATCTTCCAGCGCCCGCACCCGGCGCAGGCAGGGCGGCGGCGAGATGCCCGCATTCTTGGCCAGTTCCACATTCGTCATGCGGCCTTGGTCCTGCAGATCCCGAAGGATTTTGAGATCGATCCGGTCAAGCTTGAGTCTGGCCATCGTCGCAATTCCCGCTAGGTTTGGGACGGTCATCACATTTAGTGGACGCCCGGTATGAAATTATATTTTAAAGAATGATAATAATATTTCAATTTCCCGTCAGCGATTTCGGCCGATGAACCTGTTTTCGAACAAGCGTGTCTGGATCGTCACCGACGGCAAGGCTGGTCATTTGAACCAATGCCTGGGCCTGGCAGATGCGCTCGGCGCGTCTCCGGAAATAAAGCAGGTAACGCCGGGAGCGCTAAGAAAGGCCCTTCCCGGCCCGCTATGGCCAAGCCCGTTAAAAACGATTGATACCTCTTCGGCCCCACCGTGGCCGAATCTGGTCATTGCCGCGGGCCGCCTGACGGCCGCACCCGTGCTCGCCATTCGAAGAGCGGCAGGGGGAGTGACCTTCTGCGTCCAGATTCAGGATCCCATCTACGGACGGGCGCGGATAGACCTGATCGCCGCCCCCGCCCATGACCGTCTGTCCGGGCCAAATGTTGTGGAAACATCGGGCGCCTTGAACCAGATCACTCCTGAACGTTGCGCAGCGGAGGCGAAAAAATTCCAAGCCACGCTTTCCTATCTTCCCCGACCGCTGGTCGCGGTGTTGATCGGTGGCACCAGCGACCAATACCGAATGACCGGCCCAAACATCGAAGCGCTGGTATCGAACCTGAAATCGGTTTGCGCGGACGGCGCCGGGCTAGCCGTTACGATGTCAAGGCGGACCGGGTCGGAAAACGAAGAGGCCATTCGATCGGGGCTGGCCGACCTGCCCGCCTGGATCTGGGACGGGACCGGCCAAAATCCGTATTTGGCGTTTCTGGGTCTCGCGGATGCGATTGTGGTGACGGAGGACTCGGTCTCTATGTTGTCAGAGGCCTGTTCGACGGGCAAACCTGTCTTTCTAGCCTCGCTGGACGGTGGATCGGAAAAATTCGGACGGTTTCACACCCTTCTTCGGGATAGAGGCATGATACGGCCGTTTGCCGGCAAACACGATAGCTGGTCCTATAGACCGCTTGCCGATACCGCGAACGTGGCGCAGCAGGTCGAACGAAGATACACGGCATTTGCCTCAGACCGGGCGCCGTCTTAAAAATCACATGATTTGATACATAATTCGGCGGATTGAGGACATGGCGGAAAATCATCACGTAAAAGCTCTTATCATCGGCTCCGGTCCCGCAGGATACACGGCCGCCGTTTACACGGCGCGGGCATCACTGTCGCCCATGTTGGTCACTGGCCTGGAAGTGGGAGGCCAGATGAGCATCACCACCGATGTGGAGAACTATCCGGGCTTCGCGGACGTTATTCAGGGACCGTGGCTGATGGAACAGATGCACGCCCAGGCGGAGCACGTAGGCACAAACATGATCAACGATCTGATAGTCGACGTGGATTTCACCCGACGGCCGTTTGTGTGCAAAGGGGATTCAGGTGACACCTACACCGCCGATTCCATCATTATTTCGACGGGCGCGCAGGCGCGTTGGCTGGGACTGGAGAGCGAACAGAAATTCCAGGGCTTTGGCGTTTCAGCTTGTGCCACCTGCGACGGATTCTTCTATCGGGAAAAAGAGGTAGCGGTTGTCGGCGGTGGCAACACCGCGGTGGAAGAAGCACTGTATCTGACCAATCACGCCACCAAGGTAACCCTTATCCACCGGCGCGACGCGCTGCGGTCGGAAAAAATTCTCGCGGACCGGCTGATGGCGAACGACGGGATCGAAGTCATCTGGGATACTGTGGTCGAGGAGGTCCTCGGAGACGACGACCCGCTAGGCGTCACCGGTCTAAAACTGCGTAATGTCAAAACCGACGAGATTTCGGACCTTTCGGTACACGGTCTTTTCATCGCTATCGGCCACGATCCTGCAACGTCTCTCTTCAAAGGTAAGTTGGATATGGATGAGGAGGGATACATCCTGACACAGCCGGATTCGACCCGGACTAGCGTCGACGGCGTATTCGCGGCGGGCGACGTACAGGACAAAACCTACCGTCAGGCTGTCACCGCCGCCGGAACCGGCTGCATGGCGGCGCTAGAAGCCGAAAAATTCATCGCCGATCTGGAAAGCGGATCGGACCAGGCGGCGGAATAGCGCGGACGCGAATACATGATGGACTGGGACAAACTGAGGGTTTTCCACGCCGTAGCGGAAGCGGGCAGCTTCACCCACGCGGGGGAGATTCTGAACTTATCCCAGTCGTCTGTGAGCCGGCAGGTGTCATCGCTAGAACAAAGTCTCAACGTGCCGCTGTTTCATCGGCACGCACGCGGCCTTAAACTGACTGAAACCGGCGAAACACTCTATGCAACGGCGAAGGACGTCTTTGCCAAGGTCGCCATCGCCGAATCGCTAGTCAGCGAAGCCCGCGACCGACCGCAGGGACCGCTCCGCATCACGACGACGGTTGCGTTCGGATCAATATGGCTGACCGAACGGCTGCGGGAATTCATCGAACATTACCCAGATATCCAGGTGACGCTGATCGTCGCCGAGGACGAACTAGATCTCAGCATGGGCGAGGCGGATGTCGGAATCCGAATGACCCCGCCGACCCAGGGCGATCTGGTGCGCCGGCCGCTGCTGACGATGCATCATCGTGTATTCGCCTCACCGGTCTATTTGAAAGACCACGGCACACCTCGGTCAGTGGACGATCTCGACGGCCACCAGATAATCGCCTACGACGATTCGTTCCATCAGCCGTTTACCGATATCAACTGGCTTTTGGCCGCCGGGCGGAACGAAGACGACACACGCGACCCCGTGCTGCGGGTCAACAACATCTATGCAATGTTCCGGGCCGCTGCCAGCGGACTGGGCATCGCGTCATTACCGGATTACATGGGCCAACTTGCCAACGACCTTGTGCCGATCATGCCGGAGCTGGAAGGGCCGCAATTTGACGTTTTCCTAGTCTATCCGGAAGAATTGCGCCATTCGCAAAGGATTGTGGCGTTCCGCGATTTCCTGCTTCGGAGCATCAGTTCCAGACGAAAATAAGCGTTTTATTTCAAAGCATTGTGGCTATGTCAATTTTGCATGGCAGATTTTCCAATTGGACGATTCCATTTCGCTAACTCCAGTCCTATTTGTTT
>CAJWUK010000249.1 GCA_913047365.1 uncultured Alphaproteobacteria bacterium | reverse complement strand
TGTCTCGGCCTCGTCGCCGCTCTGGCACCATTATCGATCGATATGTATTTACCATCGTTCCCCACCATCCGGGAGGAGTTCGGCGTCACCGCGGCACAGGTTCAGCTCACCCTCAGCGGGTACATGCTGGGATTTACGCTAGGTCAGCTCGGCTACGGGCCGTTGTCCGACAGGTTTGGCCGTCGGCCGATCCTGTTAAGCGGTATCGGTCTGTACATTGCAATGACTATCCTTTGCGCGCTGGCGACCGACACAGAGGTATTGTCAGTTTACCGGTTCTTGCAGGGCGTTGGCGGTGCAGCAGGCACCGTGCTGTCGCGTGCCATCATTCGGGATAATTTCTCCGGCAATTACATGGCGCGCGCCATGTCGTTGATGCTGATGTTTATCCTGTTGGCACCCATGATCGCACCTGTCATCGGGGGATATCTTCTGGTCTGGCTGGGCTGGCGGGCGATTTTCTGGACGCTGGTTATTTGCGGATTTATCGCCGTGCTGGTCGTGCTGATCGGTATTAAGGAAAGCCTGCCACCGGAAAAGCGAACCCAACCCGGCATCGCGCCTCTGTTGCACGGATACAGCCGCGTTCTCACCCATCGTCAGGCGCTGGGCTACATCCTGTCAGGCGGCATGACCTTCGGGGCGCTGTTCGCGTTCCTGTCCGGCGCGCCTTTTGTATTCATCGAATTCTACGGCGTCGCCCCTGAACATATGGGTTACATCTTCACTCTGAACGTGTTGGGCGTCATGGCGGGTGGCTGGCTGAACAGCAAACTGGTGATCACCCAGGGCGTGCGCGAAATGATGGTCACCGGCATCTGGCTGTTGTTTGTGGGTGCAGTGATCCTCTATGTGCTGATGGCGACTGATGTGTTCGGCGTCTGGGGGGCGATCGCCGGCATCGTCATTTTTACGCTGCCGCTGAATATCATCAATGCCAACGCAGCATCGGGCGCGCTGGAATATTTCCCAGATGCCGCAGGCACGGCGTCGGCGGTTGTCGGCGCCGTGCGCTACGGCTGTGGCGCGATATCAGGTGTGGTCGTCGGCTTACTACATAACGGCACGGCGATGCCGATGGCCTGGGTCATTGTCGGATGTTCGGTGATTAGTATCATTTTTCTGACGACGATGGTCAGGTGCCACGGCTGACGGGTTTCAGGCCCGAGGCCACACCTGCGGGCATTCGTTCGCCAGCATACTGAGTGGTTCACCGTCCTTCAGCGGTTTCTCGAAAATCAACGGGGCGTCTGACCGGTTCTTCCAGCGGATATCGTCTCCCGCAAACCGAAGGGACAGCGCCCGGCGGCTGATCTCGGTATTGCTGTTGCCCGACGACGAATGCAGCGTCAGGCCGTGGAAAACGATTACGTCGCCCGGATCGGTTTCCATTAGCACCGTGGGGTAATCTTCGGGGTTGTCGTCAATATCTGGCACGGTTTCGATCAGGTTGTCGCGGTTGAAGCTATCGACCGGCTTGTTTTCGCCAATTCGGACCGGCTGGTACAACTTTCCCCATTTGTGAGATCCCTTTGCGAATTTCAGAGCACCCGTGTCTTCGCGCGTCGGGTCCAGCGAAAACCAGATACTGGCCAAATCGTATCCGTCGATTGCGAAATACGGCATGTCGTGATGCCAATATGTGGGTGCGGGTGCGCCTGGTTCCTTGATCAGTAAATGCTCATCGTAAAGATCGAGCCGCGAAGCGCCGAGAATTTCTGCCGAAATCTGCGCCAGCGGGCCTTTGAAAAGAAATCGATTGAACGGGTCAAATCGGTTGAACAACCGGTGATCGGTATAGTATCGGGGGGCGCCTTCCGGACCGTAGCTTTTGGAGAACACCCCGGGAGAGGCAACAGCCTGCTCGAACCCGTGGGCGACGAGATCGAGCCATTCACGGGACAATACATTGCGAAGGCATACCGCGCCGTCTTCGTGAAACGTGCGGATATCTTCTTCGCTGACCAGTTTTTCAAGCGTTTCGGCCATGACGTTCCTCCGTTCGGTTACGAACAATTTTGCCCCAGCGTGCGGGAGACTGCAATTCTTGCGCATCTACCGAAAAAATTTTTGCCGTCGTACCCGATTCGGCCGGTGGCGGATGTACCCCTAGGCGTGGACAGCGGCCTGGGTGGTAGCGGCGGCGGGCGGCTTGTTTGCGGTATTCCGCCTTTGGGCAATGCGCCGACGGACAGCCTAAACCGCGTTTCATGATTACATCGAGGCTTTGCGCTTGAAGGTCAGCGGACCGGCGTTATGACGATAGGTCGGTCCGTCGGCTAGCGGTGTTTTGAGGGTTTGAAACTCATCTTTTGTCAAATCGGCGAAGGAAAAGATCAGCCCTTTGCGGAGCGGCCAGTGCGTCTCTGTCAGCCGCCAGCGATTACCGCCGGCGTATGAGAGTTGGAACTCTCTGCCATGGAATGTGCCGGACAGTGTTGCCTTTCTGCGGGTTGAAAACGAAAAGGTTCCATAGGCGGGGTGTTCGAACGTTCCGGCAAAGTGGGCTACCGGCCGGTCAAGCGGCGATGAGGGAGGGACAGGGGGTATTGGTTCCGTCAATTTTCTGCGATGACCGAAGCGGGCGACCCAGTCCGTGAAAGGCGCCCCGATAAGACAGTCGAGCGCCGCCTGAGATACAATGCGGGCGGTCGGCGTTTCGCCCGACATGTTGGACAGCACCACGACGCCGGCCTTCTGGTCGGGTAGGAGCGACAGTCTCGCCCCGTAGCCATCGATGAAACCGGGGTGAAAGACGAGCCTTTCGCCGCGCCAGGTGGTGAGCCTAAAGCCGAGGCCGTATCGGGGTGTGACGGGCTTCATGATTTCGTCCACCGCCTCTGCCGGCACGATCTGTTGGCCGCTTATCTTCCCCCGTTGTGTCAAAAGGCGAAGGTAACTGACCATGTCCTCAACATGAGCATAGAGTCCGGCAGCCGGTGCAACCGGGTCGGTGTCCCGCAATGCAAGAGTGATGCGGCCCTCGTGTGCCGGAAAATACGGGGCGGCGCGGGACGGATGTTCCAGGAAAACGGGATACCGGGTAACGGCTCCCGTCATGCCCGCCGGGCGCAAAACCACAGCCTGTATCCAGTCATGCCAATTCGTATTGAATAACTGTTCGACGGCAACGCCCGCTGCAGCAAAGGCGACATTATTATACTGGAATACCTGACCTGGATGGCTAAAACGTGGCAGCAATCCCAGTTTTATCGAAAGTTTCTTTCGGTCGTAAGCGTTCAGATACCAGAGCGCATCGTGTCTCGCCCAACCCGCGGTGTGGGACAAAAGATGGCGCATTGAAATTCCATTCGGAAAATAGGAAATCGATTGGTGTGGTTCGGTATCGAGAGAAAGGTCGCTTGCGGTAATGGCGAGGGCCGTGACTGATTTGGCCAGGGACCCGGTACCGAAAATTGTCTTGGTCGTGACCGGCTCACGGCTCTCTATATCTTCGACGCCGTACACGCGGAAGAGGGGGGGGCCAGTGGTGGGTAAAATACCGATGGCCATCCCTGGTACTTGCCAGCCATCCATGGCGCGTTTTGCGTCGTCTTCGAAATGGGGGCAGACGAAAGCTGCTTCAGCCG
>CAJWUK010000248.1 GCA_913047365.1 uncultured Alphaproteobacteria bacterium | reverse complement strand
GCGTCACCTGGAAAATCCGGCCCCTGACACCTTCGCAAGCCAGGGTGTTGCCGCCCGGGAGCCGCTGCGCGCCTGATATCTGGGGGCTGTAGAACGCAAACGGCGGCTTGTCCTCGTATTTCCAGACGATTTCATCGGTCTTGGGATCAATCTCAAGCAATGACGAACTTGGCAGCATCCCGAATTCCCGCCGCTGGGTGCCGTTGTTGAATAACAGGATATTTCCATTTTCCAGCATCTGAGGATCATGCTGGCCGCCCATCATCGGATGGCGGTATTTCCAGAGCCAGTCGCCGGTTGCCTTGTCGAGGATTCCGATGGTGTGAATAGCGCGAAAGGAAACGATAACCCGATCATCGCCGAGAGGGGCAATGGTATTGCCGTGGCACCATTCCCAACGCACCTCGCTCACCTCCTGAAAATCCTCGATTGGATCCAGATGCTCGATCGCATGCCATTCCCAGATTGTATTGCCGTCCCGGTCGACCTCGATCAGGACATCGGCGTACATGTCTGATCCGTCAGGGGCCGGGTGACCGCCGATAACCCTGGCTGCCAGTTCATCGGGCACTTTCTCGAGCGACATATACATCGCTCCGCCATGGGGCATCTTGCGCTGGTCATGGTGATGCCAGATATCCGTATGCCGCCAGGTCACGTCGCCTTCCGGCGTTACCTCCCGCAGTTCTCCACCCTTGAAGGCAGGCCATATGCCAAAGCAATCCCAGCTCTCGTCGCGAACCTTCGCGCCCATAAACAGGTTGCCGTCCTCGGTAAGGGAACCGTAAAGCCCGATATCGGTGTCGTGCGTCCATTCGTGAACAACTTCACCGGCCATATCAATCAGGTAGGTCTTATTGACCTTACCAATTTTACGCATGTCTCCCATCGGGGTGTAGAGTACATAGCCTTGCTCGGCTTTTTCGCTGTGGTGCCCCGTGACGCCTGTTCTGAGATGCCGGCGTATTGTTGTCTGGATCATTGGGCCGGTAATGTCAGGCATTCTTTGGGTCCTTTTTTAATTGGGTCTATTCTTGTTCTTGAAGAATGAGAAACGGGAATGCGGATTCAGCAGTCGGGTAGCGTCAGTCGAACCTTGAAACCGTCTTCTTGCCCAGTTCTTCCTCTTTTCCCCGATACAGCGCAACAGCGGCTTCGTGCCGGGTGATCGTGGCCGGCGTTTCGTCGGCTTCCGGGGGCAGTTCCGCATCGAAACGACCGAACCTGTCTTCCCCGCGTACCAGTAATGCACTGGTCCGGCGTTCGCCCCGCTGTTTGAGCCCGGGTGCGTGGTAGCAGAATGTGATCCCCATTCGCCTGTCGTCCGACATATTTGGAAGGGAGCCGTGAATTGTGCAGGCGTGATGAATTGACGCTTCACCCGGTTTCAGCGGCATGGAAACCGGTTCCACTGAATTGATGTCAAAATCGACGAGTTGCCCGCTAGGCAGCATGTTCCTGTCGTTCAGATCCGGTGTCGTAAGGGGTAGCGGGCCTTCGTGCCGGGTGCCAGGCAACACCTGCATGCACCCGCTTTCTTCGGTTGCAGGTGTCAGAGCGATCCAGACGGACAGGACATCCGGCGGCTCATGCCCGAAATAAGTAATGTCCTGATGCCAGGTCACATATCCCTGATCCCCGCCGTTTTTGAACCAGGTAGTGTTGTGATACAGCAGGATATCGGGGCCGATCAGATCCTCGACCACGTCCAGTATCGCCGGTGTAGTGGCGAGTTCGTATGCCCACCGATAACGCAGATAAAATTTGGACCGATAGATACCCGTAAACCGGCCACCCATCTCCGCCTCGATCCTTTCCAGCCGTTTGCGGGTCTCCGAGGCTTTTTCCGGTGAAACGGCGCGGATAGGAAACAGATATCCGTCGCGGTTATAGAGATCGATCTGGTCCTGGCTGAGGCTAAGCGGCATCGTTTTATTCCGAAATCTCTTCCGTCAGGTTAGCTAAGCATTGGTTCAGGGCCTATTATGCCGTGTGAATCCCATTCAATGAACAAGAAGTGCAAATGATCCGAAGCGAAGAGAGAATTCTGACCACTCATGTCGGTAGTCTGCCGAGGCCGGACGACCTGATCCAGATGATGTTCGCGAAGGAAGAAGGTATACCGGTCGACCGGAATGCGCTGGACGCGCGAGTTTCCAACGCCGTTTCCGAAATCGTCGCAAGTCAGGCTGGGGCGGGTGTCGATATCATCAACGACGGCGAAATGAGCAAACCCAGCTACGCCACCTATATCAAGGACCGGCTTGCAGGCTTCGGCGGCGAGAGCAACACCTTCGTTTACCAGGATGTCGCCGAATTTCCGAAGATGGCCGAACGCGTGTTCAACGACCCTGGCCGCTCGCGTCGAAAGACGCCGGGGTGCAACGGAGAAATTTCCGTGATGGATCGGGATGCCGCTGAAACCGATGTCACAAATCTCCTTTCGGCATCGGAAGGGAAACAGTTTTCGGGTAGGTTCCTGACTGCGGCATCGCCGGGCGTAATTTCGCTGTTCTTTGCCAATACCCATTATCCGGATTTCGAGACCTATATTTTTGCCATTGCCGACGCGATGCGACACGAATACGAAACCGTGACCTCAGCCGGGATCATGCTGCAGCTGGATTGCCCGGATCTGGCTATGGGGCGGCACATTCAATACGCCGACCTCGATTTAAAGGATTTTCGGAAAAGGGCGGAGCTTCATGTTGATGCATTGAACCATGCCCTTGAAAACGTGCCGAAGGAGCTTGTGCGAATTCATTTGTGCTGGGGCAACTATGAAGGTCCCCATCATTGTGATGTGCCTCTGGCGGATATCATCGATGTGGCGTTCAGGGCAAAGGCGTCCGGTATTTCGTTCGAGGCCGCGAACCCGCGCCATGCGCATGAATACAAAGTCTTTGACGACGTCAAAGTACCGGACGATGTGGTCCTGGTTCCTGGAGTGATCGAATCCAAGTCGAACTTCATTGAGCATCCCGATCTGATCGCCCAACGCATTATTCGAATAGCCAAACGGATAGGTCGCGAAAAAGTAATCGCGGGCAGCGATTGCGGATACGGTACCTGGGTTGGACAGGCGGCTGTTGAACCGGAAATCGTTTGGGCAAAACTGGGTGCCATGGCTGAAGGCGCCCGCCTCGCGTCGGAAAGGCTCTGGGGCTGATCCGTCAGGCGGTCTTGCCGATCGGCCAGGGTTTGTCGGACACAACGGCCGGGCGGACGCGGATGTCATCGCCGACATTGATCACCATCAGGTCGTAGCCGATCTCTACGGGCCCCTGATAATTCTCCCGCACCTGGTCGAGAGCAGGAGCGATCACGTCCTCATTGTTGTACATGTGATAGATCACCGCCATGCGGGGATTGGTTTCACTGAAGACTTCGCCGGCTTCACGCGGAGAGGTGTGATAGACTTCAGATATCTTTTTCGCGACCTCAAGAGGGCGGTTGGATTTTTCGGCATAAAGCTCAGCCGGCGGAAAGGCCTCGTGGACAAGAAGATCACAGCCTGCGGCATGATGCAGCATTGAATCACATTTCTTCGTGTCCGCTGAGAAAACGAAAGTCCTGTTTTTATATTCAACCTTCATGGC
>CAJWUK010000247.1 GCA_913047365.1 uncultured Alphaproteobacteria bacterium | reverse complement strand
CGCGGTCATTGAACGGGACACAACGACGATCTGGATTCCTCCGGGAAATAGTGCGCAGATGGATAAATACGGCAATATCGTCATCGGAATGGAAGCGCACGAATGATCAATCCGGTCACTTTCGAGGTTATCAAGCACCGGCTCTGGCAGATTAATGACGAGCAGGGCATCGCGATTAAGACTATTTCCGCCTCGGCGATCGTGGTCGAGGGCAATGACTATAACGTTGGGCTGTTCACCAGAAACGCCGAACTTGTAACCGCCGGCGTGGGGTCCCTGGTTCATGTCACCACGATGGGCGACGCGTTGTCGTCCATTATCGACAAAGCTGGCACAATCGCCGATGGCGACGTGTTCATGACCAACGATCCATTCTTGGGTGCCTTGCACCAGAATGATGTGGTCGTCGCAGCGCCGTTATTCCGAAACGGCGAGGTATTCATGTGGATCGGAAATGTTGTGCACCACGCGGATGTGGGCGGCATCGATGCCGGAAGTTTCTGTATCAACGCCCGAACTCTGGATGACGACCCCCCACGTTTCTTTATGAAGATTATGGATCGCGGCGAACTTGTCGTCGAAAACGAACAGACCTTCGTCAACAATTCTCGCCTGCCGGACGCCGTCGCGCTGGACCTTCGAGCACAAATTGGCGCCGTCAACGTCGCGCGCACGCGGCTGGTCGATCTGTTGGACGAACGGGGCGAAGAGCTCGTTGAAGAAGTCATGATCCGTTCAATCGACCTGGCCGAAGAACAGGTGCGCAATTTCATTCACGGTCTACCAGACGGTGAATGGGCGGGTGAAGCGTTCATGGATGGCGTGCGGGTGGGCGATGAACGCATTTGCCGTGTGGCTTTGAAACTGATTTGCGACGGCGACACGCTTCGTTTTGATTTTAACGGTTCCTCCGAACAGGTGGATGCTGCCGTCAACAGCACCTATCCAGCAACGGTCGCAGGGTCGGCGGTACCGCTATACAGCTTTTTATGCCAAGGCGACATCGACTGGAATGACGGACTAAAGCGCTGCATCGATATCATCGCCCCCGAAGGCACAGTGGTAAATGCGTCCTACCCGGCCCCTGTCAGCATTTCTACGGTCGGATTCAGATGGCTTGTAACTGTTGCCGCAACACAGGCTGTTGCGAACATGTTCAACAGCTCGCCGAAGCACCGGGATCGCGCCTGCCCATCGTGGAACTCATCTAGCAACTGTAACAATCTTTTTGCGGAACTTCCCAATGGAGCTCGAACCGGTGGTCTGCTGTCGGATCACCGCGGATCGGGCGCAGCCGGCCGGTCATTTGCAGACGGTTTTCATCACGCCGGAACCATTACGTCCTATGCCAGCAGCCTGGGCAACGTTGAAGGGTCGGAATGGAAGTTCCCAATCCGTTATCTTTACCGTCGACGAATGCAGGATTCTGCCGGCGCTGGACGATTCCGCGGCGGATCAACCAGTGAAGTGGCCTTAACACCGCACGGCGTGGATCAGATCGTGCTGAAACTGACGAATACCGCCGGCACCGAGCAAACCAACGCCCATGGAATCGACGGCGGCTACCCCGGTGCAGGTTCTCAATCTGCGATGGTTCGAAACGCGGATCGCGCTATCCTGTCCGGGAAAACAGGACAAATACCGGATATTGTCGGTATTGGCGGCGAATTAACCTGGCTGCCATCTAAAGCCGATGAAGTAATCCGTGAAGGGGATGTATACGGCTTCTGGGCTGCCGGCGGCGGCGGTTTTGGGGACCCCCTCGCCCGTCCGCCGGTCGCTGTCGCAGAGGACGTCCGAGATGATGTGGTTTCTAGAGGAGAGGCGGAGCGGCTTTACGGGGTCATTCTGCGTGATGACGGCACACCTGACAGCAACGGAACGCTGGTCCGCCGGAACGCAATCAGAGAATACCGAAGAGCGGAAGCCCAACCGACAAATGTCCGGCTAAACTTCTCCTGCCCCACATGTGATGGCAAAATTGGCTACGGCACCATCCGCCGGCCCCTCCGTCACGCAGGGCCGTTGATTGCCCTGCGCTACGACGGAGACGGACCAAACTTTGCGTTGGAGGAAACCGTTTGCCTGGATTGCGGCGCATTAGCGGCCGTTCATGAAATACTCAAAGAGCAACCGGAGAGTTCAGAAGGAGCAGTATCATGAATATCAAAACCGTTGGCGTGATTGGATTGGGAAAAATGGGCGGCCCGTTAGCCCGGCACCTCGCTAGCGGCGGATTCCAGGTCGTCGGCTATGACGTAGCGGAAGCTGCCATCAATGCCGTTGCCGATGCTGGCGTAACGACTGCTAATAGTTGCGCAGACCTTGCATCCCGGTGCGATCTGGCAATTGTCGGCGTAGGGTTCGATTCCGAAGTAGAGGAAACGATCTTCGGGGAAGGCGGCATTCTTACAGGAGCGAAAGAGGGTCTGGTCCTGGCCGTGGCATCCACCATCGCTCCTGGCAAGATGAAAGACATCGCGCGGCGTGCGGAAACTAAGGGTTTTCTGGTCCTTGATATTCCTATGTGCCGAGGCGAGCAGGCTGCGATTGACGGCGATCTCTTATTGTTGGGTGGAGGGGACAGAACCGCGTTCGAAGCCTGCATACCTGCATTCAAGACTTTTGCGAACGATATTTACTATCTCGGTGATCTGGGCGCGGGACAGGTCGGCAAGATGGTCAACAACCTCATTCTCTGGTCCTGCATATCCGCAAACTACGAAGGAATGGCGTTGGCGCGATCGCTGAATGTCGATACGGAAACATTGAGAGAGGCGCTGCTCGATTCGAGCGCCCGCAATTGGGCGATGGAGGTACGTGCGGAGACCTGGGAGCTGCCCTGGGCCGAAAAAGATATGTCGATTGTCCTTAAAGAGGCGGACGAAGCCCGGCTTAGCCTGCCGCTTTGCGGCTCCGTCAAGGAAGTGATAAAAGGCATCAAGATCAATCTCGGTCAGGGAATGCCGCACGAACGATAGGGTTTTCGGGATTTTCGGCCGCAATCGGAGATTTCGAAATGTCGAATAAAACCTGGTCGGTCTATCTGTCCGGCGAGATTCACAGCGACTGGCGGGAACGCATTCAGGACGGCGTCAAGCAGGCAAACTTGCCGGTCAACTTCTTCAGCCCAGTAACCGACCACAATTCCAGCGACGATTGCGGGATTGAAATTCTGGGATCGGAAGGCAACGATTTCTGGAAAGATCACAAGGGAGCGCAGATCAATGCCATCCGGACCCGTACGCTGATAGAAGATTCAGACATCGTGGTTGTCCGTTTCGGCGAAAAATACAAACAGTGGAACGCCGCTTTCGATGCGGGCTTCGCCGCAGCCTTGGGCAAACCGATGATCACTTTGCACGATGAAGGCCACACTCATGCACTGAAAGAAGTGGATGCATCGGCATTGGCCGTTGCTCAAACCCCAGAACAGGTGGTGCGCATCCTCGATTACGTCATTGAAGGGAGACTATAAGACCATGGGCGTCAGAAGAATCGTCACCGGACACGATGAAAACGGCAAAGCTATTGTCATCGCAGACGGCGAAAGCCCCAACATCGTTCGCCCGGACAACCGACCGGGTGTCGAAATCAACAATCTCTGGCTTCTAAAGGAAGCCCCCAGCAAACCGCTCGGCGAAGAGGAATCCGTCAAGGATGTCCAGATCGG
>CAJWUK010000246.1 GCA_913047365.1 uncultured Alphaproteobacteria bacterium | reverse complement strand
TGTCGAGTTCACGAATTTTCTTCCGAAGTGTATTGCGATTGAGTCCAAGTATCTCCGCTGCCTTGATCTGGTTGCCGCCGGTAGCCGACAAGGTCAGCGCGATCAGCGGCCTTTCCATTTCATGCAGTACCCTAGTGTACAGTCCGGTCTGGGGTAAACCGCCTTCTGAAGAGGTAAAGGTCTTCCCCAGATGACGTTCGACAGCTTCGGCAAAGGTCTCGTCGTCGAGGTCGCCTGACGCCCCTGATCCCTGCGCCTCCCCAAGCTCCGTGGCCACAATTTCTGCGGATATGACTTCGTCCGAATACAGTGCTGCAAGACGTTGCACAAGATTTTCGAGTTCTCGCACATTTCCCGACCATCCGTGTTTCAGCAAAAGATCCAAGGCGGACGGATCAAGAGTTTTGAAGGGCAACCCGTCTTCCGCGCCGCGGGCGAAAAAATGCTCCACCAGTTCTGGGATATCCTGAACCCGTTCCCTCAGCGGCGGTAACCGGATCGGAACGACATTTAGACGATAGTATAAATCCTCTCGGAAATGGCCGTTCTTCACGTGCCTTCCAAGGTCACGATGGGTAGCGGCAATGATACGGACGTCAGTCTTGATAGGCGTCCTGCCGCCTACGGTCGTATATTCTCCGTTCTGCAAAACACGCAGTAGCCGTGTCTGGGCATCCAGCGGCATGTCGCCGATCTCATCCAGAAAAAGTGTTCCTCGCTCCGCCTGTTCAAACCGGCCAATTCCTCTGGCCGTTGCTCCGGTAAAGGCGCCCCTTTCATGACCAAAAAGTTCCGCTTCGACCAGATCGCGGGGAATGGCGGCCATGTTAATGGCGATAAACGGCCCGTTACGACGTTTGCCATAGTCATGCAGGGCCCGGGCAACAAGTTCCTTTCCCGTACCGGATTCGCCAGTAATCATGACGGTAAGGTCTGTTGTCATCAGGCGGGCGAGCGTGCGGTAGATATTTTGCATGGCGGGCGAACGCCCGATTAGGGGCAATTGTTCCTCCGGCTCTTTGGGCGCAGAGCCCCCCCCATCCGACGTATCCTGCAGGGCCCGATCGACGACCCCGATCAGCTCCGTAAGATCAAAGGGTTTCGGAAGATATTCATAGGCGCCGCGTTCGTTGGCTTTGACCGCCGTGAGCAGAGTGCTCTGTGCGCTCATGACGATAACTTTCAGATTTGGCCGGACTTCGCGGATCCTTTGAACCAGATCCAGCCCGTTTTCGTCCGGCATCACCACATCGGTAATCACCAGATCGCCCTCTCCATCCGCGACCCAGGACCACAGCGTTCTGGCGTTGCTGGCCAGCTTTACTGTGTGCCCGGCGCGACCCAGGGCGCGCTCCAGCACCGTTCTAATCGCACGGTCGTCATCGGCAATCAGAATTTTCGACGGGCCGCTCATCCTGGATTCCCCCCTATGCGGCCGGGATCGGAGTTGTCGGCATACATCGGAAGACGTAACCGAAATTCCGTCCCTTCACTGGAAGTATCGAATTCGACGATCCCGCCATGATCGCCAATGACCTTCGCGACAAGGGCCAGACCCAGGCCGGATCCATCTTTTTTTGACGTTACGAAGGGTTCGAACAGGTTCGAGGCAATATCGCCGGGTATACCCGGCCCATTATCGATAAAGGTTACCAGCAACGGAAGTTGCACTCGGCTTTTCCCGCCCGGCACGGCCAGACGAACGCCGTGCTGATAGGCCGTTCGGATAACAATTTTGCTCTGTTTCGATTTGGCTGCTTCGCAGGCATTTTTGACGATGTTCAGGCAAACCTGAATCAATTGGTCCGCATTGCCGAAAACCGGGGGCAAGGAAGGGTCATACTCTTCAACGAAGTCTACAGACCGTCCGAACCCAGCCTCAGCGATCTTCCGAACGCGTTCCAGTACAAGATGAATGTTCACGCCCGTCCGATTGATCGATGAATCGCCGAACAGACCCATACTGTCGACAAGGTCGCATATCCTGTCCGTTTCTTCACAAATCAGCCGGGTCAGGCCACGGTCGTCATCATCGCTAATCCCCGCCTCCAGCAGTTGCGCGGCGCCTCTAATACCAGATAAAGGATTTTTTACTTCATGGGCCAGCAGGGCCGCCAGGCCGGTTACTGAACGCGCTGCGCTCCGATGGGCGATCTGACTGTTGATGCGCCGGGCAATGGACTGTTCGTTCAGGGAGACAACTGTAAAATCGGACCCATCCGCCATATATGCGGCCGTAATTGAAACGTTTCGGGCTCGATCAGGCGGTAAAATCAGGGAAACGTCGTATTCCGCAACACTTGTCTGACTAGTTCGAGCCTGATCGATCAGGGAAAATAAAGGACTATCTATTGGAAACAGGGCTTCCAATTGTTTCCCTACAAGGCCACTTGCTCCATGTTCGAAGAATTGTTCGGCGGACCCGTTCAGGTAGGCGATTCTATTCTCTGGGTCGATGGCAATCACTGCAAACGGAAGCGCCGACAAAAGTCCCGACGGATCAAGGCCCTCGGTGACCGCCAATGCCTCTAATCCGTTAGGAGACATCAGGCCGCTTCCTGTAAAGGCGCATTGGAAAAGAAAAAGTTGATTTCATTTATCACTTCCGAAACATCATCCAGTGTATTGATCTTATTTCTGAATTCCCCTGAAAATTTATAACCTTTGCTGTACCAAGCAAGATGTTTACGCGCCATACGCAAGCCGGTGTGATCTCCGAAATGACAGAGCATATCCTGTAAATGTTCCTTGATGATCTCACCACGCTGCTCCGGAATCGGCGGCGGTGTGAGCGTGCCGTCATTCAGGAAATCCATGACCTGTTTTGGGAACCAGGGCGTGCCTGTAGCACCCCGGCCGATCATCACGCCGGCCGCTCCTGACAATTCCAGTGCCATTTCCACATCTTCCAGCGTCCGAATGTCGCCATTGGCAATGACAGGAATGGACACGGCATCGACAACATTACGGATAAATGCCCAGTCGGCGGTCCCGTTATACATCTGACAACGGGTACGGCCATGAACAGTCAGCATCTTTATCCCGGAGTTTTCCGCGATCTGTGCAAGCTCCGGCGCATTTAGGCTGTAATCATCCCACCCTTTACGCATTTTCAGGGTGACAGGGAGGTCCACGGCCCCCACCGTCGCATCGATGATACGGCGCGCATGATCAAGATCCCGCATCAGGGCGGAGCCTGACTGCTTGTTCACCACCTTTTTCACGGGGCAACCCATATTGATATCGATAATCGCCGCGCCCCGATCCTGGTTCATCCGCGCTGCCAGCGCCATCTGTTCCGGCTCATATCCCGCCAATTGAACAGCCATTGGCTGCTCTTCTGAGCAATTGGTCATCATTTTTAGGGTCTTGCGGTTCGCGTGGACCATTGCCTGGCTCGCGATCATTTCCGATACCACCAGCCCTGCCCCCCATTTCTTCACCAAACGGCGGAATGGCAAATCGGACACGCCGGACATGGGCGCCAGAATTACGGGACCTTCAAGCTCGATATCGCCAATCTGAATGGGCATTTCTTAGGCAATTAAACACATCTGCATAAATTGCGGGCAAACTATGTGCCTCCGTCCGGAAACGCAACGACTTGTTTGGATTTGAAATTCAGGCGAGAACGACGTCGGTGACGAATTTCACGCCGGGATAAGCCAGCGTGAGCAACAGATAAGC
>CAJWUK010000245.1 GCA_913047365.1 uncultured Alphaproteobacteria bacterium | reverse complement strand
TCAACCGGCTTCGCCATAATCACTGACAAGAACAGGGAGAAAGAAGATGCCACGCCGTTTCGTGGATATTTCCGTGGCGCTGGAAACCGGGATTAAATCTGACCCGGAATTCATGCTGCCCAAGATCAATTATCAGGGACATAAGGAAACCGCGAAGGATCTTTGCGGCCTATTTCCCGGGCTAACGCCGGAGCAGTTGCCGGACGGCATGGGCTGGGCGATCGAGGAAATTGAGTTGACCACTCATAACGGCACCCACGTGGACGCGCCGTGGCATTATCATCCCACCATGGACGGCGGCGAGCGAGCGATTACCATCGACGAGATACCGTTGGAATGGTGCTACCAGCCCGGCGTCAAATTCGATTTTCGTCATCTCGACGACGGCTACTTGGTGACGCCCGGTGATATGGAGTCGGAACTGGCCCGCATCGGTCATGAACTAAGGCCGCTGAACATCATCGTGGTTAACACATCTGCCGGCGAACGCTATGGCGAGGACGATTATCTGACCAAAGGCTGCGGGTTCGGGCGTGAAGCAACGCTGTGGCTGACCCATCGCGGAGTGCGCGTTGTTGGCACGGATGCCTGGACTTGGGACGCGCCATTTCCACAGACGCTGGAACGGTGGAACGAAACCAAGGACCCGTCGATAATTTGGGAAGGCCACAAGGCCGGAATGGAAAAAGGCTACTGCCAGATCGAAAAGATGGGCAATCTGGACCAGTTGCCGTCGACCGGGTTCGACGTCATCTGTTTTCCGACCAAGATCAAGGGCGCGTCCGGCGGTTGGACCCGCGCGGTTGCGGTCATCGCGGACTAGAAACACATACGGGGAAACGAAAATGGCCAAAGACGGCAAAGTCATCATTACCTGCGCGGTAACCGGCGCAATCCATACGCCGACGATGTCGCCGCATCTGCCGATCACGCCGGACGAAGTGGCGCAGGATGCCATTGCCGCTGCGGAAGCCGGCGCGTCGATCCTGCATCTGCATGCGCGTGACCCCGAAGACGGTAGTCCGACCCCGTCCCCCGACGTATTCATGGACTTTCTGCCCAGAATCAAGCAGGCGACGGATGCGGTGGTGAACATTACAACCGGTGGTGGACACGGCATGACGCTCGAAGAACGCTGTCAGGCGGCGCTAGCGGTCAGCCCCGAAATGACGTCCCTCAACATGGGGTCGATGAATTTCGGCCTGTTCCCAATTCTGGACAAGGGATACGACTGGAAGCACCAGTGGGAGCCGGAATATCTCGAAATGACGCGAGATTTTATTTTCCGTAATACGTTTAAGGACATCGAGTGGGTACTCAAGACACTCGGCGAAGAGCACGGCGTTCGTTTCGAATTCGAATGCTACGACATGGGCCACCTTTACAACCTTGCTCATTTTGTCGACCGGGGCCTGATCGAGCCGCCGTTTTTCGTGCAGACGATTTTTGGTATTCTGGGGGGCATCGGAGCCGATCTCGAAAACCTCGGCCACATGCGCCGTATCGCTAACAAACTGTTCGGCGAAGAGAACTACGAATGGTCAATCCTCGCCGCTGGGCGCCACCAGATGAACTTCGTCACCACTGGCGCAATCATGGGCGGCAATGTCCGCGTCGGTCTCGAAGACTCGCTCTATCTGGGCAAGGGCCAGTTGGCGGAGAGCAACGCTGATCAGGTTGCTAAGATCAAGCGTATCGTCGAAGACTTGTCTCTGGAGGTCGCGACACCTACCGAAGCCCGCGAGCGCCTCGCGCTCAAGGGTGGGGACATGGTGAAGTTTTAAAGAGCTGTTGATTTTCCGACGGTATTGGCGGTGTCGGCAATCTGGCCGATAGGATCTTAAAGGTCTTCGTGAGCAACATACCATCCGCTGTAGGTGACGATGTCCCTCATGTTCCCGTCAGGCGTATCGCGACCGCCAGTGCCCAAAACGATCTTTTGGAATGACAGGGAACTAGGGTTGGACAAGAAGCTTAAAAGGCCTGATCGGTTAAATCATTGTAATCAATGTAGGACGTGATTTTCCGTCCTTTAGTCTGAGGTTTCAAGATTCCTGTTCGCGTAGGCGGAACCGTTGCAGCTTACCGGTCTCGGTTTTGGGCAATTCGGAAACGAATTCGATTTCCCGTGGATATTTGTAGGGCGCGATTTCGTTTTTGACGAAGTCCTGGAGTGCTTTGACGGTTTCGTGACAGGCATCGAACCCGTCCCGCAACACGACGAAGGCCTTGACGATATTTGTCCGTTTGTCGTCCGGTTTGCCGATAACCGCGCATTCCGCCACGGCTTGATGGTCCAGCAGAGCGTTTTCGACCTCTGGCCCAGAAATGTTGTAGCCCGCGGAAATGATCATATCGTCCGCCCGGGCGACATAGCGGAAATATCCGTCTTCGTTCATTTCGTATACGTCGCCGGGATAATTCCATCCGTCTTTGACGTACACGCCTTGACGTTCGTCGGCCAGATACCGGCAGCCGGTCGGGCCCTGGACGGCCAGGAATCCCGTGTTGCCGGGCGGCAGCTCATTGCCGTCTTCATCCACAATTTTCGCACGGTATCCTGGGATCGCTTTACCCGTGAAACCGGCGCGCATGTCTTCACGGCTGGCGGAGACGAAAATGTGGATCATCTCCGTCGATCCCAATCCGTCGACGATGCGAATGCCAGTTGCTTTGTGAAATGCTTCCCAGGTGGCTTTGGGAAGGGTTTCGCCCGCCGATACGCATTTTTCTAGACTGGAAATGTCATATTTGTCGGCGAGTTCCGCCAGTTGGCGGTACATGGTGGGTGCCGTGTACAGGCCGGTGATCCGGTATTTCTCGATTGCAGCCATCATGTCTTCCGGGCCGAGCGGGCCCGGGAAAAACCGGGTTGATGCGCCAAAGCGCATCGGGAAACAGGTTAGCCCGCCAAGCCCGAATGTAAAGGCGAGTGGCGGCGTGCCGGTGAAAATGTCATGCGGTTCCGCCATGGTGAAAGAGCGAGGAAAACAATCGGCCATCGCTATGACGTCGCGGTGGAAATGCATCGTCGCCTTGGGGGAACCGGTTGTACCAGACGTAAAGGCAATCAGGGCCGTGTCGTCGGCCGAGGTATCGCAGTTGTCGAACCCGGCTGCTTTGTCCGCGATGGCAGTATCGAGAGACGCCCCGCCCTCCGCAGTCGCGGTGAAATACATTGTGTGTGCCAGTTCGGGTTTGCGTTGGTAGGTTTCTTCCATGGCCTCGGCTAGAGAGATATCGCACAGCGCGTGGCGAATTTCGGCTTTCTCGACGATGTAAACCAGTTCCCGCGCGCGGAGTAATTGCATCGTGGTTACGCAGATGCCGCCGGCTTTCAAAACCGCGCACCAGCAGGCTACCAGCATCGGGTTATTGGCTGATCGCAGCAGGACACGGTTGCCGGGAACAAGGCCGTGATCTTCGACCAGCACTTTGGCGATGCGGTCCGCAACCTCGCGTAGCTCGGCGTAGGTCCAGGTGGTGTCTTCATAATGCAACACCGGGCTGGCGGCATGTCCGTTTTGACACATGTGATCGAGTAGCTCGACGCCAGCATTCATCCGGTCGGGATAGGCCTGCAGAATGGCCAGGGACCCGAAGTCAAATTCCGGCCATTGGTCTTTGGGTGGCAGGTTATCGGCCGCGAAGCTATCGACGTGGGCGGTAGGGCCACCGGGCGTATGGTTGACCATAGACT
>CAJWUK010000244.1 GCA_913047365.1 uncultured Alphaproteobacteria bacterium | reverse complement strand
GGCCTCCGCCGGGCCGTCCAGATACAGCCGTTTGCGCCACACGGTAGGCGACGGGCACGGTTGATAGTCCATTTCGCCGGACCGCATGACCGCTCGAGTGGAAAGATCGGCATTCAAACTTAGAGCTTCATCCACAGCAGCAACCTGGGTTAGGCGGGGTAATGGCCAACTGATGTTGGCGCGGTTATTTCGCGGGCGCCGGATCCAGCACCTTTACCCGTCGAGTTATGATCCAAACGAGTATCAGTCCGGCAGCGGCGACTGCCAGGGTTAGTGCATTTTCCGTTCCCAGCCAGATCGTGGATGATCCCACTACGAGGCAGGCGACATACATGCCTATGGCCGACAGCCAGCCACCTGTATTTCCGTTGCCCAGTACCGTCACCGAATGGGCCAGCAGGAAACCGGCTGATACGCAAGTGATCACGCCATAGACGATCGCGACAGTTGAACCTTCCAGCAGGAGGGCCGGGTTGAACGCCCACAGATAGGGCAGCAGATAGGCGGTTGCGGCAAGTTGCACGCCGATAAAGCCGGTCTTCCACATATCCGCGCCCGCCATTTCCGCGGCCACCATTGATGCGATGGCGACTGGTGGGGTCAGCATGCTGATCAGACCGAAATAGAACAGGAATAAATGCGCGCCAATGGGCACCAACCCCATCTTTATTAGGGCTGGACCGATCACTGAAACAAGGACGATGTAGACCGTCGCCGTGGGCATTCCCATGCCCAGAATAATGCAAATTAAGGATGTCAGCAGCAGCATGACGAAGACGCCATGGGCTTCGCCCAGACCAGTCAGAATTATGCTGAGCTGGAAGGCGAGGCCGGTGGAGTTCATCACACCGAGAATGATGCCTGCCGCGCCCGCGATCAGAATCAATGGAACTAGAATTTCGCCGCTGCCGAACAGGAAGCCTTTCCAGTGATCCAGCGTTGGCAGCTTGCGGTCCCGAATGACCATCAACACGATCAGGCTCGCCGCCGAATAGAGCGCTGCGACGCCTGGCGGATAACCCATCCAGAACAGGAAATACATCAGGATCGCGATGGGTAGGATGAAAATCCAGCCGACCTTCAATACGTCGATCACGATCGGCAATTCCGCCTTTGGCAGTCCGAGAATACTGAACCGGCGGGCGACCGCGTCCACCTGGATGAACAGGACTAGGAAATACATCAGCGCAGGAAGCGCTGCGGCGATGACAACGTCTTGATAGGGGATTTCTAGAAACTCTGCGATAATAAAGGCGGTGGCGCCCATCACCGGCGGGGCGATCTGCCCGCCATTAGAGGCGACGGCCTCGATCGCGCCGGCATATTCCGGCTTGAACCCGGTTTTTTTCATGAGCGGAATGGTGACGATGCCGGTTGACATGATATTGCCGACGGTCGATCCGGAAATCGTACCGAATGCGCTGGAGGCAACGACCGCAACCTTTGCTGGTCCGCCGCGGCGGTGTCCCATCCAACCCATGGCAAGATCGGTCAAGAACGCGGTCCCGCCGCTGACTTCCATCAGCTTGCCAAAAATAATAAAGGCGAGCACCAAATTCAGGACGACTTGAAGCACGAGGCCGGGAACGCCGTTATTGTCGGCATAAAAATAGGTGACGGTCTTTGTCGGCGGGAACACGGATGCTTCCAGCACGCCGGGTAGCAGATCACCGAAAAAAGCGTAGACGATCAGCACCCAGACAAGGCCAGCAATAATCTTGCCGGCCGCCTTGCGCAGGCCTTCCATCATCAAAATCAAGGAAAGCGCGCCGGGAACCCATTTGTCTGGGGTGCGTTCGTGGGCCGTCACGATCCAGTCTTCGAAATTGTAGGCCATCCAGAACCACGAAAAAAACGCGATCAGCGACAGCGCAATTTCCAATAGGCCCGGCTTGTCGAAATAGGGATAGCGCAGGAACGCGCATGCGCAGGACAGGCCGAGGACAACGGCGATGACCTGTTGAAAGGTAAGGGCCACACCGAAATAGTCGGTGACAGCGAGTATCCAACCGATCCCGATAATCGGGATGGAGGCAAAACAAACGCGCAGGAAAATCCCGTTAAACTTGTCCATCGGGTTCTCCTGCGCGTCCGTTTTCTTCTATCGGCGCGACGCCTATTTCTTCATCAGCATCGCGTCGTTTTTCATGTTGGCATCTCCGTAAATGCCGACTTCCTTATAGAACTTGGCCGCACCCGGATGATACGGGATCGGGTTGTTTGCTGGTGCAATCCGATTTTGCTTGGTACCCCGTAGTGGCGGATAGTCCTTCTGTAACTGTTTCCAGTTTTCATACAGGGTCTTCGCCATTTGATAGGCGTCTTCATTTTTCACCTGTGTGCCCGCGTTGAGGTAGGAATCGAAGGCTGCAATCGTGATGTCGCTTCTGACGAAGGGCTTCCGTTTGCTGTTCTTTTCCTTGACCGTATAGAGGCCGGCCATTCCCTTGCCTAGGAATTCGTCGGTGCCTTTCGGCCCGATCGGAATGATCCGAAGTCCGCCGGGAACCGTTGCGTGGGCTTTCCGCATTGCCGGCATGCCGGTGGCAATTGGCGCCGCATCGACACGCCCCTGAACTACCATGCCTATGCTGGCGACTACGCCGCCGGATTCAACCGCCGTTACGTCGTTTTCGGTCAGCCCCGCTGTGCTGAGAATGGTCCGGTTAGCTTGGGCCAGCGACACATTGGTTTTGAATTTCACGATGACCCGCTTGCCCTTGAGGTCGGCGAGCGTCTTTATGCCGGAGCTTTCCTTGGCCATGTAGGCGTAGGGAAGGATCCACACGCGTGCTATCGACCGCACATTTTTGGTAGCGCTCTTGTAGGGGGAGACAGCGCTCCAGGCCATGCCGGAATCGAGCGACGAATTCATGCCGAGCGTGATTTCGCCGGCGTCCATGAGCGGCAGGTACACGGACGATCCGGCGTGCGGCTGTGCATTCGAGCGGACACCCATCTTTTCTTGGAAGATCTTGGCGAAGCCGCTACCCAGCAGGAAGTAAACGGATCCCTGCGGGTTGGTGCCGACAGTGATACGTTTCAGCTTAGCGTCTGCGGTTCCCGCCGACAGGGCAAAGGCGCCGGCGGCGGCTGCAAAGACAGCAGATTTTAGAACAGTGGATTTCATAGGTTTCTCCCTCAGACTAATTAATTTTAAGTTTTCGTCCTTAGTTACAGGAACCGTAGCACACCGATTGTCCGGCGTTAAATATCTACGACGCTTATAAAATTTTGCTTTAGGCAATGAGAAAAAGCGAGGCATAGAACAGAAGCAGCACTGCTTCACTCATTTGTTCCATCCGGCTTCGGACGTATCGCGGGGGACGGGTATGACAGATACGCGATGCGCTTTTGTCTTAACTGCCCCTACCGACGCTTTCGAGTATCAGCCCGCAAGTGCCGCTGAGGAAGGCCAGTAGCATGAGGGCGGTCGACGGGATCGCGCTATGCAGGCAGGAGGCTGCCGGTTTCCAGGTGAGTGGCCAGAACCGGACGGGCCAGCACCGCAGTGTCGTCTTTAGAATTGTTATTCTGAACGTAAATTTCTGCTTGGGGCAGCGATTTGCGGAAGGCTTTGACCACGGCCGTAATGGACAACGCTTCGTCGTAGCAGGGGATTGCTACGGCAACACTCTGTTAGGCACGTGACAAAGAAGAAAGTCCCGCTTCGGAACTAAATTATGGATACAGGGTCATGGCCGTCGA
>CAJWUK010000243.1 GCA_913047365.1 uncultured Alphaproteobacteria bacterium | reverse complement strand
TATGCTGATCAATATAGATGGCGTCGGCAAAACGTTCACAGGTCAGGACGGCGAACAGATTGTGGCGCTGGAAGGTACAGATCTGAAAATCGGCCGGGGGGAGTTCGTTTCCATTGTCGGCCCCAGCGGGTGCGGAAAAAGCACCCTACTAAATCTGGTCGCCGGGCTGATGGAAACGACCATCGGCGAAGTGCGGATCGACGGCGCGAAAGTCGATGGGCCCTATACCGATCTCGGCTTCGCTTTTCAAAGCGATCTGCTGCTGGATTGGCGGACTGTGCTTCGTAACGTATTGCTTCAATGCGATATGCGGGGCCTCGACAGCAAGGATCACGATGCCCGTGCCCGCGAACTGTTGAAATCCGTTGGCCTGGAAGGCTTCGAAGACAAACGGCCATTCGAACTATCCGGCGGCATGCGTCAGCGCGTGGCGCTCTGCCGCGCGCTGCTGCTGGATCCACCCATGCTGATGATGGACGAACCGTTCGGCGCGCTGGATGCGCTGACCCGTGAACAGATGCAGGTCGACCTGCTGGCCATGTGGCAGGAAACGCAAAAAACAGTCCTGTTCGTCACCCACAGTATCAGCGAGGCTGTGTTCCTGTCGGACCGCATCATCGTGATGACACCACGTCCAGGCAAAGTGCGGGAGATCATCGATGTCGATCTGGAACGGCCCCGTGATCTGAATATTCGGGATACAGGCGAATTCGGCTCAATCGTGCATCGCGTCAGATTACTGTTCCAGGAAATGGGCGTTATTCACTAGCGAATTCAGGGAAACCGGGCATGACACAGCAAATAGAAGATAAGCCAGCGGGATTCTTTTCCGCGCGCGCGCGGGGTTGGCATGTGGACGCGTTCTGGATGCTGCTTTCGCTTGTCATCGTTCTGGTCTTATGGGAACTGGTGGTCATTGTGTTCGGATTTCCAGGGCACCTGCTGCCGCGTCCGCTGGCCGTAGTTCATTCGGTGATAGAACATTGGGAAACCATCGTCGAAAATTCATGGGAAACGACGTTGGCGGTCCTTGCGGGATATATTCTGGCGGTCGTCTTCGCAGTACCGATCGCCATTCTGATCGTGATATCGCCCCAGGTGGAACGGCTGCTGTATCCGCCCCTGGTTGCCACGCAAAGCATTCCGAAGATTGCCCTGGCACCGCTGTTTATCGTCTGGTTCGGCTTCGGCATCGAAACCAAGGTGTCGGTTGCCTTCCTGATCTGCTTCTTCCCGATTGTCGTCGACACCATCGTAGGGCTGCGCAGTATTGATCCGTCGCTTATCCAGCTTGCCCGGTCGATGGGTGCGTCGCCGCGACGGATTTTCCTGAAACTGCGCCTGCCGGGTGCCCTGCCCAGCATGTTCGGTGGACTGAAGGTGGCCTCTGCGCTGGCCGTGGTGGGTGCACTTACCGGCGAATATATCGCGTCCGATTCCGGGCTTGGCTACATCCTGCTGAGCGCCTCGGGTGAAATGAACACCTCGCTACTGTTTGGCGTGCTGATCGTTCTGTCCGTGCTCGCCATGGTGTTCTTCTACGCCATAGAACTGCTCGAAAAGCTACTTATCCCGTGGCACGTCTCGCAACGAAGCCACGTGCAATAATAACAAGAAACGACCCAACGAAACGGAGAAGAAACGACCCACAAACCAGGAGGAAAGATCAATGAAATCGATAACAAAAGCACTCGTAACGGCCGGCGCTCTGGCCGCACTTTTCGCTGTTCCCGCAAAGGCGGCGGACAATGTAACCCTGCGACTCGACTGGGTGCTCGGCGGATATCACGCCGTCTGGCACTACGCCAAGGAAAAGGGCGTTTTCGCCAAACACGGCATCAACCTGAACCTGCGTGAAGGCCGCGGATCGATGACCACATCGCAGACCGTTGGCAACCAGTCCGACGAATTCGGAACCGCTGACGGCGGCGCCATGATGGTCCTGCGATCGAAAGGGCTGAAAACCAAGATGGTAGCCGGGTATCTGCGCACCGGGCCCAGCGCCCTGATCTTCCCCAAATCGAAGGGATGGAAAAGCTGGAAAGACGTGAATAACGCCAAAATCGCGGACTCCGCGGGCGGCAGCACGATTTTCCTGTTCAAGGCCGTTCAGAAAGCAATGGGAATCAGCGGCAACAAGATCATCCTTGTTGCACCGCCGGCCAAAGTAAGTTCGGTGCTGTCGGGCAAGGCGGACGGAACGAATTCCTTCGGCTTCCTGCAGAAACCGATTATGGAATCAAAGGGTACGCCGGCTGAGTATCTCAGCTTTGCGTCAGCCGGCGTCAACGTGCCCGGCCTTGCCGTTATCGCCCATGAAGATCTGATCAAAAACAAGGGCAACATGGTCGGACGCATGGTCGCGGCGACCCAGGAAGCGCTAAAAATTGTGCAGGAAAATCCTGGCGCCGCCATCGATGCGCTGCGCAAGGCCAAGCCGACCCTGAACCGGGACGTCCACCTTGCGATCCTAAAATCGTCGTTTGACCTGTATCACAGTGCGGCGAGTAAGGGGAAACCGCTGGGCTGGATTCCGCCGAAGGATATTACGACCGCCCAGAACATTCTGCACGAATACGAGCAGATCAAAACGAAAGTGGCGATTGGCGACTACTACACCAATCAGTTTATCAAGTAAGGTCGCAAAACATGGCGGAGAATATCGCGCGCCATCCGCGCCCGCCTGAATTCGAGGGCGTCGACATCGAGGAGATCGCGGACCGGCAGGTCGCCCATTTCAGCGACCGCAAACCGGACTGGGCAGCCTTTGCCGACGCCCTTATCGATGGATATCGACGGGCACAGCACCGCTTCATCGGCAACACCAGCGGGAAGGATGATGATTCCATCATTCCCGCTGGTGCTTTTACGCTGAGCGTGATGTATGTGCCTGCCGGTGAAGGCAATGCGGCACATACCCACGAGGTGGAAGAGGTCTTCTTCGTACTACAGGGACATCTGATGGTGTTTTTCGAAGACGATGGCGGCAAGCGTATCGAACGACACCTTGGCCCGTGGGATTGTGTTTCCTGTCCTGCCGGGGTTATCCACGGCTATCAGAACGATTCCGTAGAGCCTGTTTACATGCAGGTGATGCTGGGCAAGGGCCGGGATCCCGACCGGATGGGCTATGCGGACGAGGAACTTTTCCAGAACCGCAACGCACATCTGGAAAACTGAATAGAACGCGGGCCGGGTTTGCCGCCCGGCCCGCGATTTTCTAGTTGAAGCTCAAGCCCCCGTCCGGTTCGAAGATCTGGCCGGTCATGTATTTGGCCTCTTCCGAACACAGGAACAGCATCGGCTTGGCGAGATCTTCAATGGTGGTCAGCCGCGGCAAACACTGCTGGTTGCGGAACATTTCGAACACTTCATCCGGCGCTGACGGTCGTGGCACCTCGGTCTTGATGATCCCTGGCCAGAAAGTGTTCACGGTGATATTCCACTTCCCCAGTTCGCGCGCCATGGACCGCGTCATGCCGATCATCGCCGATTTCGACGTGATGTAGTGCAGGTAATTGGCGGACCCCAACGCCACGGTACCGGACGTGACGTTGACGATCCGGCCCCATTTTGCCTCCTGCATGGCAGGCACGACGGCACGTGCGCAATAGAACGATCCGGTCACGTTCACCTGCATCGCGCTGTCCCATTCTTCCAGCGGCAGTTCCCAGAACGGTGCCATGGTGATGCGGGAAAAAACGGCTGCATTGTTGATCAGCGC
>CAJWUK010000242.1 GCA_913047365.1 uncultured Alphaproteobacteria bacterium | reverse complement strand
AAAAGCCGAGAAATCCTGGGTAAAGCCGGTTTCCGAATACAGTCCCCTGATTATCTTTTTCGCCGCCTATCAGTTCTATGATCTTTACACCGCAACTGCCGCACTGATCGCTGCAACCGCGGTTGCACTGGTGCTTTCGCTCGCCATCAACCGGCGGGTACCCATGATGCCGGTGATTACAGCGGGGATTGTTGGGGTTTTTGGCGGTTTGACCTTGGTTTTCAACGACGACACCTTCATCAAGATGAAACCAACGATCGTTCAGCTAATTTTCGCCGCAATATTGCTCGGCGGCCTGGTCTTCAACAAACCTTTGTTAAAACGGGTCATGGGGACAGCCTGGCCTATGGATGACGCCGGCTGGCGAATTCTTACCCGCAATTTCGGGTGGTTTTTTTTGGTGATGGCGGTGGTGAACGAAATCGTCTGGCGTACTCAGACGGAATCGTTCTGGGTGAATTTCAAGGTGTTCGGGATAATGGCGCTGACGCTGCTCTTCAGCTTAAGCCAGGTGCCGGTACTCAACCGGCACCGGCTTGAACGGGTAGAAGAATAGATTAAGGTTCAGGCGGCGCCGAACCGCGGTTCGGAACCGGAGTGACCGAAAATACGGTCGAACCAACGGGTGGAATATTCTCCCAGTCACATGCAATCGGTCAGCTTTTAAAGAATGCGCATATTGTTCGCCATTACCTGGCCCGCTTCTAGCCGGTTGTCGCGGTCAATCATCGTTGCGTGCTTGACGATACCCTGTCGGGTAATTGAAAGCTTATCTTCAAGCTTGTACTCGCTCGTCTTCTTGTCCAGCGTGAACAATTTGGTCGTCTTCGCCGCCCCAAGTGGTAATTTGGCGGCACATTATTGCCTTGTCCGCATAACGTTTCCTGAATATTGCGTGCCGAACCAATGCCACAGAAGCTTTGAGCCGTAACCCCGCTTCGTGCTAAACCAGCAGCGCGATGGGCTATATAAAGTGTCTATTTAATTGCCTTCTTTCCTTCAGATTCGTGCGTCCGACCGGTCAATCCTGGCAGGACTTCTACTTGCTGCGTTCGGAATTTGCGCCGTCTCGGCCCCGTCAGCAAAGGCCGTTCCGGTCGACATACGCCAAAGCATAGAGACCGCAGCCGAATCCTGGCGAACGACCGAAAATCAGCAGCGTCAGTTACAGCAACTTTCCGGGGATCCCCATATTGCTGCTGTTGCCCAGCAGATGAACCGGAACGTAACCGCATCCCTGATTACGCAGGTTGTCATGGACGCGATTTCCCGTAACCCGGCGGATGCTCAGGCTGCGATGGCCATCGCGGTGAACGCTGCCCCGGAACTTGGACCGGCAATCACCCAACAGCTAAGAATAGCCTTTCCTGCCCTACTGCAAACGGCTACCCGACCGCGCCTGATCACTCCGCCGCCCATTCAGACCGGCGCCCTATCGCGCGCACCGGCGCCGACCGAGAGCAGCGAAGCCGACCTTGCCGCAACCCAAGTGCTCAATGAATCCAACGACCAGGATCCACTGGAAGGCTTTAACCGCGCCATTTTCGCGTTCAACGACCTTCTGGACAGCTACCTGATGGTGCCAATTGCCTATGTTTACCGACTTATCATGCCCGCACCTTTGCGCAGAATGGGGCGTAACTTTTTCGAAAACTTCAATGAACCGGTGGTGGCGATCAACGATCTGCTGCAGCGAGATCTGAAAAATGCCGGTACGTCGGTCGGACGTTTCGTCATAAATTCGACCATCGGCCTGTTTGGGTTCTTTGAGGTCGCAGAACGTTTTGGGCTGGAAGAGCACCCGGCGGATTTCGGGCAAACATTGCACAGCTATGGCGTCGGCCACGGTCCCTACATCGTGCTTCCCTTCCTAGGACCGAGTACCGCACGCGACGCCGTCGGGGGCGGTGTGGATTCCTTCCTGAGCCCGATGACATATGTTCTCGATTTCGAAACCCGTATGTATCTGAAAGCAGGCGAAATTGTGGGTTACAGGGAACAGGTTCTGGATCCCTTAAAGGAACTGCGGGAAGGATCGCTCGACTATTACGCGGCTGTACGCGCCGCCTGGTTCCAGAAAAGGGAAGAAGAATTGCGAAAAGGCGCGCCGTCAAAGACAGAAGGCGTCGACAAGCTGTTCTCGGATGTGAAATAGATAGGCACGACAAGAATACGGATCGGCGTTTCACTATGATTCGAGTAGCATTACCCGGGGTAGGATTCGATGGGACATCTCTTAGACGGCGCCTGGACTGACGAAGAATTTCTCGTCGAACTTGACGACGCCGGTACTTACACCAAACAGCCCTCGAAATTCCGTAACTGGATTACCGCGGACGGGTCCGCAGCACCGATGGGAGAAGCCGGTTTTAAGGCAGAAGCCGGTCGTTACGTGCTGTATGCCGCCGTAAGCTGTCCCTGGGCGCACCGGGCGGTTTTGTATCGTGTATTGAAGAAACTGGAAGAAATTGTGGACCTGGTCGACACCAACGAACAGGAAATAGGCGGTCAGGGCTGGGGCTTCGGGCCTTCGGGACACCGGGTTCCCGGAACCGAGCACAATGCCCGCTGGTTGCACGAAGTTTATACGCTGTCCGATCCCGAATGTACCACACGGGTCACTGTCCCCACCCTCTGGGATAAAAAAACCCAGACCGTCGTCAGCAATGAATCGTCCGAGATCATTCGCATGTTCGACACGGCATTCGAAGGGATTGCACCGCCCACCCCCGTTCTCTGCCCAGACGACATGCGCGACGAGATCGACGCCATCAATACCTTCGTGCTGGAAAGCATCAATAACGGGGTAAACAGATGCGGCCGTTCGATCACACAGGAAGCGTATGACAACGCGTTCGAAAAACTGTTCGAAGCGCTGGACGCCCTGGAAGAGCGACTTGGACACCAAAGATACCTTTTGGGCGACCGACTGACCGAAGCCGATTGGCGCCTGTATCCGAACCTGATCCGGTTCGACCCCATATATTACATCGGCTATCGCTGTAACTTGCGCCGAATTGCCGATTACCCGAACCTGTCAAATTACCTGCGCGAACTATACCAGGTACCCGGCATCGCAGAGGTTAGTGACATAGAAAATATGAAAGCCGGATCTTTCGGAAAGGCGGGACCGATCGGCTGGGATGGCATCATCCCCCGCGGCCCGGAAAATACCCTGATGCAGCCACATGATCGCGACAAGCTGGCCGCTTGAGAGAGGCATTCCCGTTCTCCGCCAAAATCTGCCAGAGAAATATCTTTGCCCGCAGCGTGGCGGACCGGGTACCGTCCAAGTATGAGAGCTATATCGTGGTAGAACCCCTACCGGAAAATTTCTTCAGCGCACCGGAACACCGGTGGACGAAGATATTTCTCTGGCAGATTTTGGCGCACTGAGCGTCAGTTAACCGACGCCACCGACAATCTACCTGTCACTCCATGCTTGTCGATCAGCTTTGCAACGAGACCGCTTTTCTTCGACTGTTCTACGAAATCCGACAGAAATACCGCTGCCTCCGTATTCCCCTTCGCCGTCCCGACGGCCTGCTGAACGGCGGTGAACTGGCCGTCGAGGATGCGCGCGCCGGGAAGGTTCGGCAGGTCGTCCATCATGGCTGGGCGGAGGCCAGCAAGCACATCGAGCTTTTTGTCCAGAAACAGCTTGGTTGCGCCCGCCAAGCCGTTTGCGCGGACAAGCTCCGCGTGTTTCAGATTTCGAGAGAGGAACAAA
>CAJWUK010000241.1 GCA_913047365.1 uncultured Alphaproteobacteria bacterium | reverse complement strand
GCCCAGCCTAGGACGATAAACCCGACGACCATGAACACCACCAGGCCCATGGGTAGGATGTTGGTAATAACCAGCGTGATCCGGGTGCCCCAGGACATCGGCTCGACGTCATAGGCCGGCGCGGATCCGGGATAGCGGATGAGCTGCAGTGTAATCATCCCCGCGTAGAGCGCGGCGAGCACGAAACCCGGAAGGAATCCGGCAACAAGCAGACGGCCGACATCTATTTCTGCGATGGCGGCAAGCAGCACCCCCAACGCCGAAGGCGGAATGATCATGGCCAGCCCGCCCGTACCTAGGATCGGTCCCATGGACATCTGGCTGGAATATCCGCGGCGTTTCATTTCTGGCACCATGAGTGAGCCCAGCATTGCGGTGTTCGCCATGGAGGAGCCCGTCAGGGTCGAGAAGATGGAACCGCCCGCGACAGTCAGATAGCAGAGGCGTCCCGGCAGGCGGCCAAAGATTGCGTCCAGTCCGTCGAAGACCTTGATAGCCAGGCCGGTATGGAAAAATAGCGACCCCATCAGGATGAACATCGGGACCGGCCCAAGAATGAAGCGAGATATTAGCTGGGTCGAATTATCGGCGACCTGAATCAACGCGCCCGCATCGAAGCCGGTGAAGATGTATACCGCGATGAAGTTGGTTGCGATGAAGGCAAATGCGACCGGCACACCCAGTGCCATAAAGCTGATGACCATGCCGAGCAGGAGGGCAAAAGCCCAATACCATTCCATGGCTACATGCCCTCCTTCACGTCGGTTCTACTGCCGAACATATCGTCGAAACCCAACAGAAATTTGATGAATTCAATTGCAACCAGGAAGAAGCCAATCGGCATGGGAGCGTAAATCCACCAAAGTTCCAGCTCAATGCTGCGTTCGTCGATAGCTTCGTCGACATAGGATTCGATGGCTAACTCCAGCGAGTAATAAGCCAGCATGAGAGACCCAATGATGACGACAAGATACGCTATTTTCGAGGTGATTTTTCGAGCGTCGGGCGAGAGAAGCTCGTTCACCGCATCGATGAATACATGACCTTTTATACGGGCTAGCCACGGCGCGGCGAGGATCGTGTACCAGAGCAGGCCATATTCGACGACGCCCAGCGTTCCTTCCCACGGCTGGATGTCTGCGAGGGGCAGTAGCACATCTAGTACGATAAGGACGAAGATGGCAAAAACGATGGCGCAGGAAATGTTTTTCAGCGCATTGATCAGCCAGTCATGCGCTTTTGCGATGGCTTGCACGTCAGCTCCCCATTTATTTTTGCGAAATTTATTTTCGCTTCGAGGACAGTCTAGACCTGATCCAAGCCTCTAACAACTAAGCCTTAGAAACCTAACATTCTGCCATTCAAATTTACTAGATATCGATCCGCATAAGGTCGTGCGCCATACGCAGGTCGCCTTTCCAGTTTTTCCGGATATCGCCAATCATTTCTTCCATCATCTCCGGCCCCATCAAATCAACCGGCATATGCTTGCTCATTAATTCACGGACAGCGGGGCGATGGGAATCGAAATGCCCGAAGTGGGTGGCGACCAGGCTTTTCACATTCGATTTCACGGCAATCTCGCCTAGGTCCGTCGGACTGGTATGGGCCCAGGTGCCGATCCCCGCCTTGGACCGGAAATCAATTGCGGTCTGAGGGAACGTACATTCGTGAATTAACAGGTCCGCACCCTGGGAAAGTTCTATCAATCGGTCGCACGGGGCGGTATCGCCCGAAAACACGACCGATTTGCCGTCCACCGTATCTAGACGCAAACCGAAACACGGAGAGATCTCCATTGGGATGTGCTCGACGTAACAGGCCGTAACCTTCACGTAGTCGTCTTCGAACACCAAGCCGGGTTCCTTTTCTCGGACGTCGGCCTGGAGCGCATGGAAATTATCCTGCCGCTGTTTGTACTGAACCCGAGCCTCGATGTCTTTGCGATAGGCCCCTTCATCTGGGTTCAGAAGGCTGTCGACGAAATGTTGTGTATCGTCAGGGCCGATCACCACCGGTGGAGTTTGCCGGTTCGCCATCCATGTAGTGATCATGAAGTAGGCGAAATCCGCGATATGGTCGTAATGCAGATGAGATAAGAACACATGGTTCACATCGGCCGGATTGATGCCGGCGGCCACGATCTGGTTGGTCGCCCCGTGGCCGCAATCGAAAAGATAGTGCCGATCCCGCACCGTGATCAGAATACCGGAATCGTGCCGGTCGGGATTTGGCATGGCGGCACTGGTGCCGAGCATGATGATGCGCATTTTTCTGTCGTCTCCTCAGGCCTTTATACTTTTTCCGCGAAAAAACAGTCCGTTCCGATCAACGGGACGGCTAGGGTGAACCCGACGATGTCGGTCCGGGGTCCGGCTGCTAACGCGCCCGCCGGAGTTATCATCAATATGCCCGCGAAGGGGTACAGAATGCGTGGCCGATAGAGGACTTTCACGAAAGGCCGATACCGAGCGGCCCATCAGCCGTCTTGTGAACGAACTGATCGACATAGGGGTTGTCAGTGGTATCCATTTCAGCCGCCGTTCCTTCCCAGACGATCTGGCCCTGGTGCATCATCAAAACGCGGTCACCGATATGGCGGGCACCATCCAGGTTGCTGGTGGTGGAAATGACGGTCGCTCCCAGGTTGCCGACGTTTTCCAGAATCAGTTCGTTGATCACATTGGCCATGATGGGGTCTAGTCCGGCGGTCGGTTCGTCCAGCAATAGAATGTCCGGATCGTCGGCCAGGGCGCGGGCGATGCCGACGCGTTTCTGCATGCCGCCTGACAATTCGACCGGATAGAGCAGGGCAGTGTCGGGGGCGAGACCAACAGCGGCCAATTTTCCCTGCGCCAATTCGATAGCGTCGTCATTCGAAAGTTTCGTGTTTTGGCGCAACCGGAAGGTAATGTTTTCCCAGACGGTCAGGCTGTCGAACAAGGCGGAGCGCTGGAACAGCATGCCGATCCTGGCAACCTCGTCACGTTCTTCGCCGCTTGAGCCTGCCGTATCGGTGCCACGGATATTGATGCGTCCTTCATCAGGGAGGAATAGTCCGACAATGGTTTTCAACAACACGGTTTTGCCGGATGCCGATGGTCCTATCAGGACAACCGATTCCTTATCGTCTACGGCAAAGCCAATACCCTTCAGGGAAAAGCTTTCGTCGAAATATCTGCTGACCGCCGAAAGTTCAATTTCGGGGATGCTCTGTGGGGCGGGATCTGCGACCGTCATAGCTGCGATAGTAGCGCAATCAGCGTCCTTCCGGCGCGTTTTTTGTTCAGGTGTTTTTGGATCACTTCTTCGACGCTCGGGAGAGAAATTAATAGTCCTACATTCAGATTTTCGTGAATATTTCGCATAGTATCTGGCCGCCGTTTGCCCTTGCGGTCGGGTATGAGGGCTTTGGTTTAGTTAAGGGCACGGCAAAATCCCAAGGATCACTGCGTTGGTTGATATCAAGGTTTCTTTCAACAACGGCGGTGGAGATGCAGAGGAAATGCCGGAGATGTTTTTTTCCAGTGCCTGCACCTCCTTGTTGGCAATGACTGGTTTGGGCTTCCGGATAATGGCTTTCAGCGTCCCGACAACCGTTACGTTTTGTCTGATAGGATCATCGGGAATGAAACCCTCGTTGGGTATATTTTATTTCCGGGACCGTCGAACGATCAGTCGGCATTCACCGGCACACCATTCCGTTCAATAAGCGATTTCAGGACCGATTTCAGAACGGCCGCTTCTTT
>CAJWUK010000240.1 GCA_913047365.1 uncultured Alphaproteobacteria bacterium | reverse complement strand
TGGCTGCATAATCGGTCCACGCCGCGGCAAACAGCGCCTGCACGACCAGTGACAACACAATGCCCGCAACGGCAGGTACGATGGTCGGTATCCCCAGTTTCTGTAGCCGTTCAGCCACCAGCCCAATTGACAAGACACCCACGAACATACCGATATTGAACATGAACATTGCATCCGCTACGCCGCTGCGGTCCAGCCCGGCAACATCGCGCAGCCATGGCGCCGCCCACAATGCCTGGTAGGACAGGAAAACACCGTTATGCAGAAACACCATGAACGCCAGCCGCCAAAAATAGGCGCTGGCGTAGACCAGCTTCAGGTCCGCCATCTGGGCGCTAAAAGCCGATTGCCCTGGTGGCAGCTCGACGGGTGCCTGAGGCCGTTCCGGCACGACGAACAGGATCAGCAGGCCCGAAGCGATTGAAATAGCCGTCAGCCACCAGAACACCGTCCGCCAGTCCACGGTCTGGATCAACAGCTCCAACGGCACCGTGGTCGAAAGCGCGCCGATGGCGCCAAAGGCGAAGATCACGCCGTTGACCAAAGGAATTTTTTCCTTCGGAAACCACAGCACGTTGGCTTTCAGGGACGCCATCAGACAGGCGGACACACCAAGTCCGATCAGACCACGTCCGATAATCAGCGTCACCGCGTCGGTGCCGACCGCGAATAACGCCGCTCCGGCCGCGGCAACAATCAGCAGGGCCGCCTGCACCTTTCGGGGACCGTATTTATCCAGCACGATCCCAAGCGGTAGCTGCACAGCAGCGAAGGTCATAAAATAGGCGGCCGTCATAAAACCCAGTGCTGACGGCGTCAGCCCAACATCCGAGACAAGCTGCGGCGAGATGATCGCGTTAACCGTTCGGAACAGGTAGGACATGTAGTAACCAATGCTGAACGGCATCAGCACGGTCAGGACCAGCACATAAACGGGCTTGGCGACCGGGTTAATCGGAGTATCAGATACGTCAGCCATTCTCGTTTTTCTTTCCCACCCCTCGGATGAAGTTCAGGTAACACAGCGCCTGCGCGCCGATCATGATCCACAGCGCAGTCGCGTGCGCTGCCAGAGAGTATCCGCCGTCCGGTTCCGGCTCAAATGACTGGATGATGCCGCCGATACCCCACTGACAGAAAAACGCCAGCACAAACATGAAAAAGTTCATCGCGGTGATCGCCCTGCCGGTCACCGCAGCGGGAAAATGCGCGGTCTGGGCGGCATAGGCCAGATACGTCGCCGACGACAGAAACCCGAAGAGGAACCAGATCGCCGTCAACCCGGTTGTAACACCTAGTGCCAGGAGGATCTGAATGCCCATCAGCATCAAAACGCCGCCGCCGAAGACATGCACGGCCTGGATCCGCGTCCGCCGCAACAGATCGGCGACGACACCGGTGAGCAGCAAACCCGCAAGGAACCCGATCTGGATAGCTAACAGATAGTTGGCGCGGGCCGTCTGATCCAGGGCGGCGACATCGCGCAGCCAGGGGTCGGCCCACAGAGTCTGATAGGAAACAAAAGCCGTATAGCTGAAGGCGTAGATCAAGGAGACGCGCCAGAAGAAACCATCACGAATGACATCGCCATAGCCCTTTAACTGCTCGGCAAAGGTTTCACCCGTCGGCTCCACCTCTTTCTTTTCCGGCACCAAAAGCAAGATCGCGAGCGAAACGATCACGGTAATCACCGCAAGTCCGGCAAAAATGTCCCGCCAACCGACAGTATGCAGTAGAATTTCGACGGGCCGCGTCGCCGACACCGCACCCACCGCCCCGAATGCCCCGATCAGGTTATTCATCAACGGAATTCTGTCGGCGGGGAACCAGAGTGCGTTGGCCTTGAATGCCCCCATCAGGGCGGCGGACACCCCGAAACCGATCAGCGCCCGGCCGAATAATAGCAGCCAGAAATTCTCGGCAACGGAGAAAACAGCTGCCCCCGCTGCTGCAATCAGCAGCAGATACGCGTTAACCCGCCTGGGTCCGTACCGGTCCAGTGCAACCCCAAGCGGTACCTGCGATGACGCAAAGGCAATCAGGTAAAAGCTCGTCAGGAGTCCGAGACTGGCCGGACCGAGCCCAAGTTCCGTGGTCAGATTTTCGGAAATGACCGCGTTGATGGTACGGAACAGATAGGACAGATAGTATCCACAACCGAATGGCAGGAAGACGACCAGGATTACTTGAAAACCGGCGGGCATCCGCGAGCCAGTGGTCATGGTGCGGGGCCCTTCGACACCGGTGTCATAGCGCTTTTACCAAAGATCAGCGGACCCATCAGCAGCCCCGCCCCAATGACCAAGATTTCCCGGCAACGACGCAGGATAGCGGCGGCGACGCCGAGCGACGTACTGCCGGTAATCGCGCCGACAACCATCGCGAACGCGCCTTCCTGTGTGCCGATGGCGAGCGGAATGAAAAAGGCCCCAACCCGGACGAGTTGCACCACCGCTTCGATTATCCAAGCCTCGGCAAAAGTAACCGGTGCGTCCAGCAGGTGAAAGGCTATCCAGACCTCCAGCGCGCCCAGCGCCCAGTTGACGAAAGACAACGCCACCGTCGCCGCGAACCGGCCAGGAGCGAAGCGATAGAATTCGACCAGGCGTTCCTCGAATTCGGAAACGCCTTCGACCAGCTTCTGGACGCCCGGACGGGATATCAGCTTCGCGAACGCGGCGCCCGTCCGCGACGACAGCTTGCAGCGCTGGACCAGATAAAAACCGACAATACCGAGACTGAGCGCGACCAGACCGGTTCCTGCCGCCCATTTGAACCCTGCCTCGAGACCCGGTTCGATCAGCAAAAGCAGAAACCCAATCATCAGGAACGGGATCAATCCGATCACGAAAGCCGTCCGGGCCAATACGATAGAGGCGAATCCGTCGCGGTAACCGATGCCGTATACCCGGTTTAGGATTGCCGCCTTTACCGGCTCGCCCCCCATCCCGGCCAGTGGCGTCGCGTTATTCACTGCCTCGCCGACCATACGGACCATCCAGAACCGGAATCCCCAGACAAGTTCCATGGGCAGGGAGCGAACCGTCATCAACCACGCCCAGCTATCCAGCACGAAGGCAAGCTTGTAGGCCACCACCATGACGAAAAATCCGAGCCCGACCTGGGAAATATAGGTGCCGACCTGAGACAGATCGGCCGAATAAAGCACGAACCCCAATAGGATCAGCCCGAGCGCGAGAGATACGGCCCGGCCAGCAAACGCCTTTATACCGTCAGACATGGGTATTTGGCCCGAATTGCTGATTTGTTACTTCCGTCATCGGCCGATCCCGCAAGCCGCCGACGCGGCAGCACGAGGATGGTAACAGAATAACCGGTTCCGGTGCAGGGCCTGCCAAGTACAGAGATTGCCACAACAAATCCCGCCGAGTAGTTTACGCGTCCTGAAGTTAGGGAGCGTTTTCTTGCCCGTTACACTTGAATTCACCGTCCTGCCGGACGGCAGTGCCAAACAGGTCCGGATTGACGATCTAGTCATCGCTGGCTGGACCGGCCGCGATGTCGAAGCACTGGAAAAACATATCGTTGAACTGGAAGAACTGGGCGTACCCCGGCCAAGCTCCGTACCCTGCTTCTATCGCGTCGGCGCGGAAAATTTTACCAACTGCGAAGAACTGCAGTTTCTCGGTGACACCTCGTCCGGCGAAGTGGAATTTATTCTGATCGGCACCGATGAGGGCATGCTGATCGGGGTGGGATCGGACCATACGGACCGGGAGGTTGAAACATACTCGGTGCCGGTGTCCAAGCAGATGTGC
>CAJWUK010000239.1 GCA_913047365.1 uncultured Alphaproteobacteria bacterium | reverse complement strand
CACAAGGATTTCGTCTACAACATTCCTTTCCTGTCGGTGGTTCCCTACTCCATCGCGTCCGTCGGTCTTGGTGCCGCAAAGGGCGCGCTGGATGCCTTTGTCGACATCACATCGGAACGCGAAACCCGCGGTGGCACCGTCGATGGCGGCCAAAAGGTGGGCGGATTTCCCATCGTGCAATCCCGCGTGGCGGAGGCCGCCGCCAGCATAGAAACCGGTCTCGGCCTGTTGCGCCACGATCTGAAGGCAAATTATGACGCCGCCAAATTCGGCAATGGGCTGAGCGTCACCCAGCGTATCGAGAACCGGCGCAACCAGGCAATGGCTATGCGCCTCGCCGTGCAGGCGGTAGATGTTCTGTTTTCCTGCGTCGGCGGTGCCGGGTTGTTGCTGGATCACCCGGTACAGCGGGCCTGGCGCGACGTGAATGCCGCCGCCCGCCATGCCGGGCTGAACTGGGACGTGCAGTCCACTCTAAGCGGGCGTCATACACTCGGCTACGACACCGTCGGCGGATACTAAAAAATGCTGGAGCTGTTTCCGGGAAGCTACCGTTGGTCTTACAACACCCATCTGGCGTTCGCAGCGGGCGGACAACTTGGCGATCTCGAACTGATCATGCCGGTGCTGACAGAGAACGTCGGCAACGACGAGGTCTGGCACGACGAATGGACCCGGCTGGCCGGCATCGTCGAGGAACGGGCGCAAAACAGCCAGTCCGACCGCAGTTTCAGCGACACCATGTTCCTCGCTTGCCTATACGAAATCATCGGCGAACACTTCGTGCCACCCGCGGACCCGCGCCGGATGGCCGCCTACGACAAGGTGCTGGAGATGTTCGAGGCGGCCCGCCAGAAATACCCCTTTCCACTGGACCCGGTCGACATTTCGTTTGAGGGCTCGGTTCTCCCTGCATATTTCCAGCCGGCGGCGGATGTCAGCGCGCCACGCGGCACCGCAATCATGATCTGCGGCCTGGACACAACGAAGGAGCTCTGGTTCCTGCGCGCCCGGCAGGCGATATCCGATCGGGGGCTGAACGTCTTGTTCGTAGACACGCCGGGCATCGGCGGCGCATTGCGGAAGCAGGAACTCTATACCCGCGCGGATTACGAAAAACCGGTCGGCGCCATCATTGATTATCTCGAAACCCGGGCGGAGGTCGATCCCGCCCGGATCGGTATTGTCGGTAGCAGTCTGGGGGGATACTACGTCGCCCGCGCCGCGGCGGAGGAACCGCGCCTTGCCGCGACCGTCGCCTGGGGCGGTATATACGACTATCACAGGGTCTGGTTGGACCGGCTGGCCAACAAGGGTACGCTGGCGGCACCTTCTTTCCAGATAATGTTCATCACCGGAACCGACACCATTGGGGACGCAGTGGATTGTCTGAAGGATTTCCGTATCGAACCGCTGGGTCCGCGGATCACCTGCCCGTTCCTGATCATGCACGGTGCCGAAGACCGCCAGGTGCCGCTGGCCGATGCAGAAAAAATGCTCGCCATCATCGCATCGGCGGACAAAGAGCTGAAAATCTTTGATGGCAGGAATGGCGGATCGGCTCACACCCAGTTCAACAACCACCTACCGGCCCTGCACTATGCGGCCGACTGGCTGGCCGAGAAGCTGGGCTAGAGATAAGCCGCAACCAGTTCTTCGCCCGCAACCTTGCCGCGCTTGAGCAGACGGCGCTGGTCAGCGGAAAAATCGGTCCGAGCATGCACCGAGCACCGGTTATCCCAGATAACGTAATCGCCCGGTTGCCACACGTGTTCGTAATCCGTGCGCTCCACATAGGGAAACAATTTTTCGAGAAGTGCTTTCCCATCCCCGGGCCCCATACCGTCGATGGCGGCCGACATCAGCCGGTCCACATACAGCGCGTTGCGGCCGCTTACCGGATGCTTTACCACCGCCGGCTGCCAGCAATGCGGAACATCCCCGAGATTCGTCGTGTCCGGAACTTCACGCACCGTATAGTCGTATACCTGCAGCACACGACGGCCGACGATTTCTTTTCGCAGCTCCTCCGGCAATTCGTCATACGCCCTGTAGCAGTTGCCGAACAGGGTATGTCCGCCTTCAGACGGAAGTTCCACCGCATAAAGGAAAGTCGCCTTGTCGGGAGCCAGGGTGAAGCTGTTGTCATGGTGAAACCACATCTCTCCATCGCCCAGCGCGCCGATCGGTTTTCCATTTTCATCCAGAATATTTGAAATCAGGGCAATTGAGAGATCGGCATCGCCACGCCTGTCGGGCGGCATGGTGATCTCGCCTGCCTCCCCGAGCCATTCGGTCGAGCGTTTAAGCTGCTCATTGGACATTTCCTGATTCCGAAACAGCAGCAAGACATGTTGATACCAGGCATCCCGCAATTTCAACGCGATTTCAGGAGCGACGGGCCGTGCTAGATCGATGCCCCGGATTTCGGCGCCGAGCGTATCCGTCAACGGCAGGATTTCGATATCCATTGCCGGAGTATAGCCTTGTCCGAATGGGGGCGCGATCCCCGCACGATACCGGTCCCAAGCCCGAGGCAATTGCGCAGGGTGCCAACTCTAACGCCGCCTGGACCGGACCCCAAGCGGCTGGCAGATATAAAGGTTACGATCACCAGCACGGCAGGACTGCACCGGCGCGAGGAACCGCCGTATACGCCGGGGCGGGCAATTACCGGGTTCTGTCAGACGATCGGATACCAACAAACGAATGATGAACCACGCATAGACCTATTTCGACCGCACCGGGTTCGTGCAGGACGTGAACACGAGCTATCCCAGCGACCGGCTCCACGAAATGGTCGAAGACTGCGCAATCTGGGCTGCCCCATCGCGGCACTATTCCTTTATGGAGGCAGCGCCGTCCTACGTGATGGAACCAGCGGCACCGGACCAAGAACGGATAGGATGCGCACCGCGGAGCGTCAGCGCGTCACCTCTTCCTCCAGGTCGCGCATGCCAGTTGAGATATCGAACCGATTTCTTTCGATGTCGAAGGCGGCGTGTTCGACAAATGGCCGATCGGGATCAGGATTCGAAGCACGGGGATCGAACGGCTCCAGATTGTGCTCTCCCATTTTCTGGTAGATCTCGTCTTTTTCCTCAGGGTCGATGGTGAATCCGAAATGATTGATGCCGGTCGGCTGATCCGGAAGGTTGTCCTTGTGGATTATCGCCACATCCATGTAACCGTCGGTGATCCAGACGTCTCCCTGACTGCGCCCAGTGATCTTCATCCCGTAAATGTCTTCATAGAAATGCGCCAGCTTTTCCGGGTTTTCCGCGATGATCGCAATATGTTGAATCTTTGCCATTGGGTGCTCCCCGCAATCGCGCTCAAGAATCCGTCGGCACGCGCCAGGACGCATCCGCGTGGGCGGGTGACGTCACATCGATCACCACGCCGTTTGGATCGCGGTATTTACGTTCGGATTCTGGGCCCGCGCCCACATTCAGTATTTGTCCGTGATAGGAGCCGCCTGCCGCTTCCACTGCCTCGCTAGACGTAGGCACATCATCGACCAGAAATCCCATATGATGCAGGCCGATATAGTCCGGACCACGTTCATCCGGCGCGTTGTCGTTCGAGTGCAAATGCAACAGCGCCAGCGACACGACCCCGTCGGATAGCATGATTGCAACATCTGATTGTCGGACGCGTTCCATCCCGAACGCGCTCTCATAGAATTTGGCGCTTTCTTCCAGATCTTTCACGCTGAGCGCGATATGTCTTAACTTGGCCATCTATTCTCTCCGCGGTTTTAATTCGCCGTCAGGATAGTAGGCCGCAGACCCGG
>CAJWUK010000238.1 GCA_913047365.1 uncultured Alphaproteobacteria bacterium | reverse complement strand
AGGCATTCGAAGCGAGTAGTCATTTCAACATCAATGTGCTGCGCGAAGACCAGATAGACATATCCAACATTTTCGCGCGATCCAGTGACGACAAATGGGAAGGTGTTGAGCACGGATACGGCGAAAACGGCTGTCCCACGTTTGGTGGCTCCATCGCGGTTCTGGAATGCGACAAGCACGCCATTTACGAAGGTGGTGACCATCTGATCATGGTTGGGCAGGTTACCAAGATGGATTATGACGGCGATGATTGCCGGCCTCTGTTGTACTACAAAGGCGCCTACGCAAACATTTCCTGATCAGGTGCTGCCATAGGCGTCCCCTGAGAAGCGGAGGCGGAAATTCGACATCCGCGAGGTCTTCTGCGATTGAGTGTCCGTCTACGCCATTGCGGGTTCACACTTGCGCTTCCAGTTGGGCCAGGCTGACGGGCACGTCCCGGTAACAGCGTTCGTGCTGTACTTCCACAATATTGGCTCCCATCGGGAAAAGCAGATTAATGACGCGGGATAGGCTGCCGGGCAGGTCGCTGATCTGGATAACAAGCCGTAACAACCGCCCGGCCGAACCAACCTGAGCATCAGGACAGACGATAGTAACCGCGTGTTGATATTTCCGCCTGAAACGGTCAGCGAGACCAGCCTGTTCGCAAAAGAATCAGGATTGGAATACACGGCAACCAATGCCGCTGCGTGATTGAAAGAATACGACAGGAATTTGATGGGGCGCGAAGGTGTATTTTAATCAGCCTTTTTTGAGACGGGAAGCCACTTCCGTGGCTGCATAGGTAAGAACTCCATCGGCGCCTGCCCGTTTGAACGCCAATAGACTTTCCATGATCACGCGGTCCCAATCCAGCCAGCCGTTAAGACCTGCGCCCTTCATCATCGCGTATTCCCCCGATACCTGATAGGCGTATGTCGGCACGCCGAATTCGTCTTTCACTCGGCGGACGATGTCTAGGTAGAATAGGCCGGGTTTCACCATCACCATGTCCGCGCCCTCGGCGATATCCATGGCGACTTCGCGCAGGGCTTCGTCCGAATTGGCAGGGTCCATCTGGTAGGTTTTCTTGCTGCTGCCGGCGAGGTTCGGAGCGGAGCCCACCGCATCGCGAAACGGTCCATAGAGGGCAGACGCGTATTTGGCGCTGTAGGCCATGATGCGCACTGCGTCGTGGCTAGCGTCGTCAAGGGCCGACCGGATCGCTCCGACGCGACCGTCCATCATGTCGGATGGCGAAATCACGTCGCAACCCGCATCTGCCTGAACCACGGCCTGTCTGACCAGAACCTCCAGGGTTTCGTCGTTTACGACATATCCATCCCGTAACAGGCCGTCATGGCCGTGGTCAGTGAACGGGTCCAGAGCCACATCGCACATCACACCGAGATCGGGATGGGCGTCTTTAACTGCACGGACTGCGCGGCAGACTAAGTTTTCCGGGTTTACGGACTCCGATCCTGCTGCGTCTTTTAACGCGGGGTCGGTGGCGGGAAAGACGGCGAGAACCGGGATGCCGAGTTCTTTTGCCTCACCCGCGAGATCTACCAACGCGGAAATCGAATGCCGCTGGATCCCGGGCAGGCTGGGAATGTCCTCCCGACCTACATCGGAGTCATGAACGAAGGAAGGCAGGATGAAGTCGGCTGCCGACAGCATGTTCTCCGCGACCAGCCGCCGGTTCCAGTCGTCGCGGCGGTTCCGCCGCATACGGGTGACCGGGAACCGTCCCAGACTATATTCGCCGCCTACCATCGTCGGGCGCTAGGTTACTGCGAGCGCCTGATCGAGATCGGCGATGATATCGTCGATATGCTCGATACCGACGGACAGACGGACATACCCGTCGGTAACGCCGGTCTGTTCCTGGTCCTCGGGTGTCAACTGGGAATGGGTCGTAGTGGCCGGATGGATGGCCAGGCTGCGGGAATCCCCGATATTCGCGACGTGGTAGAACATCTGAAGCGAGTCTATGAATTTCTGACCGGCGTCTTTGCCGCCGTCCTTGAACTCGAAGCCGACCAGACCGCCATAACCACCGGACATAACCGCGTCTGCGCGGCGGCGTTCTTCGCCGTCCATCTGGCTTGGATGGATGACCTTGCCGACCTTGTCATGGCCTGCAAGGTATTCCGCGACCGCGGTGCCGTTTTCACAATGGGCACGCATCCTGAGCGGAAGGGTTTCCATACCCTGAATGAACTGGAAGGCATTGAACGGGCTCATAGCGGACCCGAGATCCCGCAACAGGGTGACCCGCGCCTTGATGATATAGGCAATCGGCCCCATTGGTTTGACGGCCTCTGTCCATACTGCGCCGTGATAACTGGGATCTGGCTGGTTCAACATCGGGAAACGGTCTGCATGCGCTTCCCAATCGAAATTTCCGCCGTCTACAATCATGCCGCCAATAGAAGTGCCGTGTCCGCCGATATACTTGGTAGTGGAATGCATAACGATGGCGGCGCCATGATCCAGCGGGCGGCATAAAACCGGTGCCGCCGTATTGTCGACGATCAGCGGAACGCCGAGGTCGCGCCCGACTTTTGCGACTTCCTTGATGGGAAAAACCCGGAGCTTTGGATTAGGCAGGGTTTCCGCATAGTAACAGCGTGTTCGTTCGTCGGTGGCGCGGGCAAAGGCCGCGGGATCTTCGGGGTCGACGAACCGGCACTCGATTCCCATGTCCTTCATTGTGTTTGCGAAAAGATTCCAGGTGCCCCCGTAAAGATCGGTGGAGGCGACGAAGTTATCTCCCGCACGGGTGATGTTCTGGACTGCAAACGCCGAAGCGGCCTGACCGGAAGAAACCGCAAGCGCCGCAACACCGCCTTCAAGCGCTGCTATGCGCTGTTCCAGCACGTCCGTCGTTGGATTCATAATACGGGTATAGATATTTCCGAGTTCTGTCAGCCCGAACAGATTTGCAGCATGTTCGGTGCTGTTGAATTGATACGACGTTGTCTGATAGATCGGCACGGCCACGGATGTGGTCGCTTCGTCCCGCCGCCACCCGGCATGGAGGGCCAGTGTTTCTGGGTTTTTGCTATCCATTCGGAGCTCCAGTTCGGATTGTTCGCGAGTTTTCGGTGGTTTCTACAGAACTTTGTGTTTGTGCGGGAATAGGCGTGGATACTGGCGCTGTCAAGAAACCCTGGGATTGTGCGGTTTAAGAAAAATATTAAGCTCTGTCTGCGATTTTAGGCCTGAACCTGTGTCGCCAACACGTCTGCCCCAGGGGAATGAATCCGGTGAGAGAAACGTATTTTGAAAGCATCTGCTTAATCGAAGGTTGCTCCGCCAGTTTCTGGAAGCGGTGAAGGTTGAGACAGATCGGACTAGCATGGCAGATATAAACACATTTAGGCCCTGATCCTTATCAAGACCTGGAAAGCAAAGTGGGAGGTCGTCGAATTGACAAACCGTGGCTATCACCTGGGTTCGAATGTTTTCTATAACGTCGATAAGTGGTCGAGAAACGGTGTCCCGAATAGTTAAGCTCCCCGCACGGCCGACGGTCGGTTCGGCGTGTCCGAACAGGGCTTAGAAGTCTGAAAACTTATTGTGTCGTTGCGCGATTGGTATATCTCGCGCCTTGGCGACAAGTCTGTTGGCCGATGAGCTTTTCTATATCGATGCGGCGATAATATCGCTGGCACGGCTCCGGCCTGAACTTACGGGCCAAAGATGGATAATTAATAATTAGAGCGTATCGTCGACGTTCTTTTTATGGATTGGGTGCCCGCATCAATTAAGAGCCGAGGCCCCTTCGCCTAAAACCCGATCTTCAAGCGCGATG